>JAFQKB010000021.1 GCA_017397125.1 Clostridia bacterium | reverse complement strand
TTTTTCCTCTTTTGTCCACTTGCGATGGGGTACACCCTTCTTACTTCCCATGCTCTGTTCACCTCCTATTTCATTTTAACACATAAAAAAGTAGACACTCACGTTTTTTGTGAGTGTCTACTTTTATCTTACCAGATGCAGATACCGCATGGGTATCCCCGGCATTTTATTTAGTTCATGTTTGTTTTGCAAGAGCGACGGGCCATCACCCGAACAACCAGCCGAACAGGCCGCCGGATTTTTTCTCGGCCGGGACGGCGGCGGTGGGGGCGATCTCCAGATACTCGGTCTTGCACCAGCCGGTGTGATCCTGATAGGTCACCTGCGTCCACTCGCCGTCCTTTTGCAGCACCGTGACGGTGGCCCGCTCCGGCATCACCACGATGACCGTATCCGAGGTGGAGGGACCCTGCCGCAGATTGATCTCGGCGGTGGTGACCGCCGTCTGGGTGACGGCAGGTGCTTCGGCGGCTTTTTGACCGCCCGTCAGCACACGGGCGCCAATGCCCAGCACGCCCAGGATGATGAGAATGATGACGATCCACTTCAGGCAGCCGCAGCCGCCGCTGCTGCCGCCGCCACCGCCGCCGGACGTGGTGGTCTCGCCCATATTACAGGTGGCGAACCGCTCCCGATAGGTATTGTTGTCTTTTTTGCAATAGCCGTTGGAGTTGGCGTCCACGCCGTAATAGGGACAGCTGCTGGTGCAGGTGCGGGGGGTGCGCGTCACGGTGGAAGAAGACGATGAAGACGAGGCGGCCGGAGCAGAACTCTCCATATTGCAGGGGGCAAACCGCTCCCGATAGGAATTGTGATCCTTTTTGCAATAGCCGTTGTAGTTCTCATCCACGCCGTAATAGGGGCAACCGCTGCCACAAACTTTACCCATTTGTTATTCCTCCTTTTTTGAGACCCTCTTTTCTCATTATACCGCATAGGGAGAATTTGTCAAGATTTGGGGAAATCCGGGGGTTTGCCCCCGCCGGAGATTCCTGCGCGGATCCCGACCCTCTCCGACCTCGCTGGCGCTCGGCCACCTCTCCCGGAGGGAGAGGCTTGCGGGCGGCAGTTGCCGCCCCTACGGACCCTATCCGACCTCGGTGCGGGGCGAAAATGCATAACGCCACCGGAAAATATGCATAATTTAGGCCAAAAAGCGGTGCTTTTGCGGTTTTTTCTACTGTTAAACGAATTTTCTCGCATTTTCCTCTTGCAAAAGGAATATAATCTGTTGTACAATATATGTTACCGAATTATAGACCGTTTCGGCGGTTTCAACAAAAGGGAGGACATACATATGAAACGCATTCTTTCTCTGATTCTGGTTCTGGCGATGGTCTTTTCGCTGGCGGCCTGCTCCGGCGGCACCGCTATGACCATGGGCACCGGCGGCACCGCCGGCACCTACTACGGCTACGGCGGCATCCTGGGCACCCAGATCAAAAACGCCGCCGGCATCACCGTCAACGTGGTATCCACCGACGGCTCCAAGGCCAACATCCTGGGCATCGATGCCGGCAACTATCAGCTGGCCACCGTCCAGTCCGACGTGATGGCCTATGCCTGGGCCGGCTCCCGCTCCTTTGAGACCGAGGGCAAGCTGGACTCCTTCCGTGTCATCGGCGGTCTGTACGCCGAGGCGGTACAGCTGGTGACCATGGACCCCGCCATCAAGAGCGTGGCTGACCTGAAGGGCAAAAAGGTATCCATCGGCGCCTCCGGCTCCGGTGTGTACTTCAACGCCATCGACGTGCTGGCTGCCGCCGGCCTGAGCGAGGCGGATATCGTGCCCCAGTACCAGTCCTTTGGCGATAGCGCCGACGCCCTGAAGGACGGCAAGATCGACGCCGCCTTTATCGTGGCCGGCGCCCCCACCCCCGCCATCCAGGAGCTGTGCACCACCTCCGATGCGTACCTGGTGCCCATCGACGGCGACGTAGCCGCCACCCTGATGCAGAGCTCCCCCTACTACACCACCTACAAGATCCCGGCCGGCACCTATGAGGGCCAGGACGCCGAGGTGACCACCGTCACCGTCAAGGCCACCCTGATCGTCAGCGCCTCCGCCTCTGAGGAGGACGTCTACAAGCTGACCGCCGCCATCTTTGACAACATCGACGCCATCACCGCCGCCCACGCCAAGGGCGCCGAACTGAGCATCGACAACGCCATCAGCGGCATGACCGCCCCCTTCCACAAGGGCGCTGCCAAGTATTTCGCTGAAAAGGGCGCCACGGTAGCCATCGAGTAACTTCCTTTCCCATCACACGTCGTCAACGGCTGCGGCGAGGCATCGCCGCAGTTGTTTTTTCTCTATTTCTCTATCCTAAGGAGGTGCCCTCGTGGCTTTGTTCAAGAAAAAAGCTCCCGCTGCGCAGGAGCCCATGGACCTGGACGCGGTCATGAAAAAGTTTGACCGGGAATCCAACGTCCGCCTCTGGGAGGGCGTGCCGAAGATGGTCGTCACCTGCATCCTGGCCGCCTTTTCCGTATTCTGCATTTACGTGACCCTGTTCGCTACCTGGCTGGACGAGCTGCGCCTGACCTCGTTTATGGCCTTTATTATGCTCATCGGCTATCTGGTCTTTCCGGCCAAAAAGGGCATGCAAAAGGTCAACCACATCCCCTGGTACGATATCATCCTGATGGTGTGCGGCACCGGCGCATTCCTGTACTACGCCGTCAACGCCTCCGAGATCGTGGCCCGGTTCCGCATCACCACGCCGGAGCTTATCATCGGCATCGTGGGCATCCTATGCCTGGCGGAGCTGTGCCGCCGCAGCGTGGGCCTACCCATCCTGTGCGTGGCCGCCGTGCTGCTGGTGTACGCCCTTATCTGGGGCTCCACCAACCCCAGCATCCTGGCCCGGCTCACCGAGACCGTCCGGGTGCTGTTCTACTCCAAAGAGGGTATTCTGTCCACCCCCATCAACGTCTGCTCCAAATACATCGTGATGTTCATCATCTTCGGTGCCTTCCTGGAGCGCACCGGCATCGCGGATTTCTTTATCCAGATCGCCAACGCCCTGGTGGGCCGCTTCTCCGGCGGCCCGGCTAAGGTGGCGGTGGTCGCCTCCGCCATGGAGGGTATGGTGTCCGGCTCCTCGGTGGCCAATACCGTGGGCTCCGGCGCTGTCACCATCCCCCTGATGAAGCGCACCGGCTACAAGCCGGAGTTTGCCGCCGCGGCGGAGGCCTCCGCCTCCACCGGCGGTCAGATCATGCCCCCCATCATGGGCGCCGCCGCCTTTTTGATGGCAGAGACCATCGGCGTGCCCTATTCCAACGTGGTGGTGCGGGCCATCCTGCCGGCGGTGCTGTATTTCGCCGGCGTGTTCATCACCGTCCATCTGGAGGCGAAAAAGGAGGGCCTGCGGGGTCTGACCAAAGAGGAGCTGCCCCGGCTCAAGCCCCTGCTCAAGCAGAGCTATCTGCTGCTGCCCCTGCTGCTGCTCATCTATCTGGTGGGCACCAGCACCCGCTCCATCGCCTATGCGGCGGCCATCGCCATCGTGGCGGCCATCGTGGTCAGCCTGTTTAACAAGGGCCACCGCATCACCCCCATGCGTCTGCTGGAGGCTCTGGCCGCCGGCGGCCAGGGTATGATCACCGTGGCGGCGGCCTGCGGCGTGGCCGGCATCATCGCCGGTGTCATCGGCGTTACGGGCCTGGCCTATATGCTGTTTAACGGCATCGTGACCCTGGCGGGCAACCAGGTCATCATCGCCCTGTTCCTGACCATGCTGTGCTGCATCGTGCTGGGTATGGGCGTGCCCACCACCGCCAACTACTGCATCATGGCGGCCACCTGCGCCCCCATCCTGGTGCAGATGGGCGTGCCCATGATCGCAGCCCACTTCTTTGTCTTCTACTTCGGCATCGTGGCGGATCTGACCCCGCCGGTGGCCCTGGCCGCCTATGCGGGCGCCGCCATCGCCCAGGCCAATCCTATGAAGACCGCCTTCACCTCCACCAAGCTGGCCATCGGCGCCTTTATCGTGCCCTACGTGTTTGCGCTTAACCCGGCCATGCTGTTCATCGACACCACCTGGTGGGAGGTGGTGCTCATCTGCATCACCTCGCTGGTGGGCATTATGGCGGTATCCGCGGCGCTGGAGGGCTATTTCCTCAAATCCATGCGCTGGTATGAGCGGATCGTCAGCGCCATCGGCGGCCTGCTGCTCATCTATCCGGGCTGGGTCACCGACTGCATCGGCCTGGCTCTGGTGGCTGCGGTGCTGGCGGTGCAGATCGTCGGCAAAAAGCGCACCGCCCTGCCGGTGGGATAAAAACAAAAGAAGAAGGCACCGACTGCGGTCGGTGCCTTCTTTGTTTTTGTCTTACAATACGCCCTCGTCCACACAGCGCTCCACAAACTCCGCGAACAGGGAGCAGGGCCAGGTGAACCACTCCCGGGTGAACCGGGTGGGGTCATCCACATGGAAACCCTCGTGGAGCAGGTCGGTGCCGGCGTCGGTGGCGGCCAGCATAGCCAGCATCTCCCGCTTTTCCTCGGGGGTGACGGCGGTGAGCCCCTGCATCACCAGCGCCATGTGCCACACGTACCGCTCCGGGGTGTGGGGGGAGCCGATGCCCCGGGCATAGGTGCCCTCGTAGTAATAGGGGTTTTCGCTGCTCAGCAAAAACCGGCGGGTGTTCCGATAGAGCTCGTCCTCCGCCGGGGCATACCCGATGTAGGGGATGGACAGCAGGCTGGGGATGTTGGCGTCGTCGATCATGGAATAGCGGCCCATACCGTCGGTCTCGCAGGCATAGATCTTGCCGTGTACGGGATGCTCCACCACGCAGTATTGCCGGATGCCGGCGTCGATCTGGGCGGCCAGGGCCTCGCACTCCGCCGCCAGGGCCTCGTTGCCGCACACGCTGCGCAGCATCTCGGCGGCGTAGCCCAGCACCACCACCGCAAACATCTGGGAGGCGGTGAGATAGCCATACTTACAATCGTCGTCGCTGGGGCGGAAGCCGGACCAGGTCATACCGGTGTACACCACCGGGTTGCCCTTGCCCCCACAGGGCAGGCAGGGCGGATCGCACTCCGGCCGGGTGAACCAATAGGGGGATCGCTCCCCGTGGTGCTGCTCGGTCTTCCACAGATCCAGAATGATGCGCAGGGTGTCCTCCAGGCTGTCCCGGATGATCTCCTCCCGCCCGGACTGCTTCCAATAGAGGTACAGCAGGCGGATGGGATAGCACAGAGAGTCCACCTCGTACTTGCGCTCGTGGACCCAGGGGCTGATGCGGGGCAGGTCGGTGACCCAGCCGTCGTCGCTGGGACCCTGATTAAAGGCGTTGGCATAGGGGTCGAGGGCAATATACCGCAGCTGGCGGCGGATGACCCCCTCCAGGATGCCGCCCATCTCCGGGTCGGTGGCCAGGGGCAGATAGTGGGTGACCTGGGCGGCGGAATCCCGTAGCCACATGGCCGGGATGTCCCCGGTCAGCACAAACCAGGTGCCGTCCTCGCAGGGGCGCAGCACCGAACTGACCGTGCTGACGGCACACTTGCGGTACATACTCTGCAGCTTAGGGTGCTGCTCCAGTTGTTCGCAGTAGCGGTCGATGCGCTGCTGCAGGGCGTAGGGTGTGTTCATAGTCGTTCCCTCCGGATTGTATCGTTATCCCTATTCTATCACCTTCTGCGGCGGTTTTCAATGGGGTTTATTCCTCTTGTCTTTTGGGACGGCGTGTGCTATACTATGGGAGAGGTGTTTTGTATGTATCCGTTCTCCTACATTCTCACCGACGAGGATTATATCGCCTTTAACGACCATTATATGACCAAAACCAAGGCCGGACGGCAGGGGCTGTGGATGATGCGGCTGCTGATGCCGCTGATCAGCCTGCTGGTCCTGGCTCTGCTCTCGATCCTGGAGGAGGATCGGTCCTTTGTGCTGTCGATGGCGGTGGTGCTGGCCGCCCTGTCGGTGGTGTGGATGTGTATCGCCAAGAGGATGCTGCTGTCCACCGTCCGGCAGCAGCTGAAAAAGCCCAACGGCCCGCTGCAAAAAGCCTTTAGCCGCTCCGGGGTGCTGACGGTGGATTTTTCCGCCGGATTCGTGCTGGACCAGACCCCGATGGCAGAGGTCAAGATCCCGCTGACCGAGATCACCCTGGTGGCGGTGGACAACACCGCCTATTACCTCTACTATGCCCCCAACCAGGCGTTTCTGCTGCCCTATCGCTGCTTTGGCAGCCAGGGGGAGATCCAGCAACTCTACGACACCTTCCGGGCCGTGCTGGGACCGGAAAAGGTTGGATAGGCAAAACCGCCGTAGTACCGCCAGGATGACGGATGAGGTGTAGCCAGATCATCACAATCCCTCCACCGCCGTTCGGCGGTCCCCCTCCCTTTACACAAGGGAGGCGCCCTCTCCGTCACGGCTACGCCGTGCCACCTCTCCCAAAGGGAGAGGCAAGGGAACGCGGAAGGCTATCCAGAACCCCCGGCTGCGCCGGGGGTTTTCGCATGCAATAAACAGGCGCCCCCACCCGGTCGGGTGAGGGCGCCTGTATTCTTTTACACCTGGATGGTTTCGCCGGGGCGCAGCAGCAGATAGGGGCAGTCGGGATACTGCGCCTTCATCTCCTGCTGGTACTTATCCGGGTCGCCGCCGTGCTCCGCAAAGCACCAGTAGTGGCTGGGGATGGCCAGCCGGGGGCGCACCACGCCGGTGGCCCGGGCACCCTCCGCCTCGTTCATATTGCCAAAGGCGCCGTTGATGGGGAACACCAGCACGTCCAGCCCCCGAAAAGCCTCGTGGGTGAAATAATCCTCCCGATAGCAGGTGTCGCCGGTGAAATACAGCCGCCGGCCGTTTGCCTCCACCAGCAGGCCGATGGCGTAGGGGGTGCCCTCGCCGTGGTCGCAGGGCACCGCCGTGATGCGGATGTCCGCCGCCTCAAAGGCCTCCCAGTCGCTAAGGGCGGTCACCTTTTCCGGCGCCACCCCCAGCCGCACAGCCTCCTCCGGCACATCCCGGGCGCACAGCAGCCGGGTCCTGGGGTTCTGCAGAATCTGAGGGGCCGCGTCCGGGTCAAAATGGTCGTAGTGGACGTGGGTGGCCACCAGCAGATCCAGGTCCAGCTCCTCCGGCCGGTACAATTCCGGCAGCAGCCGCTTAAAGCCCACCAGCCGGGCGCAGCAGTCCGACAGATACAGATCGATGCCCACCCGATAGCCGGCGGCGGTCTCCAATATAAATCCCGCCTGGCCGGTAAAGGTCAGGCGCAGGGTGTTCTCTCCCATGGGGGTGTCCTCCTTTTTTGCGTTGATGCTATTCCCATTATACTGCAGACGCCGCCGGGACGCAAGCCCTTTTGCCGGGCGGGGCGATTTCAACGCAAATCGTTGCTTTTCTATATTTTTCGATGAGGATTGTCCTTGACAACGCTCATGTTACCATATAATATAAATAATGGAAAAAAAGCGACCCCAAAACTTTGTACAAAAATGGAGGATTTTGCTATGAAAAAGATTTCTACCCGCCTGCTCAGCATCCTGCTGGTGCTGACTCTGACCCTGGCCTTTGTGGGCTGCGGTCAAAAGCCCGAGCCGGACGATGCCAGCACCCCGGTGAGCGACGTGTCCACCACCACCACCACCGAGGCAACGGATGACACCACCACCACCGTGGGTGACGACACCACCACCGGCGACGTGTCTGCAGACGACACCACCACCGAGGACGTGTCGGCGGACAACAACACCACCAAAAAGCCCACCGAGGGTAAGGACACCACCACCAAGAAGCCCACCGAGGGCAAGGACACCACCACCAAGAAGCCTACCGAGGGCAAGGACACCGCCACCTCCAAGCCCACCTCCAAGCCCATCTACACCTTCACCACCCAAAAGCCCACCGAGGGCACCACCAAGCCCACCACGACCACCACCACCACCAAGAGAACCAAAAAAACGGTGACCGGCAAGACCACCACGACCACCACCACCACGGCGCCCACCACCACCACCAAGGACCCCAACCTGAAGAGCATCAAGGTGCTGTCCATCGGCCACTCCTTCTCCAAGGACGCTATGGAGGCCTATCTGTGGGATCTCTTTAAATCGGCCGGCTACGACGAGGTCGTCCTGGGCTATCTGTACATTGGCGGCTGCCCCCTGGAGAAGCACTGGACCAACGTCCAGGGCAACATCGGCGCCTATCAGTACGCCAAGAACGAGAGCGGCCGCTGGAACAGCAAATACAACCATCGGGCCAAGGACGCTCTGCTGGATGAGGATTGGGACTATGTGACCTTCCAGCCCTCTCCCGACTACGGCGGCGGTCCCGAGTGCTGCGGTGGCAAGAACGATTATGCCCATTTCAACGATCTGGTCAACTGGGTGCTGGATAACGCCAAAAACCCCTATGTGGAAATCTATTACCACCTGACCTGGTCCTTTGCCACCGACTGCCGTCTGTGGAGCTTTATGTACCACGACTACGACCAGATGAAGCAGTATAAGGACTTCATCGCTGCCACCCAGAAGTACGTGCTGTCCAACCGCAACGTCAAGGGTGTCATCCCCTGCAACACCTCCATTCAGAACGCCCGCTCCTCTTATCTGGGCGACACCTTTAATATGCCCGGCGAAAATGATCCCAACAAGGACGGCTATCACCTGAATGACAAGGGCGACTATGTGGCGGCCCTGACCTGGTTTGCCTTCTTCTCCGGCGAAAAGGCCTCTTCCGTCACCTTTATCCCCGACGAGTATAAGGACGCCTTCCCCGCCATCGCCGAGGCGGTGGACAACGCCATCAAGAACCCCTTTGCCGTGACCCAGTCCAGCTATAAATAAAGATTATTATATCCACCAAGGAGATGTGCACTATGAAAAAGATCCCTGCCCGTCTGCTCAGCGTCCTGCTGGCGCTGACCCTGATCCTGACCGTTACCGCCTGCGGCCAAAAGCCCCAGCCGGACGATGGCAGCACCCCGGTGAGCGACGTGTCCACCACCACCACCGAGGACTCCACCACCGAGAGCACCACCACGACCACCACCGAGGACGTGTCTGTGGACAACACCACCGAGGACGTGTCGGCGGATACCACCACCGGCACCCAGGGCACCACCAAGCCCAGCACCACCTCCAAGCCCACCACCACCAAGGCGCCCTCTACCTCCGCGACCTCTCCCACCAAACCCACCAAACCCACCAAGCCCACCAAGCCCTCCACCTCTACCACCACCTCTGCCAAGGTGACGACCACCACCGAGAGCACCACCACGACCACCACCGAGAAGACCACGGTGCCCACCCAGGATCCGGACTTTAAGAGCATCAAGATCCTGTCCATGGGCCACTCCTTCTCCAAGGACGCCATGGAAAAGTATCTGTGGGATATGTTCAAGGCCGCCGGCTATGACGAGATCATCCTGGCCTTTATGTACATCGGCGGCTGCCCCCTGGAGAAGCACTGGGTCAACGTGCAGCAGAACCGCGCCGACTATGAGTATTTCAAAAACACCAACGGCAAATGGAACATGAAGCCCAACATTGCGCCTAAGTTCGCCATCACCGACGAGGATTGGGACTATGTGACCTTCCAGCCCTCTCCCGACTACGGCGGCGGCCCCGACCTGTGCGAGGGTATCAACGATTACGACGCCTTTGACGATCTGGTGGCCTGGGTCGGCTATTCCGCCACCAACCCCAACGTACAGGTCCACTATCATCTGACCTGGGCCTTTGCCACCGACTGCCGTCTGTGGTGCTTTACCGAATACCACAACCACGATCAGATGAGGCATTATAGGGATCTGATCGCCGCCACCAAGAAGTACATACTGCCCAACGAGGAGGTCAAGGGCGTCATCCCCTGTATCTCCTCCATCCAGAACGCCCGCACTTCTTTCCTGGGCGATACCTTCAATATGCCCGGCAACTACGACATCAACGGGGACGGCTATCACCTGAACGATCAGGGCGACTATGTGGCCTCTCTGACCTGGTTTGCCTACTTCTCCGGCCAGCCCGCCTCCTCTATGACCTTTATCCCCGACCAGTATAAGGAGGCCTTCCCCGCCATGGCGGAGGCAGTGGACAACGCCCTGAAGAACCCCTTCCAGGTGACCGAGTCCAGCTATAAGTAATCCACTCTTTTACAGGAGATTTTATTATGAATAAGATGACCACCCGCCTGCTCAGCATTCTGCTGGTACTGGCGCTGGCCCTAACCCTTGTGAGCTGCGGCCGAGCGCCTCAGCCGGACGACAACAGCGCCCCGGTGAGCGACGTGTCCACCACCACCACCGAGGACTCCACCACCGAGAGCACCACCACGGCCACCACCGAGGACGTGTCTGTGGACAACACCACCGAGGACGTGTCGGCGGATACCACCACCGGCACCCAGGGCACCACCGGCACCCAGGGCACCACCAAGCCCAGCACCACCAAGGCGACGTGTAAGGATACCACCCGCACCACTGCCACCACCACCGGCAAGGTGACGGAAACCACCGCCCAAAAAACCACCGAGGGCACCACCAAACCCACCACGACCACCACCACCAAGAGAACCAAAAAGACGGTGACCGGCAAGACCACGACCACCACCACCACGGAGGCGGCCGAGGAAGAAAAAACCATCCGGATCCTGGCGGTGGGCAACAGCTTCAGCAAGGACGCCATGCACAACCACCTGTACCAGATCCTGGAGTCTGCGGGCTATACCAACATCATTCTGGGCAACCTGTACATCGGCGGCTGCAGCATCGACAAGCACTGGAACAACGCCCTCTCCGACATGAACTCCTATGAGTTCTATTACAACACCTCCGGCAGCTGGAAGACCGTAGCCGACGCCTCTTTCTCCCGGGGTCTGAACTTTGCCGAGTGGGACATCATCACCGTGCAGCAGGCCAGCCCCGACTCCGGCAAGCCGAACTCCTATTCCAACCTGACCAAGCTGGTGGACTGGATCCGGAGCAAAAAGCCCCGGGCGGATATTTATTTCCACATGACCTGGGCCTATCAGCAGGACAGCACCCACTCGTCCTTCCCCAACTACAACAAGGACCAGATGACCATGTATAATGCCATCTGCTCCACCGTGCAGGCCAAGGTCAGCATAGGTGACACCATCCAGGGTGTCATCCCCTGCGGCACCACCATCCAGAACCTGCGCACCTCCTCTCTGGGGGACACCCTCACCGCCGACGGCTATCACCTGAAGGATTCCTATGGCGATTACGCCGCCGCCCTGACCTGGTACTGCTATCTGCTGAATGGCAAGCCGGAGGACATAAGCTATCGCCCCTATTCCATTGAGGGCCACTTTGACGAGATCGCCGAATCGGTGGTCAATGCCATCAAGGCCCCCTACAAGGTGACCGCCTGCTCTTAACAAACGCAAAAAATCCCACACCGCACGGTGTGGGATTTTTTATTCCTTATTTCTGCCAGTAGGCGGCGTCGAACTCACGCACCGCCTCGATATAAGCCTCCGTGCCCACGGGATAGCACAGGCCGTGGCCGGCGCCGGGGGTGATCACCAGCCGCTTGGGGGCGGCGCAGGCCTCGTAGTTCTCCCGGCTCATCTCCCAGGGGACAAAATCGTCCCCGTCCCCGTGGAAAAAGATCACCGGCACCCGGCAGCGCTTCATTGCCTCCACGGCGTCCGCCCGGTTGGGGTCAAAGCCGCCGTAGAGGATAGCCCCCAGCCGCACCAGGGGATACAGCAGCTCTGCCGGCAGCCGCATCTGGCGGATGACCTTTTTGATGATGTCCCGGGCCCGGGAATAGCCGCAGTCCGCCAGCACCCCCACCACGTTGGGGGGCAGGTCCCGGCCCGCCGCCAGCAGCACGGTGGTGGCGCCCATGGACACACCGGCCAGCACCACCGGCCGGTGGGCGCCAAACCGCCCGGCCGCCGCCTGCACCCACAAAAGGGCGTCCCCGCTCTCCCGCAGGCCAAAGGTGATGATATGTCCGTCGCTGCGGCCGGCGGCCCGCTGGTCCACCAGCAGGGCGCTGTGCCCCACGGCAAAGCATCGCTGCACCGCGCCGCACAGATCCCGCTCCGACAGGCCGCGATAGCCGTGGAACAATATCTCCACCGGAGAGTCGGGGGTATATTCGTAATACTTGCCCCGCAGGGTCAGGCCGTCGCCGGAGGTCACCGTCATAGGCTCGCAGTCCATACCGTCCACCTGAGCCATCCACTGCCGCATCACCGGGTGGTAAGGCTCGTAGATCCTGCCCGGGGGCAGCCGCTCCTCGTCGGTCATCGGCTCGTTGCGGGTGGGGGAATAAAAGGCCATCCAAAAGCAAACGTAGGCACTCAGCAGCACCACCGCCAGCAGCCCCAGAAGGATGTACACCAGGATCATGGCTCTCATCTCCGTCTAAAGAATGGATATGGGATATTATACCACCTGTTTTTGTTTTTTACAACCACTTGCGGCTGGAAACGGTTTTCTCTTGCTTTTTCGACGAATTTTTTGTACAATAGACGGCGTGAGGAGTGTGAGGCTATGAATATCGACGTGAATTACAAAAACAAAAAGCGGTACAACACCGCCAAATATCCCATCCGGCAGCCCAAGATCATCGTGTGGCTGATCTGGCTGCTGTCCCGCTTTGCCCTGTTCGGCAAAAAGTGGAAGGTGGAGAAGATCAATATGGAGGGCCTCAAGCCCCCCTATATGCTGCTGAGCAACCACATGTATTTCATCGACTTTGAGCTGGCGGCCATGGGCACCCTGCCCCATCGGGTGAACAACGTGGTCAGCATCGACGGCTATTACCGCCGCCCCTGGCTGATGGAGCTCATCGGCGCCATCTGCACCCGCAAATTCACCATGGACCTGCACCTGGTCAAATCCATCCGCAAGGTGCTCAAGCGGGGGGACGTCCTGTCTATGTACCCGGAGGCCCGGTACACCCCCTGCGGCACCCTCAACTATCTGCCGGAGTCCCTGGGCAAGCTGGTCAAGATGAACCAGGTGCCGGTGGTGGCGGTGGTGCACCACGGCAACCACCTCCACTCCCCCTTCTGGAACTTCCGCAAAAAGCGCAAGGTGCCCCTGCACACCACCATGACCCAGATCCTCACCGCCGAGCAGATCAAGACCATGACGGTGGACCAGATCAACGCCGCCCTGAGAGAGGGGCTGGACTACGACGACTATCGGTATCAGAAGGAGCAGGGCATCCGCATCACTGAGCCTTATCGGGCCGAGGGCCTGCACAAGGTGCTGTATCAGTGCCCCCACTGCCTGGCGGAGAGCAAGATGGCCTCCCAGGGCACCGAGATCTATTGTACGGAGTGCGGTAAGCGCTGGAATCTGAACGAAGACGGCACCCTGTCCGCCCTGGAGGGCGACACCGAGTTCTCCCACGTGCCGGACTGGTTCGCCTGGGAGCGCACCCAGGTGGAGGCCCAGATCGCCGCCGGCACCTACTCGTTTGAGGATGAGGTGGAGGTCTATTCCATGCCCCGCTGCTGGCGATTTGAAAAACTGGGTCGGGCCACCCTGCGCCACCACCCGGAGGAGGGCTTTGTGCTGGAGGGCCACTACAACGGCCGGGACTATCGCATCCAGCGGCAGCCCATCCAGCAGAACAGCCTGCACATCGAGTACGATTATTGCTATCTCAAGCCGGAGGATTGCGTGGACATCTCCACCGAGAACGATTCCTTCTATTGCTATCCGCTGACCCGGACCGACGTGGTGACCAAGCTGGCCTTTGCCACTGAGGTCCTGTACCAGCGCGCCCGGCAAAAAGCCACGGTGTAATCATAACCACCGGCCGTGTGGTTTGCGCTGCCCCCTTAGGGCGTAATGCCGGCTGAGCCTATAGGCTCGTCGAAAAAACTTTCACTCGCACATCTTGCCCTACTACCGCAGGCGTAGTAAAGCCTCCCTTGTGTAAAGGGAGGAGGCCGAGGCGGCTTTTAGATGCTTTGTATCGCAAATCGCGTTGTCGCCTCTCGAATATGGCTATCGCCATATTCCCAGGTCAGTACAAAAGCCGACGAGGTCGGAGGGATTGTTTTTATAACACCTCATCCACCGCCGTTC
>JAFQKB010000020.1 GCA_017397125.1 Clostridia bacterium | reverse complement strand
TCCACCGGCTCCATCGGCGTGGTCACCATCAATATGCCCCGTCTGGCCTATCTGGCCACCGACGAGGCCGACTTCTACAAGCGGTTGGACCACATGATGGACATTGCCGCCCGCTCTCTGAAGATCAAGCGCACCATCATCACCAAGCTGCTGGACGAGGGTCTGTACCCCTACACCAAGCGGTATCTGGGCACCTTCACCAACCACGTCTCCACCATCGGTCTGGTGGGTATGAACGAGGCCGGCCTCAATGCCCGCTGGCTGCGTAAGGATATGACCCACCCCGAGACCCAGAAGTTCAGCCAGGACGTGCTCAACCATATGCGTGAGCGTCTGTCCGACTATCAGGAGCTGTACGGCGACCTGTACAACCTGGAGGCCACTCCCGCCGAGTCCACCTCCTACCGTCTGGCCAAGCACGACCGCAAGCACTATCCCGACATCATCGCCGCCTCCGAGGGCGAGACCCCCTATTACACCAACTCCTCTCACCTGCCGGTGTGCTATACGGATGATATCTTCACCGCCCTGGACATCCAGGACGAGCTGCAGACCCTCTACACCTCCGGCACCGTGTTCCACGCCTTTATCGGTGAGAAGCTGCCGGATTGGAAGGCGGCGGCCGCTATCGTGCGCAAGATCGCCGAGAACTATCGCCTGCCCTACTACTCCATTTCTCCCACCTACTCGGTGTGTCGGGACCACGGCTATCTGCCCGGCGAGCAGTTCACCTGCCCCAAGTGCGGCAAGGAGGCGGAGGTATACAGCCGTATCACCGGCTACTACCGCCCGGTGAAGAACTGGAACGACGGCAAGAGCCAGGAGTACAAGGAGCGCAAGCTGTACGACATCGCCAACTCCAAGCTGACCCACGCCGGTCCCAAGACCCAGGCCGAGGCCGCCCCGGAGAAGACCGCCGCCCTGGCGGACGGCGTGTACCTGTTTGCCACTGCCACCTGCCCCAACTGTAAGATCGCTATGCCCATGCTGGACAAGGCGGGCGTGGCCTATACCAAGATCCTGGCGGAGGAGAACGTGGCGCTGACCGAGTCCCTGGGCATCAAGCAGGCCCCCACCCTGGTGGTGGCCGCCGACGGCGCTGTGGATAAGTATGTGGGTGTCGCCGACATCAAGAAGTACATCCAGTCGGTCAACTGATATAACCAAACACACAAGGTGGGTGGAAATTCCACCCACCTTGTATTATTGTAACAAAGGAACCTTCGGTTTTACCGAGAGAATAAGAATAGCTTTTATCGAGGAGTAAAGCAGACAAGACCTTCCCCTCGAGGGGAAGGTTAAAGGGTATTCCAAGTTATTACACTATTGAAAAGGGGTACAGAGTATGTACGATATTATCATTGTCGGTGCCGGTCCTGCCGGTCTGACGGCGGCCATCTACGCCCGCCGGGCCAACAAGTCGGTGCTGCTGCTGGAAAAGGCAGCCTTCGGCGGCCAGATCACCTTCTCCCCCAAGGTGGAGAACTATCCCGGCTTTGACTCGGTCAGCGGCAGCGAGCTGGCGGACCATTTTGTGGAGCAGACCCTGGGCCAGGGCGCCGAGGTGGAGATCGAGACGGTCACCGGCATCCGGGACGCGGGCGACCATAAGGTGGTGTCCACCGAGGACGGCAACGAATACCGGGGTAAGGCAGTGATTATCGCCACCGGCGCCCGCCACCGCCATCTGGGCCTGCCCCATGAGGACACCCACATCGGGGAGGGCATCTCCTTCTGCGCCGTGTGCGATGGCGCCTTTTATAAGAACAAGACGGTGGCCCTGGTGGGCGGCGGCAACTCCGCCCTGCAGGAGGCCATTCTGCTGTCCGAGGGCTGCAAAAAGGTGTACGTGGTGCAGAATCTCGAATACCTCACCGGCGAGGTGCGCCTGCAGGAGACCCTGGGCAAGCGGGGCAACGTGGAGATCCTCCTGGGTACCGTGGTGGAGGCTCTGCCCGCCGCCGCACCCCTCAACCGGGTCACCCTGCGCCGGGTGGCAGACGGCCACGTCTATGACCTGGCCATCGACGGCCTGTTCGTGGCCATCGGCCTGGTGCCGGAGAACGAAGCCTTTGGGGACGTGGTGGCGCTGGACGAGCGGGGCTACGCGGCTGCCGGCGAGGACTGTCTGACCCAAACCCCCGGCGTGTTCGTGGCCGGCGACTGCCGGCAGAAGGCGGTGCGCCAGGTGACCACCGCCACCGGCGATGGTGCCGTGGCCGCCATCGCCGCCTGCCGGTATATTGACGATATGTAATATATCGGCCTGAATATACGGACTGTATACGAAAAAGCCTGTCGGGATGCGCCCCGGCAGGCTTTTCTGCGTATGAACGTTTTGTCGGCAAGGGGCCACCGCCGGCGAAATCAGGCTGCGGAAAACCTTGCCAACCGCAAAAATGTGTGGTATGATACTCCTAACTTACAAAGGCAAGGTGATCCGTTATGTCCACCCCCAACTACCGCCGCACGCGGTTTGCTTGTTATTTTGCTTACGTGGCCGCGGCCTCGGTGTTTGCCCTGCCGGCCATGCTATTTACCACCTTTCACCGGCTGTATGGGGTGTCCTTTACCCTGCTGGGCACCCTGGTGGTGGTGAATTTCTGCGTCCAGATGTGCGTGGACCTAATCTTTACCTTTTTCTCCAAGCATTTTAATATCCAACTCACCGTCCGGGTGATGCCGCTGCTCACCGCGGTAGGTCTGCTGATCTATGCCCTGACCCCGCACCTGTTCCCCCAGTATGCTTATCTGGGGCTGGTGGTGGGCACCGTGATCTTTTCCCTGGCGGCCGGCCTGGGCGAGGTGCTCATCAGCCCTTTGGTGGCGGCCATACCCTCAGAGCACCCGGATAAGGATATGAGTATGCTCCACTCTCTGTACGGCTGGGGCGTGGTGGGCGTGGTGCTGATCAGCTCCTTGTATTTCCACCTATTCGGCACCGATAACTGGCTGTATCTGGCTCTGTTTTGGGCGACGCTGCCCGTGATGTCGTCCCTTCTGTTCTGCATTTCTGACCTGCCGGATCTGCAGTTGTCCTCCGGTGACCGGGGGCAAAAGACCGCCGGCCGGGCCAAGGGCATCGCCCTGTGCCTGCTGTGCATCTTTCTGGGCAGCTCTGCGGAGAACACCATGACCAACTGGATCTCCGGCTATATGGAGGTGGCCCTCCAGATCCCCAAAGAGGTGGGGGATATGCTGGGTCTGGCGGTGTTTGCGTTGCTGCTGGCGCTGACCCGTGTGTGGTACGCCCGGTACGCCCCGGACATCACCAAGACGCTGCTGGTCAGTATGATCGGCGCCACGGTGTGCTATCTGGCGGTGGGTCTGGTGGGCCAGGTGTACGTGGCCTTTGCAGGCTGCATCCTCACCGGCATTTTCACATCCATGCTGTGGCCGGGCACCCTCATCCTCATGGAGGAGAAGATCCCCTCTCCGGGCGTGGCCGCCTATGCGCTGATGGCGGCGGGCGGCGATTTCGGCGCCTCGGTGGCGCCCCAGATGATGGGTATTCTGGTGGACCGGGTGTCCGCCAGCCCCTTTGCCGCCCAGCTCAGTGCGTCCATGGGGGCGACGCCGGAGGAGATCGGTATGAAGGTGGGTATGCTGGTGTCCACGCTGTTCCCGGCGCTGGGCGTGGCGCTGGTGCTGTATATCCGGAGGGTATATAAAAAGCGCTGAACGAACAAGGAGGGACGCACCGTGGTGCATTTAGGAAACGATTGGGACACCATCCTGGCGGATGAGTGGGAAAAACCCTATTATCAGGACCTGCGGTATTTTCTGCGGGTGGAATATGCCAATCGGCGGATCTATCCCCCCATGAACGATATTTTCAACGCCCTGCGGTACACCTCCTTTGGGGACACCAAGGTGGTGATCATCGGCCAGGACCCCTATCACGGAGCGGGCCAGGCCCACGGGCTGTGCTTTTCGGTGCGGCCGGGGGTGACACCGCCGCCGTCGCTCAAGAATATGTTTAAGGAGCTGCACAGCGATCTGGGGCTGCCGGAGCCGCCCACCGGAGAGCTGACCCGCTGGGCGCGGCAGGGGGTGCTGCTGCTCAACACGGTGCTGACGGTGCGGGAGGGCCAGCCCACCAGCCATCAGGGCAAGGGATGGGAGCAATTCACCGATCGGGTGATTGCCGAGCTGAACAAAAAGGAGACACCGGTGGTGTTTTTACTGTGGGGCGCCCACGCCCAGCGCAAGGGCCAGCTCATCACCAACCCCATTCATTATAAGCTGGCCACGGTGCACCCCAGCCCCCTGTCCGCCTCCCGGGGCTTTTTCGGGTGCCGCCATTTTTCCAAGGCCAACGCCCTGCTGGAGCAGCACGGCCTGACCCCTATCCAATGGTAAAAAACAGCGGAGTGGATCGCATCCACTCCGCTGTTTTTGTGTGTTGGGGAAATTGATTGTAATTTCCGTTTCGGTATAGTCGTCGCCGGTGAGATAGGTGACGATGGCCACGCCCTCGCCGTTCAGCTTTGCTCCGGTTGTAAAATCAGCGGCAACCGGGGAACAATCGGTCAGCACGTATTTTTCGCAGTATTTGGATTTATCGAATATATCCTGCACGATGATGCTGTGCTCGTCGTTTTCCCGATTGGCGTAGATCACATAATCGTCGTGAGCCAACAGAACGTACTCGAAGGTCGCGGACACTTTGCTGTTTTCTACGTCGCAATAGACGGCCCAGTTGGTGGACAAGCCGGTGCCGGCTTGTGTGATGAGCTCGTAAACGCCGTCGGAAACGGGGTTGATTTTGGGTTCGCGACCAATATCCTGCCTTTCAAACAGTGTGTTTCCGTGTATGTCCGCAAAGGTGTAAGAACGAGTGCCATCGCTGTTTTGATGCAAAGTGTATAAGTCGGCTATATTCGGTGTTTGATTAGAAACGATAGCATCACTACTATCATTAGAATTATCTTCAATTGAAGAGGTTTTGTCTGTACATGCTGATATAGAAAAAACAAACGATAAACACAAAGCAATAGAAATTATTCTTTTCACAAAAACACCCACCTTTGATTTTATCTATCTACTAAAAGTATACATCACTTTATTTGTGGGCGCAAACCTGCATGTTGCACAAACTTTTGTCAGCATTTTTGACGTGGGTGGGCTTTGTCTGTGCCAACAAAAATCCCGCCACCGTGAGGTGACGGGACGGGAAAACTTATTCTGCAAAATACTGATAGTCCACCAGGTCGATGCGGTCAACGACATCGTTGCCGACCCCAGCATCCGCAATCTGCACATCCTGCACAGCGTGTAACAGCCGAAAGTATATAGCAAAATCGAGGGGAATGTCCCCTCGATTTTGTGTTATGCGATTACTGTTTGTACTCCGATAGTAAAGTGTATTCTATTTGGAGTGGAGTGCATTTTTTCTGATGTGTTTTGATTGCTTTTATAGCCTCATCAGCGGTTATTGAGATATAGTCCTCAACCTTTTCGCTTGATGATTTAAAATAACACGTATCTTCATTAGCTTGTATCAGGTCGTCTATTACTCCCACATCCAACGCGTGATCAGCATCCAGTGTGATTCTCTCAATGAAATCAAGTTTACCATTGCTATACTTGTAAAAATCGTGGCCACTTACTGCAGCAGAGCTGGACCATTGCAACTCAACCCATCCGTCTTTATACAAGTAATGAGCATACTTTTCTCCGTTAGCAAAAAGATGAACGGCTTTCCCGTTTGATAATGTATACAAATCGTATATAAACGGGCTGTTTATACCGGTTATAATCAGTTCGTCTACACCGTTATTATCTAAATCAACTAGGGCAAATCCAATTTCAGAAAGTGAAGAATTACGAAGGTACAGATAACTAAGTTCTGGATTTCCGGGAACCATCGTTACGACATCATCGTTCCAAGGGTAGGCATTTATAATGTTGTTAATTATCACATCGTATTCGTTTGGAAGTGAAAGAGAATCATTCGGTGTTTGATTAGAAACGATGGCATCACTACTATCATTAGAATTATCTTCAATTGAAGAGGTTTTGTCTGTACATGCTGATATAGAAAAAACAAACAATAAACACAAAGCAATAGAAATTATTTTTTTCACAAAAACACCCTCCTTTGATTTTATCTATCTACTAAAAGTATACATCACTTTATTTGTGGGCGCAAACCCGCATGTTGCACAAACTTTTGTCAGCATTTTTGACGTGGGTGGGCTTTGTCTGTGCCAACAAAAATCCCGTCACCGAGGGGTGACGGGACGAGAAAACTTATTCTACAAAGAACTGATTGCCCACCAGGTCGATGCGGCAGGGCACCACGCCGGTGCCGATGTCCAGGATGGGCATATAGGTCTTTACCTCCATATAGCCGCAGAAACGGTAGTTGGTCAGGGTGCTGGTCTGGGCGGTCATGTGGTTGACAGCCTGGTTGAGCTGGTCCTTGGACACATAGGTGTCCAGCACCTGGGCCACGTCCATAAATACCGCAAACATGCGGGCCTGGTCCTCTTGGGTGGTGCCGCCCATGATGGTCACGTGCAGCTGAGGGTTGGAGGGGTCGGCAGTATTGCTGGTGATGTACACGTCGCATCGGCCGGCAACGCCCTTATAGCTGTTGACGGCATCATCCTGGCGGAAGTAATCGTGCAGATCCAGCTTGGACAGCTCGTTATACTCGGTGATGAAGCGGCTGATGACCGGGTCCGGCACCGGGGTCACGACGGTGCTCACCTCCGGCTGTGAGTTGTCCTCCGGGATATCCTTTTTGCAGGCGGTGAAGCTCAGCAGAATGGCGCCGCACAGCACCAGCAGAAGCAATTTTTTCATATCGTTCTCCTTATGTGTTGGTTTGCCATCAGTATATACCACAATCCGCAAAAAGTCAATAAAATCAGCACCGGCCCCACGAATTCGCCGGTCCTTCTTGTGCTTGGCCGGAATTTGTGCTACAATGGAGAAAAGACGGTAAAAGCGAGGATGGGTAATGAAGAGGACAGGGCTGCAGGCGCTTTTGCGCCGCCCGGCAGAGGGCATCCGACCCGGCGGCGGTCTGTACCGCTGGCCGGCTCGGAGGGTGCTGTGGGCCGTGGGCGCCACAGCGGCGGTGTCCATCGCCGCGGCGTTGCTGCTGCCCCTGTGGGTGGCGCCGGTGGCGGCCCTGGGACTGGTCTTGTCCTTGCTTATCCCCGGTCTGCGGCGCCCGATGTGGGTGCTGTGCTCCCTGGCGGCGGTGCTGTTTTTGCTGGTGGCCGCCGGCCACCGCTATGGGCGGGTGCGCCCTCTGGAGGCTCTGGCCGGCCAGACCGATACGGTCACCGGTTGGGTGGCCGCCGTGCCGGCGTCCGGCTCTATGTATACCCTGCAGGTAACCCAGGCGGACCGGGTCCCGGCCGGGAGCCGCCTATTGCTCTACTGCCCGGATGAGTGCGCCCCGTCCCTGCAGGATACCGTCACCGCCCGGGTGCGGCTGGATACCCTGTACGACAGCCAGTTCTATCGCCGGTCCCAGGGGATCCATCTGTGCGCCTTTCCCACCGAGTATGGAGAGGACGCCCTTTGCATCACCCGGGGGTCGGGCGTTCCGGCCCCATCCCGGTGTCTGTGGCCGCTGAAGCAGCGGCTGACCGGCACCCTGCGCGGGGTGCTGCCCGGTGAGGAGGGCGCTCTGCTGGCGGCCCTATGCCTGGGGGATCGGTCGGGCGTCACCCGGGAGACGCTGGACGCCTTTGCCCGCAGCGGCATCAGCCACATTCTGGTGGTGTCCGGTCTGCATCTGTCCCTCATCGCCGGGGCGGTGCTGGCTCTGCTGCGGTTCTGCGGCCGCCGGAGCGCCGCCCTGCTGACGGTGCCGGTGGTGGTGCTGTTTATGCTGTTTATCGGCGGTACCCCGTCGGTGGTGCGGGCCGGTGTGATGTGCCTGGTGTGGCTGACCGGCCGGCTGCTGCGCCAGCGGGCGGACGCCCTCAACTCTTTGGGTCTGGCGGCGCTGTGTTTGCTGCTGTACGATCCGTATACGCTGTTTTCGGCGGGGTTTCAGCTGTCCTTTGCCGCCACGGTGGGCGTGGTCACCCTGACGCCCCGGCTGTACCGGGCGGCGGACCATCCTGCGCAGGAGGAAAAGTGGCCCGTCCGTGTGTGGCGCGGGCTGCGTGCCTATCTCTGGGGCGGTGCGGCGGTGTGTATAGCCGCTACGATACCCGCCCTGCCTTTTGTTTGCTATTATTACGGCGGATTTCCGCTGACCACGGTACTGACCAATCTGCTGGCCATCCCCGCCGGCACCGGAGCGCTGCTGGCCGGCTGGCTGGGGGTGCTGCTGGCGGACGTACCGCTTCTCTATCCCATCGGCCGGGGTCTGTTGCTGGTGGCGGGCTGTCTGGCGCGGTATCTTGCCCGGGTGGCGGGGCTGTGCAGCTCGGAGGGCGCCTTTGTGCGAGTGGACACCCTCTGGTCCCTGTTGCTGGTGGCCGGGCTGTGTGTCCTGCTGGTCTACGGTATTCTGCGCCGGGTCTCCGCCCGCCGCCTGCTGGCGGGTGTGCTGGCCCTGTCGGTGCTGGCCGTGGGGGTGGGTCTGCCCCTGACCCTGGGTGTGCCGCGCCTGACCGTGTCCCCGGCGGGGGATGGGGCCTCTATCCTGCTGCGGCAGGGAGGACGGGCGGTGCTGCTGGTGACCCACAGCGACGGCCTGTCGGATGCGATCTATACCGCAGAGGGCCTGGATCTCGATTTGGTGTTTGTGGGGGCCGGCGACCCGGCGGACGGGGGTACCCTGGCCCATCTGGTCCGTGAAACGGGCGCCGCCCATGTGTATACCACCGCCGCCGCTGACTGGGCAGCGGGTGTGCCCTTTACCGTCCACCGATTTTACCCCGGCGACCGCCTGTCGGTGTGGGGCCGGTATTCTTTGTCGGTGCCCGCCGATGGCTGGTGGCGGCTGGAGGTGGGGGACGCGGCGCTGCTCATTTGCACCGACCCCGCGGCCCCGCCCCCGGAGGAGGCGGTCCCCGGCATGGTGGTGTACGCCGGCGGTCTGCCCGACCGGCCGCTGCCCACCGGCCAGAGCGTGCTGGTGTGCGGCGAGCAATGGCTGGCCGCACACCACCCCGACCCGGCCGCCCGGATGGCCGTACTGACCGATAAAAGCGTTACCTTCACCACCCGCCCGACGGGAGAATGGAGTGTGTTACCATGGCTATGACCGAAACACAACTGAAAGAATACATCCAGACCGGCGGCGCCAATCTGTACGTTCTGTACGGCGCCGAGGGGTATCTGACCGAGCAGTACGCCCGGCTGATCGCCCGCCACACGGTGGAGGAGGGCTTTGACGCCTTCAATCTCCAGCGCTTTGACGGCCAGACGGTCACCCTGGAGCAGTTGGAGGAGGCGGTGGAGGCTCTGCCGCTGATGGCCGACCGCAAGTGCGTGTTGGTGCGGGATTACGATGCCGCCGCCGGGGATACGGAGCGGCTGGTGGGGCTGATCTCCCAGGTGCCGGACAGCTGTGTGCTGGTGTTCTGGCAGATGACGGTCCAGCCGGACCGCCGCAAGGGCTGGAAAGCCTTTCTGGACCGGGCGGAGCAGGCCGGCGTGGTGATGAACTTTGAACACAAGAGCGTCACCGACGTGGCCAAGATGCTGGCCGGCGGTGCCAAGCGCCGGGGTTGTCGCCTAGACGTGGAGGACGCCCGGTATCTGGTGGAGCAGGTGGGCAACGACCTGAATCTGCTGCAGTGCGAGCTGGACAAGCTGTGCGCTCTGGTGGGGGAGGGCGAGATCACCCGCCGCCACATCGATACGGCCTGCCCCAAGAACCTGGAGGCCAAGGTGTTTGACCTGTCCAAGGCCATCCTGTACCGCCGCACCCAGGAGGCGTATGAGCTGCTGCACCAGCTGTCCACCCAGCGGGAGGAGCCGGTGGCGGTGCTGGGCGTGCTGTCCAATGCCTATGCGGATCTGTACCGGGCCAAGGTGGCGGCCGCCGGCGGCGTGTCGGCCCAGAGCCTGGCCGGAGATTTCAAGAGCTATAAGAACAAGGAGTTTCGTCTGCGCCATGCGGCCCGGGACGGCGCCCGCCTGAGCGTGACCGCCCTGCGGGACTGCCTGGATATCCTGGCCCAGGCGGACACCTCCATCAAGATGGACCACGGGTCCGAGTGGACCCTGCTGGAGCAGACGGTGACCCGGCTGATCTGCCGGGCACAGGAGGGCTGAGCGATGAGACGGGTGCGCCAGGCCATCGTGGTAGAGGGCAAGTACGACGTCATCCGGGTCAAGTCTGCGGTGGACGCTCTGGTGGTGTCCACCGACGGATTCCGGATATTCAAGGATCCGGAGCGGATGGCGCTGCTGCGCCGCCTGGCGGCGGCCCGGGGACTGATCGTCCTCACGGACAGCGATTCCGCCGGCGCCGTGATCCGCAACCATCTGCTGGGCTGCATCCCCGCCGAGCAGCTGTTGCAGGCGTACATTCCGCCCTGCCCCGGCAAGGAGCGGCGCAAGACCGCCCCCTCCAAGGAGGGCCTGCTGGGGGTGGAGGGAATGGATAACGCCACGGTGATCGCCGCCCTGGAGCGGGCGGGCGCCGTCTTTGAGGACGAGGATGCGCCGCGCCGCGACCTTATGCGGCTGACCAAAGCGGATCTGTTGGCCTGCGGCTTGTCCGGCGCACCGGACAGCGCCGCCCGGCGGCGGGTGCTGCTGCAGGCGCTGGAGCTGCCCCTCACCCTGTCCGCCAACCGGTTGCTGGAGGTGGTCAATGCCACCGTCACCCCGGAGGAATGGGAGCGGCTACTGGCGAAAGGAACGTGTGAAGGAGACGTATGCGGATGAAATTGTGTATACAGGCTATCCTCAAGTTTCTAATGGGTATCCTGTTGGTGGGCGTACTGATTTTCGTGCCGGCAGGCACGCTGCGCTTTGCCAACGGCTGGCTGCTGATGGGGGTGCTGTTTGCGCCTGTGCTTGCCCTGGGAGTAGTGCTGTTTGTGAAGAACCCCGCCCTGCTGGCAGCACGACTCAACGGCAAGGAGAAACAGCGGGAGCAGGATCTGGTGGTCAAGCTTAGCGGACTGATGTTTGTGGCCGGGTTTGTGCTGGCGGGGCTGACCCATCGCTTTGGCTGGTATCGGCTGCCTATGGGGGTGTGTGTGGGTGCTGTGGTGGTGCTTCTGGCGGCATACGGCATGTATGCGGAGGTGCTGCGGGAGAACGCCTACCTATCCCGCACCGTTCAGGTGCAGGCGGGACAGACTGTGGTGGATACCGGGTTGTACGGCATTGTCCGCCATCCCATGTACAGCGCTACGCTGATCCTGTTCCTGGCTATGCCGCTGGTTTTGGGGTCACTGTACGCCTTTGCGGTGTTTTTGCTGTATCCGTTGCTGATCGTCCGGCGGATCCGGCAGGAGGAACGCCTGCTGGAGCGGGAGCTGGACGGCTATCGCGCGTATCAACAAAAGGTGCGGTATCGCCTGATCCCCTTTGTGTGGTGATGGCAACTTCAGAAAACGGTTGCTATTGTGTGCGCAGGCGGCGGAAGCGCCTTGACTTTCCCTTGAAAATATAGTACAATGCAAAAACGGCGGAGGAAACCCTCCGCCGTCATAACGAGGAGTAGCTCACCTGGTAGAGCGCCTGGTTTGGGAGCGTGCCCGGCAGTCATAACCGCAAAAATGAAAAAGTCCAGAAAAGCCTTTATTTATGCGGACTTTCGGGGTTTTAAGAAAACGCAAAACGGCGTGGAATTTGCGTTTGACCACAGTTTGTCCCACTTCCACGCAAAAAGCAGAAAAATCGAATATATATCCGGGTGTGGCGCAGCTGGGAGCGCGGGTGGTTTGGGACCATCAGGCCGCAGGTTCGATCCCTGTCACTCGGACCAAATTTGCGGATTCGTCCGCATACGAAAGCCGCAAAGTAGGGATACTTTGCGGCTTTTTA
>JAFQKB010000019.1 GCA_017397125.1 Clostridia bacterium | reverse complement strand
TGGAGATCCCGAGAGCATGCCTGACCGCTGACGAGATCGCGAAGGAAGCAGACTTCTTCTGCTTCGGCACCAACGATCTGACCCAGATGACGTACGGCTTCAGCCGTGACGACGCGGGCAAGTTCCTGGGCGCCTACTACGACACCAAGATCTATGAGAACGATCCCTTTGCCAAGCTGGATCAGACCGGTGTTGGTATGCTGATGGAGATGGCCGTTACCAAGGGTAAGGCTGCTCGTCCCTCCATCCACTGCGGTATCTGCGGTGAGCACGGCGGCGACCCCGTCTCTGTGGAGTTCTGCCACAAGATCGGTCTGGACTATGTGTCCTGCTCTCCCTTCCGCGTGCCGATCGCCCGTCTGGCTGCCGCTCAGGCTGCTATCAAGGGCTAAGATTTTACCCAATCATGAATCCCCACCGATTTCTCGGTGGGGATTTTTCTTGAAATAAACATCGCAATATGGTATACTTTTTACAAAATTATTCTGCGAAGTTAAAAGGAGAGAGCATTATGAACATTTTATCAATCGGCAACAGCTTTTCACAAGACGCACAGCGTTATTTGCACCAAATCGCCATGGCGGACGGTGTTGATATTCGTTCTTTTAATCTCTATATCGCTGGATGTCCTCTTTCAAGACACTATCGAAATATGCTTAGTAAAGAGCGAGTATATATGCTTGAAATGAATGGGAACAGCACGGGTTTTAGTGTATCTCTGAAAGAAGCTTTATTGAATCGCGACTGGGATGTGATTACCGTTCAGCAGGTTAGTTCTCAATCGCCAAATTATGATACTTATCAACCCTACCTTGATGGGTTAGTTGAATATATCAGACGTTTGGTTCCCAAGGCTAGAATTGCCGTTCATCAAACTTGGGCATATGAGCAAAGCAGCAAATGGCTAAATGAGGAGCTAAAGTATAGTGATTACAAAGATATGCTTTGTGATATTGTAAAAGCTTATCAAAAAGCAGCAGAACACATTCGTGCGGACTATCTTATTCCATCGGGCGAAGTGTTTGGTGCCATGATAGAAAATGGAATCCAAAAAATTCATCGTGACACGTATCACGCAAGTCTGGGACTTGGCAGATATGCTCTCGGTCTTATCTGGTATCGGGTTTTAACGGGCAACGATGTTACCAACAATCCATTTAACGCCTTTGATGAGGAAGTCTCCGCCGAGCAGACTGCAATTGCAAAAAAATGTGTGTTGGAAGTTGTCAGCAGATATAAAGTATAATTTCCCTCTTTTGCTGATAGCAGCACAGGCTGCTATCAAGGGCTAATTGCTCATAAAATATTCGCCGCTGGGTTTCCAGCGGCGATATTTTTTTGCAATTAGCCCAGTTCTATTTGCCTATCGGCGAGTGATATTGCCTTCGGCAGTTTAGGAGGCGAATAGAATACCACTGCCGCACAGCGGCAATATCACTTTTGCAACGCAAAAACATCACCCCGACGAAGTCGGAATATCACTCAAGGAATCTAAATAATCAGGTTCATAAAGCAAGATTTTCCGTCCGGAGCGATTCGGGCGGATTTTTTCTTGAAAAACGATCCGGGATGTAGTACAATCCTATTACAAATCAAAAAGGGGTGACATCTATGTATACGATCCAATTGGGTAAAACCGGTCTGTCCGTCCCCACCGTTGCGGTGGGCTGTATGCGCATCGCCAAGATGAACGAAAAGGAAGCCGACGACTTTGTGCGTACGGCGCTGGAAAACGGCGCCAACTTTTTCGACCACGCCGACATTTACGGCGGGGGCAAGAGCGAGACCGTATTCGGCAAGGCCATTGCGGGCTACAATCGGGATAAGATCCTGATCCAAACCAAGTGCGGCATCGTCCCCGGCAACGTAAAGACCTTTGATTTCACCTGCCAGCACATCATCGAGTCGGTCAACGGAAGTCTGCAGCGCCTGGGCACGGATTACGTGGACGTTCTGCTGCTGCACCGTCCCGACGCCCTGATGGAGCCCGAGGAGGTGGCCAAGGCCTTTGATACCCTCAAGGCGGCGGGCAAGGTGCGCCACTTTGGCGTGTCCAACCAGAACCCCTATCAGATGATGCTGCTGCAGAAGTATATGGATATGCCTCTGTGCGCCAACCAGCTCCAGTTCGGCATTATGCACGCCCCCATGGTCCAGGCGGGCTTTAACGTGAATATGTACAACGATGCCTCCACCAACCGGGACGGCGGCGTGCTGGATTTCTGCCGGCTGCACGATATCACCATCCAGCCCTGGTCGCCTATGCAGTACGGCTTTTTCGAGGGCTGCTTTGTGGATAACGACAAGTTTCCTCGGCTCAACGAGGTGTTGGCCCGGCTGGCAGACAAGTACGGCGTGTCCAAGACCACCATCGCCATCGCCTGGATCCTCCGTCACCCGGCCAAGATGCAGCCCATCACCGGCACCACCAACCTCACCCGCCTGGTGGATTGCCTGCAGGCCGCGCAGATCACCCTCACCCGGGAAGAGTGGTATGAGATCTATCAGGCGGCCGGAAACATCCTACCCTGATACGCAACACGACCCCGCCGGATACCCGGCGGGGTCGTGTTTTGGGGCAGCGAACCGCTTATTGCTCCATATGCTTACGGATATACTCCGCCACCTGCTGGGCGCAGCGGCGGGAGCCCTCCGGGGTCAGGTGCAGCAGATCCTCACACTTATAGCATCGGCTGTCCTCCTGGCAGAGGGCGTACAGGTCGTTGACCGGCACGTCCAGCTCGTTCATCACCTCGGTAGCGGCCGCATTGTACTCCTTGACCCACTCGTTGGAATAATTGATGGTGGCCTCCACGCCGGTGTTGTCTCCGGCGGCACCCGCCTCCAGAATGGGCACGGTGGTGGCGAACACCACCTTGGCCCCGCACTGGCGGCACAGAGCCACGATGCGGCGCAGATTGTTCTTGTATTCCTCCACCGGATGCAGCGGCTCGGTCATAGGCGCCTCGATGTTCATATCCCAATAGCCGTTGTTGAAATGCACCAGCTCAAAGGGTCCGTGGTACTTAAAGAGCTGGTTGGCCTGCCACAGGGTATAGGCAGAAAACCGGCCGTTATCCGCAGGATATACCACCTCGTATTCCCCCTCCAACAGCTGCACCACGTCCTTTTGGTATCCCATCCGGATGGAGTCGCCCAATAGCATCACTTTTCTCATCTGTTTATCATCCTTTCTCCTGTATTCTGACGGACTTTTCTTCTATAATACCTCTACTGCCCCGAATTTGCAAGCACAAAATCCGCCTTTTTCAGCCTTCAAAAACCGCACTGAAAAGTTTCATTTTTTGACGAAAAACCATTGCTTTTTATACCGGAATTTGGTATGATAAAAACACCGAATTTATATAAGGAGTGATACGGAATGAGAATCGGACGGATACAAAACAATTACACTCTGGAGGGCTTCCAGTTGGTGAAGGACCAGAACCTGGCCTTTGCAGAGATCTGCTGCAACAACGAGGAGGAAGCCAAGGCACTGGTGGCCAAAAAAGAGGACGTTCGTCAGGTCATCGCCCAGACCGGCATCGATGTGTCCAGCATCGGACGCTGGGGCCACGGCAAGCTGCAGGAGGGCGGCATCGTCCTGCCCGAGCGCAAGCAGAGCTATCTGGACCTGCTGGACACCGCTATGGACCTGGGTGCCAAGACCTTTGTCTGCGGCATCAACTACGACGACAGCATCAGCCTGTACCGCAACTACGTCAACGCCATCGCATTTTTCGGCGAGCTGGTAGACCGGGCCAAGGACAGCCCCATCAAGGTGGCGGTGCAGAACTGCGACTGGGATAATTTCGTCATCGCGCCGGAACACTGGAAGATCATTCTGGGCGAGATCCCGGACCTGTATCTGAAGTTTGATCCCTCCCACTCCTACAACCACGGCGAGCGGTATCTGGACGTGCTGTCCGACTGGTGCGAGCGGGTGGCCCACATCCACATCAAAGGCACCTGCCGGGCCGGCAGCCGCTGGGTGGACGATCCCCCCGCCGGTATGGACGACATTCAGTGGCCCTCCATCTTCGCCATTCTCTATGCCCGTGGCTACAATGGCGATCTGAGCCTGGAGCCCCATTCCTACACCTGGAGCGGCGAGCTGGGCGCCGCCGGCGTAGAATTCACCCGCAAGTATATCCAGCAGTTTGTGCTGTAACCCTCGGCTGATCCGGGGCGCGGCACGCGACCCCGAGTGAATGATATATTTACATAAGGAGTGTTCATTATGGCAGAAAGAATCACCCGCGTGGGTATCATCGGCTGCGGTGGTATCGCCAACAACAAGCATATGCCCTCTCTGTCCAAGGTCCCCAACTGTGAGATGGTCGCCTTCTGCGACATCGTCGTCGAAAGAGCGGAGTTGGCCGCCAAAAAGTTCGGCACCGAGGACGCCAAGGTGTACGAGGACTACAAGGAGCTGCTCAAGGACGAGAGCATCGACGTGGTGCATGTGTGCACCCCCAACCGCTCCCACAGCTTTATCACCGTAGACGCCCTGGAGGCCGGCAAGCACGTGATGTGCGAAAAGCCCATGGCCATCAACTCCGTAGAGGCCAAAAAGATGCTGGACGCCTCTGTCCGCACCGGCAAGCTGCTGTCCATCGGCTATCAGAACCGCTTCCGCGGCGATTCTCTGTATATGAAGAGTGAGTCCGAGGCCGGCACCTTCGGCGATATCTATTTTGCCAAGGCCAACGCCATCCGACGCCGCGCCGTCCCCACCTGGGGCGTGTTCCTCAATGAGTACGAGCAGGGCGGCGGCCCCCTCATCGACATCGGCACCCACGCCCTGGACCTGACCCTGTGGGTGATGGACAACTACAAACCCAAATACTGCGTGGGCACCACCTATCACAAGCTGAACAAGGACACCGACCAGGGCAACGACTGGGGCAACTGGGATCCCGACGCTTTCTCGGTGGAGGACAGCGCCTTTGGCTTTGTGGTAATGGAGAACGGTGCCACCATCGTACTGGAGTCCTCCTGGGCTCTCAACTCTCTGGAGGTCCGTGAGGCGGTCTGCTCCGTCTGCGGCACCAAGGCCGGCGGCGATATGTACGACGGCCTGCGCATCAACGGCATCCGTAACAACCGCCAGTACGTATTCAAGCCCAGCTTCCACGCCGGCGGCGCCGCCTTCTTCGATGGCGACGACGGTGCTTCCCCCGCCGACCTGGAGGAGCGCCTGTGGATCGAGGCCACCCGCGGCGGCGAGGCCCCCATCACCAAGCCGGAGCAGGCCTACTGCGTCACCCGTATCCTGGAGGGCATCTACGAGTCCGCCAAGACCGGCAAGCCCTATTATTTCGATTGATGTATGACCCGGAAAAGTCCCCGACACTCGTCGGGGACTTTTCTCGCCTCACGCCCCTCGTTCACCCCGTATTTTAATCGAAAACTGACGAAAATCGTCCCATCGCCGGCGGCCGTTTACCCCCATTTGCCGAAAATCATAAAAACACTTGCATTTTTCGGCAGAGCGTGATATACTACCTATAGTGAGAATAAGCTGAAGGAAAGGAGTGGGGCGACCCGCTCCTTTGTCGTTGTAAAGAGGGAGGTACAGCCTATGGCTAAAAACAACGCAGCCCCCGGCGGCATCGCCGGCGCGGTGGCTCCGCTGGCGGAGCCCATCACCGCCGAGCTGGGACTGCTGCTGTGGGACATCCGCTTTGTCAAGGAGGGTGCCACCTGGATACTCCGGGTGGTCATCGACCGGGAGGAGGAGCCGGTGTCCATCAACGATTGCGTGGCCGTGTCCCGACGGCTCAGCCCCGTCCTGGACGAGGCCGACCCCATCCCCCAGTCCTATTGCCTGGAGGTCACCTCCCCCGGTGCCGACCGGGAGCTGACCCGCCCGGAGCACTACGCCTATTACGAGGGCTACCCGGTGAACGCCAAGTTCTACCGCCCGGACGAAAACGGTCAAAAGGAGCTGGCCGGTCTGCTGGTGGGCTGGGAGGACGGCTTCACCCTGGAGACCGAGGAGGGCACCACCGTCACCCTGGATAAAAAACAAGTGGCTTCGGTCCACGCCATCGACCAATGGGACGAGGACGAAGACGAAGCATAAACATAAATCTGTTATTTTTACGGCCCGTTGGGCCTGTGGAGGTTAAGTATTATGACAAACAAGGACATTGCAGAATTTTTCGAAGCCCTGAAGCTGCTGGCTAAGGAAAAAGGCATCGACGTGGAGTATCTGCTGGAGCGCATCCGGGCCGCCATCGTGGTGGCGGTGAAAAAGGACTTCGGCGGTAAGGAGAACATCATCGTGGTGATGAACCCCGAGACCAACGAGTTCTCCGTGACCCTGCGCAAGACCGTGGTGGAGGAGGTCATCGACCCCGATGAGGAGCTGACCCTGGACCAGGCCCTGCAGTACAACAAGCGGGCCAAGGTGGGCAAGGTCATCGACATCAAGCTGGAGCCCAAGCGCTTTGGCCGCATCGCCGCCCAGTCCGCCAAGCACGTCATCCGCCAGGGCATCCGCGAGGCGGAGAAGAACCAGCAGGTGCTGGAGTTCCAGCGCCGTCACCAGGAGCTGGTCACCGTCACGGTCACCCGTGTGGACCCCCGCTCCGGTGCCGCCACCGTCCAGGTGGGCAAGGGCGAGACCGTCCTGCCCAAGAGTGAGCAGATGGAGAGCGACGTCATCACCGAGGGTGCCCACCTGAAGGTGTACGTGGTGGACGTCAAGGAGACCGAAAAGGGTCCGCGCGTGCTGATCTCGCGTACGCATCCCGGCCTGGTCAAGCGCCTGTTCGAGATGCAGGTCCCTGAGATCTTCGAC
>JAFQKB010000018.1 GCA_017397125.1 Clostridia bacterium | reverse complement strand
CTTCACACCGGTGGGGAAGCCGGCGCCGCCGCGGCCCCGCAGGCCGGATTTGGTGATTTCCTCGATGACCTGCTCAGGGGTCATGGAGGTCAGGACCTTGCCCAGAGCCTGGTAGCCGTCGTAGGCGATGTACTCGTTGATGTCCTCGGGGTTGATGACGCCGCAGTTGCGCAGAGCAATGCGCAGCTGTTTCTTATAGAAGCCGGTTTCATCCAGGGAAGTGACGGTGTTGTCTTCCTGGACGGTCTCCTCGCCGCACACGAAGGCGCCGGCGCCCAGACGGATGTGCAGGTCAAAGTCGAAGCCGGAGCCGAAAATGTTCTTACCCAGCAGGCCGTACTCACGAGCCTGATCGATAGCGATCTGCAGACGGGCCACAGCGATGGGGTACTCAGCACGCACGTAGACGTAACCTTCGGTCGCACCGATGGCGTAGCCGGCGATGGTCATGGCCTCCACCAGACAGTGGGGGTCGCCCTCCAGCACGGAGCGGTCCATAAAGGCGCCGGGGTCGCCCTCGTCGGCGTTACACACCACGTACTTCTGGGGAGCCTTGTTGGGGGCGGTCAGCGCCCACTTACGGCCGGTGGGGAAGCCACCGCCGCCACGGCCACGCAGGCCGGAATCCAGGATCACCTGAATGACCTGGTCGGGGGTCATCTCGGTGAGCACCTTACCCAGAGCGGCATAGCCGTCCATGGCAATGTACTCGTCGATGGACTCGGGGTTGATGACGCCGCAGTTGCGCAGCACCACGCGCTCCTGGGTCTTGTAGAAGGCGGTGTCGGCCAGGGCCACGTTGCCGTGGACCTCCTCGGCGCCGGTGTCGTTATATACCAGGCGCTCCACCACACGGCCCTTGAGCAGGTGCTCGCGGACGATCTCGTCCACGTCTTTTTCCTCTACACGGCTGTAGAAGGTGCCGTCCGGGTGGACGATGACCACCGGACCCAGGGCGCACAGACCGAAGCAGCCGGTCTGCACGATCTTGACTTCCTCCTCCAGGCCGTTGGCCTTGATGCTCTCGGCAAAGGCCTTCTGGATGCCGTTACTGCCCGAGGAGGTACAGCCGGTACCGCCGCAGATCAGAACATGAGCTCGAATCATAGTTGTTAACCTCCTCGTTTTTTACAGTTGGGCGTTGCCAATGGTGTATTCAGCCACCGGACGGCCGCCCTTGAGGTGCTCCTCCACCACGCGGGCCACCTTGTCGGCGGACATCTTGACATAGGTCACTTTTTCCTTGCCGGCCTCAAAGACCTCCACAACGGGCTCGTACTGGCAGATGCCGATACAGCCGGTCTGGGTGACGGTGACCGAGGCGGTCAGGCCGGCCTCGTTCACCTGCTCCACAAAGGCGTTGAGCACGGGACGGGCGCCGGCAGCGATGCCGCAGGTGGCCATACCCACCACAACACGCTTGTCGGAGGAGCCCTCACGCAGAGCAACCTTGCCCTGCATTCTCTCCTTGATGGCTTGCAGTTCTGCTAACGATTTCATATATATCTTCCTTTCCTTATAATAGCGCTTGTATTGTCTCAGGCTGTCGGCGGGTCGTACTGCTCCCGCAGATAGCCGGATATCCATTGCAGCACCTCAAACTCCGCCAGGGATATCTCGCCCAGTATCTGACGCAGCTGTCGGGTGTCCAGCTCCACCGGCTCGGCGCCGGGTCGGCTGTGCCGGAACAGAAAATCCGTATCCGGATGACCCTGTATCAGGGTGGTGACCGTCGCCACCAGGTCACCCAGAGGCGGACAGTCGATATGGTCGGTGTGGAACACCGCCGTCACCTCGGTGCCGTGATCCTCCGGGTGGGCGTCCGCGTGGCGGGACTCCACCGCCAGGGTGCCCCCAGTCTGCTCCGCCGCCATACGCAGCAGCGGCAGCCCCAACCCCACCGGGCGGGTGGTGCGGGTGGTGTAAAAGGGGTCGGTGACCCTGCACACCGTCTCGTCGGTCATACCGCAGCCGTTGTCCCGCACCGCCATCACCAGGGTGTCGGCGGTCTCGGTCAGCAGCAATTCGGTGAGGGTCGCCCCCGCCTTGACCGAATTCTCGGCGATATCCAGGAGGTTTAAGGATAGTTCTTTCATAATCCCCTCCGCAGCAGGTCGATGAGATTCTGTCGCACCAGGGCGCCGGAATAGGGCTCATCAGGAATGTCCAGCCAGGCGGCTTTGTCCCGGATATCCCACAGATAGTGGGCGTCGGAGCCCACCACCACCCGGGTGCCGGCCAGGTCGTGGGCCGCGCGGTATTCCGCCTCCCGGTCGCCGTCGTGGAGCTCCACCGTGGAAAAGTGCACATCCGGCGGCAGCGCACCCAGGGTGGCGATGATGCCGTTGGCCTCCCGGTCGATGTGGGCCGGGTAGCACACGCCGCCGTACTGTTCTGCCAGGGCCGGCGCCTGGTCCACCGTCACGGTGGTGGCGTTGGACAGCAGATGCTCCTCGGTGGCGATGATATGGTCCTCGCCGTCCATCACCAGCTGGTCGCCGAAGATGTCCGGGCGGTTGGGCACCGGAATGCGCCGGGTCTGTATCTCCCGGTCAAAGGCCATGGCCGCCTCCAGGGTGGGGAACAGGCATATCATATGGATGTCCTCGGCGGTGGTCAGCTCCATCCCCGGCACGGGGATGACCCCCTGCCGCCTGGCCGCCTCGAAAAAGGCGGGGCAGTTGCGGCAGGTGTTGTGGTCGGTGAGGGCCAGGATCTGCAGCCCCGCCAGCACCCCCATGCCGACCAGATTGTTGGGGGTGTTGTCGTTATCCCCGCAGGGGGACAGGCAGGAGTGAATGTGCAGATCGTAATAATAGCGGCTCATAGGGCATCCCGCAGCCGCAGCGCCGTTTCATAAGCGCTGTGGGGGCTGCACAGAATGTTGACGCCCTTTTCCTCCGCCAGGGCGGCCACGCCCTCGTCGGGCTGCACCCCCTCGGCCAGCAGGATGCAGGCGGTGTCCGCCAGCATAGCCACCGCCACGATGTTGCGGTTGGACATAATGGTGATCCAGGCCTCGCCGGCGCCGGCGCGACCCATCACCCAGCTCAGCAGGTCGCCGATGTAGACGCCGGAAACCTCCCGGTCGCCCTCCGGCAGAGCCGCGGCGGTAAAACCGCCTTGTTCCATCAGCTGTTGTACCGTCATCAGGATTCCTCCTTTGGCAATACGCGGGAGACCAGGCAATCGTCCATCACGGCGGTACCCCGCACCACGTCCTCCGCAAAGGCGCGGCAAGAGGGGGCACCGCAGGCGCCGCAATCCAGGCCGGGCAGCTTGCCCCGCAGGGCCTGGATGTCCGCCATCATCCGCATGGACTGGGCGATGCTGTCGGACAGCCGGGAGATGGGCTGATACTCCGGCAGTGTATCGAAGAAATACCGGGCCGGTATGTACGGATCCTCTTGCGAGAGAAAATTGCGGGACACCGGCAGAAACCGCCGCAGCTTACGGAGCTTGGCCCGGGCGATAAAGGGGTTCTGGACGGTGAGCACGCCGCCCACGCAGCCGCCGGGGCAGGCGTTGAGCTCCACAAACTCCAGCTGAGCAATGTTGCCGCTTTCGATCTGGTCCAGCACCCGGATGACGTTCTCGATGCCGTCCGCCGCCAGATAGCTGTCGTTGAACAGCGAGGAGGCCTCGCCACCGCTGGAGGCCCAGCTGACACCGATCATACCCGAGGAGGACAGATCCTCCGGCTGGGTCTCGGCAGACATGACGTTGATCAGCTGGAAGTAGACGTCGGTCATAGGCACCACCACGTCCACCTGGCTCTTGTAGTCGCCAAAGCCGTTTTTCACATAGCTGGCCTTGGCCGGGCAGGGGGAGATAAAGCACACGCCGATCTCCTCCGGCTGCAGCTCCGGGTGGGCCTCCATAGCCCGCTGACGGGCCAGCTGTGCCGCCACCTCCATGGGGGGCAGCAGCCGCAGCACGTGGTCCTCCAGCGAGGGAAACCGCAGGGCGATCAGCCGGGCCACCGCCGGGCAGGCGGTGCTGATGACCGGTTTTTTCACCCCGTCGGTGCTGAGATACGCCCGGGTATAGGCGGAGACCATCTCCGCCGCCTGGGATACCTCGTACACATCGTCAAAGCCGATCTGCTTGAGCCCGGTCAGCACGTAGTCCACGTCGTCCAGATTTTCAAACTGGCCGTACAAGGACGGGGCCGGCAGGGCGATCTTCCCCCGAAAGCCGTCCATATCCGACAGCTTGTTGCAGACCGCCTTTTTGGCTTTTTGCGGGCAGGTGCGGATGCACTCGCCGCAGTCGATGCACCGGCCCTCATTGATGACCGCCCGCCCGTCCCGGATGCGGATGGCCTCGGTGGGGCAGTGCCGCACGCAGGTGGTGCAGCCGATGCATTTATCCACAGAGAGAAGCACAGAATGCTCGTATGTATTCATAGCGAACCTTCCTATGTGTTTATTGGGGCAGATCCACCCGCATGGTGATGCGGGTGCCCACCCCGACGGTGGACTGAATGTCCATGTGGTCGGTATAGCGCTTCATATTGGGCAGACCCATGCCGGCGCCAAAGCCCAGAGACCGGATGGCGTCCGGCGCGGTGGAAAAGCCGGCCTGCATGGCCTGCTCGATGTCCGCGATGCCGGGACCCCGGTCCTCCAGGATGATCTCGACCGCCTGCTCGGTCACCCGCACCTCGGCGTGTCCGCCGTGGGCGTGGATGACCATGTTGATCTCGCCCTCATACATGGCGATGGATACCCGCCGGATGATCTCCGGGTCCACACCCAATCGCCGCAGGTCCTTTTTCACCTGCACCGACGCCTGGCCGGCCGAGGTGAAACTGTCGCCGTCCACGTCAAAGTGGAAGGACAAGCCCTCACTCATACCGCAGGCTCCTTTACTTTATTGCCCACCAGGCCGCTGCTGTACAGAATACCGCAGGCCTCGTACATCCGCCGCCCGGTGGCCAGCACCACGATGCCGCTCTCCCGGGCTAGCCGGACGATGTCCGGGGTGGGCTGCTTGTCCCGGACAAACACGACGCACCGCATATCCATCATCTCGGCGGTGCGCACCACCTGGGTGTTGACCAGGCCGGTGAGCAGCACCGCCTGGTCCTTGACAAAGGCCAGCACGTCGCTCATCATATCGCTGCCGCAGGCGGCGTACACGTGCTCGCCCAGCTTGTCCTCGCCGGTGACCACGGTGGCGCCCAGCAGCTCGCGAATGGTAGAAATCTTCATTGGGTTTGCTCCCCTCTCGCCGCTCAGTCCGCGTACTTGGCCAGGATGTCGTCCACGTCCTTAACGGTCAGACGGCCGTACACGTCCTCGTTGACGGTCAGCACCGGAGCCAGACCGCAGGCGCCGATGCAGCGGCAGGCAGTCAGGCTGAACTTGCCGTCGGGGGTGCACTCGTCGGCGCCGATGCCCAGACGCTCGCTCAGCTTGTCAAAGATATCGCCGGAGCCCTTAACGTAGCAGGCGGTACCCAGACAGACCGAGATGTTGTACTTGCCCTTGGGGGACAGGGCGAACTGGGCGTAGAAGGTGGCTACGCCGTATACCTTCTCCAGCGGCACGTTCATACCCTCGGCGATGATCTTCTGCACCTCGATGGGCAGATAGCCGTAGATGTCCTGAGCCTGCTGCATCACGCCCATCAGCATGCTGCTATCGTGCTTGTTGGCATCGATGATCTGCTTGAGCTGTGCCTCCTGCTCCGGAGTGCCGGCAAAGGGAAGGGAACTGATTTTCTTTTGCATAGTGGCTTTTCCTCCTTGTGTTGGGGTGTGTGCCCGTGGTGTGCGGGCGCGGGTTAAAAGAGCGCATACGCGCGCACTATATCTATCATACCATATATTGTAAAAAGATGCCAGTCTTTTTTGATATTTTTTTGACAATCCACAAAATTCAGCGAATTTCCCCTATACCGCCCCCATGCGCCCGCAAGTTTTGGCAAAGAAAAACAAAAAGCGGGGTTGGAGATTGCGCCGAAATAGCAGGATTCTTGCGGGCGAACACAGTTCGCCCCTACGGTGTTGGTTTAAGATTGTGCGGAGTTTCAATAGCCTCCCTCCTTGAGGGAGGTGGATTTCGCCGCAGGCGAAAGACGAAGGGAGTTATCGCCAGGCGGATATGGAATCCGCCCCTACGGACACCGTTTAAGATTGTGCAGATTTTGAGAGCGGGACGACAAACGTGTCCGCAGAATTGTGGGAGAATGGCGCAGCCGTTCTCAAAGGGCGGCAACGAAACCAACGAACAACACCATCTGCAAGCCGCCCTGGCCGTCCCCTACGGTCACCCATCGGGGCGGGATAGGATCTGTAGGGGAGGGGTCTCGCTGCGGCTCAGTCCACCCGCAAGCCTCTCCCTCCGGGAGAGGGGGCCGAGCGCCAGCGAGGTCGGAGAGGGTCTGTGCGCAAAAAAAGCAGGGCATAAAACCCTGCTTTTTTCATCGGTTATTGAACTCCTTGAGGCTACGCTGGGCCTCCCGCTTCATATCCCGGCGGGCGGCGTCCTCTCGCTTGTCGTACAGCTTTTTGCCCCGGCACAGCCCCAGCTGCAGCTTGACCCGGCTGCCCTTAAAGTACAGGGACAGGGGGATGAGGGCATAGCCCTGCTGCTTGGTGATGCCCAAGAGGCGCATGATCTCCCGCTTGTGCAGCAGCAGGCGGCGCACCCGCAGGGGGTCCCGGTTGAAGATATTGCCCTTGTCGTAGGGGCTGATGTGCATGCCGTTGACGAACATCTCGCCCTCCACGATGGAGCACCAGGCGTCCTTTAGGTTGACGCCGCCCTGGCGCAGGGCCTTGACCTCGGTGCCGCACAGCTCGATGCCCGCCTCAAAGGACTCCTCCACGAAATAGTCGTGAAAGGCCTTGCGGTTTTCGGCGATGGTCTTGTTGCCGGATTTTTTGTTTTCTGCCATACAGCACCTCCTTTGACAGGGTTAATGAGGAATGAGGGATGAGCAATGAGAAATGGCGGAGTCGGCTTCGCCGACGAAATATAATTCGTGCCGCTGTGCGGCACTCCTTAATTACTCATTACTCATTGCTCATTACTAATTCTTTACAGTTCGCTTCTTCCCTCCAGCGAACGGGAGAGGGTCACCTCGTCCGCGTATTCCAGATCGCCGCCCACGGGGATGCCGTAGGCCAGGCGGGTGACCTTGATCTGCAGGGGCTTGAGCAGCCGGGACAGGTACAGGGCGGTATAATCCCCCTCTACGGTGGGGTTGGTGGCCATGATCACCTCGGTGACCGACTCGTCCTCCAGCCGGCGCAGCAGCTCCTTTACCCGCAGCTGGTCCGGCCCACGGCCGTCCATGGGGGAGATGGTGCCGTGCAGCACGTGATACAGGCCGCTGTACTCCCGGGTGCGCTCCACCGCCAGCACGTCCCGGGGGTCCTCCACCACGCAGATGACCGTCCGGTCCCGGCGGGGATCGCCGCAGAGCGGGCAGGTGTCGGCGTCGGTGAGATTGCAGCACACCGGGCACTCGTGAATCTTATCCCGGGCGTCCGCCAGGGCCTCGGTAAAGGCCTTGGCGTCCTTTTCGGGCATATACAGCAGGTGAAAGGCCAGCCGGGCAGCGGACTTGCGCCCGATGCCGGGCAGCCGCTCCAGCTGCTCGGTCAGCCGCTCCAGCGGCAATATCGAATAGCCCATAGCCGTCCCTTAGAACATCCCCGGCAGGTTCATACCGCCGGTGATGGCGCCCATCTTCTCCTCGGCGTCCTTGGCCGCGGCCCGCTGGGCCTCGTTGACCGCCGCCATCACCAGGTCCGCCAGCATCTCGGCGTCGTCGGGGTCCACCACCTGGGGGTCGATGGTCAGGGCGGTCAGGGTGTGCTTGCCGTTGACGGTGGCGCGCACCGCGCCGCCACCGGCAGAGGCGGAATACTCCTTCTCCTCCAGCTCCTGCTGGACCCGGGCCGCATCCTCCTGCATCTTCTGGGCCTGGCGCAGCATGGCCTGCATATTGCCCGGGCCGCCGCCCATACCCTTGGGAATGTTTGCTCTCATAATGATATCCTCACTTTCGGATTTGTATTCTGATCCGTGCCGCATAGCGGCACTCCTTAATTACTCATTGCTCATTACTCATTACTCATTTTCCTTCACCGCGACTCCTGCCACACGGCCGGCCGCCAGCAGCTGGGCCAGGGGATCGTTCTCCGGCTTTTGCACCTGCTGGGTGCGGCGCAGCTTCATCCGGTAGGTGGTACCGGTGACCTGCTGGATGGCCGCCGCCATCAGCTTTTTGTTGCCCTCGTCCTTGAGCAGTTGGGTGAACAGAGCGTTCTCGGTGCAGATGACCAGGGCGCCGTCCTTAAGCAGGGCGGTGGAATCGCACAGCACCCCGTACAGGGGCGGGCAGCTCTGCCGCAGCTGCTCCAGCACCTCCGCCCAGGGGGCAAAGGGCTGCTCTTCGGTCTCGGTCGGCATCTCGACCGGCGGCTCTGCAATGGGCTCGGGGAGCGGAGACTCTGTCGCGGCCGGCTCCGCCATCGGCTCGGCAGGAGCAGCCGGGGCCGCCGGGGTCGCCGGGGCCACAGCCGCCGGGGCGGCGGGCACCCCCGCCTTGACCCGGGCCTCCAGGGCGTCCAGGCGGTGCAGCAGCGCCGCCGTGCCGTCGTCCAGCCTGGGGTCGCACAGCCGCAGCACCGCCATCTCCATCTCCACCCGGCGGGACACGCCGCCCCGCAGGCGGTGGAGGGCGTCCTGCAGCACCTCCATGATGTGCAGAATGGCCGGCAGACCCAGCCGCCCGGCGGCGGCGTGCATCTGCTCCAGCTCCTGGGGCGCGGCCACCACCAGCTCGCCCGGGTCGGCGACGGTGTGCAGGATCATCAGATTGCGCATATAGGTGACCCACTCGGCGCACAGCCGCTCCATGTCCTTAGAGGAGCGGTACAGCCGGTCCACCAGCGCCAGAGCGCCGGCGGCGTCCTGGCGGGCCACGCAGTCGGTCAGCTGGGCCAGGGTGTCCTGACCCGCCATGCCGGTGACGGCAGTGACGGTGTCCATATCGATGTGCCGGGCCACCGACGCGCACTGGTCCAGCAGGGACAGAGCGTCCCGCAGGGCGCCGTCCGCCAGCCGGGCCAGCAGCATCGCCGCATCGTCGGTGACGGTCAAGCCCTCCTGACCCGCCACGTAGTGGAGGCGGGCGGCGATATCCTCCGGGCGGATGCGGCCGAAATCGAACCGCTGGCACCGGGAAAGGATGGTGGCGGGCAGCTTATGCACCTCGGTGGTGGCGAGGATGAAGATCACGTGGGCGGGCGGCTCCTCCAGGGTCTTGAGCAGGGCGTTGAAGGCGCCGGCGGAGAGCATATGCACCTCGTCAATGATGTAGACCCGGTATTTGCCGGATACCGGGGTAAAGGCAACCTCGTCCCGCAGGTCCCGGATGGAGTCCACGCCGTTGTTGGAGGCGGCGTCGATCTCGGTCACGTCCAGGATGGAGCCGTCGTCGATGCCCCGGCAGACCGCGCATTCGTTGCAGGGGTCGCCGTCGGCGGGGTGGTCGCAGTTGACCGCCTTGGCCAGTATCTTGGCACAGGTAGTCTTGCCGGTGCCGCGGCAGCCGGTGAACAGATAGGCGTGGGACAGCCGGCCGGTCTTGAGTTCGTTTTTCAGGGCGGTGGTCACCGTCTCCTGGCCGCTGACGTCCGAAAAGGTGCGGGGACGCCACTTGCGGTATAGGGCCTGGTACATACGCTCCTCTCCCTTCGTGAGAATAAAGTAAAAGCCGTGCACTCTCGGGCATACGAACAAGCGGGTTGACTGCGGCACACGGACATCGACCGCTTAATGCTGCTCGGTTCCCCGCCTGACATGGTTCACGGCGCACCGTCGCACAGGACCCGCCTGCCCGTATGCCCCAAAGCGTACGGCTTTCAGTTATCCTATATATTATACTATACCCCAAACAATAAATCAACTGCTTTTTCAGGAAAAAATCATAACCACCAGTAAACTGGTGGT
>JAFQKB010000017.1 GCA_017397125.1 Clostridia bacterium | reverse complement strand
GACCCCCGGCGGCACCATCCTGTACTTTGCCCACGACCAGTTGGAGATGCTGACCGTAGATAAGGATACCCTGCACCTGAAGCAGAAGTTGGCGGTGGACTTTGCCGACCTGATCTACAACGGCAAGTGGTTCTCCCCCGCCCGTGAGGCTCTTTCCGCCTTTGCCGACGAGTCCAACAAGTTCGTTACCGGCACCGTGAAGCTGAAGCTGTACAAGGGCAACATCATCCCCGCCGGTATGACCTCTCCCTATTCTCTGTATTCCGAGAATCTGGCCACCTTCGACGAGTCCGACTATGACCAGAAGGATGCCCAGGGCTTTATCAACCTGTGGGGTCTGCCCACCAAGGTACAGGCTCTCCGTGAGCAGGGTAAACTGTAATAGAAACAAACTATGAGATAGTGGGGAAATCCCACTATCTCATTACCCATTTTATTGAGAAAGTGTGATTTGGCTATGGCTAAAATGTGGGCGGGCGTCACCGACGGCAACACCGCACAGATTGCAGACGATTTTAATTCCTCCATTCGCTTTGACAGCCGGATGTATAAACAGGATATTACCGGCAGTATGGCTCACGCCGCCATGCTGGGTGCGCAAGGCATCATCACCGAGGCCGAGGCGGCCCAACTCATCGACGGCCTGCAGGGCATCCTGGACGACCTGGACAGCGGCGCCTTGGAGGTGGATATGACCTGCGAGGACATCCATATGTTTGTGGAGCAGGTGCTGACGGGGCGGCTGGGCGACGTAGGTAAAAAGCTGCACACCGCCCGCAGCCGCAACGACCAGGTGGCTCTGGATCTGCGGCTGTACCTCAGCGAGGAAAACCGCACCATCGCCGGCTACGTCCGGGATCTCATCGCCGCCGTAACCGACAAAGCCGAGCAGTATAAGGACACCATTATGCCCGGCTACACCCATCTGCAGCGTGCCCAGCCCATCACCTTCGGCCATCATCTGATGGCCTACGCTATGATGCTGCTGCGTGACCTGGACCGCCTGGCCGATTGCGACCGCCGCACCCGGGTATCCCCCATCGGCTGTTGCGCTCTGGCGGGCACCACCTATGCCACCGACCGCCGCTTCGAGGCCCGGCAGCTGGGTATGGACGAGATCATGCGCAACAGCCTGGACGGCGTGTCCGATCGGGATTTCTGCCTGGAGCTGATGGGTGCGCTGTCCATCCTGATGATGCACCTGTCCCGCTTCTCCGAGGAGATCATCCTCTGGTCCAGCTGGGAGTTTAAGTTCGTACAGCTGTCCGACGCCTACACCACCGGCTCCTCCATTATGCCCCAGAAGAAGAACCCCGATATGGCGGAACTGGTGCGGGGCAAGACCGGCCGGGTGTACGGCGACCTGATGGCGCTGCTCACCACCCTCAAGGGCCTGCCTCTGGCGTATAACAAGGATATGCAGGAGGATAAAGAGGCGGTGTTTGACGCTGTGGACACGGTGAAGATGTGTCTGCAGGTGTTCACCGGTATGATCGAGACCCTCACCGCCATCCCCGAAAATATGAAGGCCGCCGCCCAAAAGGGCTTTATCAATGCCACCGACCTGGCCGACTGGCTGGTTAAGAACGGTCTGCCCTTCCGCAGCGCCTATAAAATTGCCGGTCAACTGGTGGCCCGCTGTATGGCGGAAAACACCGTGCTGGAGGACCTGCCTTTGGCGGTGTATCAGGAGTACAGCGACCTCTTCACCGAGGACGTGTACGCCGCTATCGACCTGACCGCCTGCGTAGAAAAGCGCATCAGCGAGGGCGGCACATCCCTTGCCTCGGTCGAATCCCAAATTGCCTATGTGAAAGAGAAGTTGAGCGTATGACCAAGATTTTTATTGACGGCAGCGCCGGCACCACCGGCCTGCGTATCCGTGAGCGGTTAGCGGGCCGTGAGGGGCTGGATATCCTCACCCTGCCCGAGGAGCTGCGTAAAGACCCCGAGGCACGGCGGGTGGCGCTGAACAGCGCCGACATCGCTTTCCTCTGCCTGCCGGACGCCGCCGCCCGTGAGGCGGTGGCCCTCATCGACAATCCCCACACCGCTGTCATTGATACCTCCACCGCCCACCGCACGGCGGACGGCTGGACCTACGGCTTCCCCGAGCTGACGGGCGCCGACACCATCGCCGCCTCCAAACGGATCGCCAATCCGGGCTGTCACGCCAGCGGCTTTGTGGCGCTGGTAGCCCCCCTGGTGCGGGCGGGATTGATCGCCCCCGACCTGCGGCTGACCTGCTTCTCGCTGACCGGCTATTCCGGCGGTGGCAAGCCTATGATCGCCGCCTATGCGGCAGAGAATCGGGACCCCCTGCTGGGTGCCCCCCGCCAGTACGGACTGGCCCAGACCCACAAGCACCTGCCGGAGATGGCCGCCGTATGCGGTCTGACCTACGACCCCGTATTCTGCCCCATCGTAGGGGATTTTTACAGCGGTATGGAGGTCACGGTGCCGCTCCACGGCGCCGACGTAAAGGGCACCATAGAGGATATCAAGGCCGCCTATCGTAAAACCTACGTGGGCACCCTGGTCCGCCTGTGCGTGGAGAGCGACGAGAGCGGATTCCTCTCTGCCGCCGCTTACAGCGGACGGGACGATATGGAATTAACCGTCCACGGCAACGACGACCGCATTCTGCTCACCGCCCGTTTTGATAATCTGGGAAAGGGTGCCTCCGGCGCCGCTATCCAAAATATGAATATTCTGCTGGGCTGTGACCAGACCACAGGATTGGTAATTTGAGAGGTTCATTATGATTAAGCATATCGACGGCGGCGTTTGCGCCGCCACCGGCTTCACCGCCGGCGGCATCCACTGCGGTATCCGCAAAAACCGCACCAAAAAGGATCTGGCTCTGATCCTCAGCGCCACCCCCGCCGCCGCCGCTGCGGTATATACCCAAAATTTGGTCAAGGGCGCCCCTCTGACCGTTACCAAACAGCATATCGCCGACGGCTATGCCCGTGCCATTATCTGCAACAGCGGCAACGCCAACACCTGCAACGCCGACGGCATAGAGGTGGCGGAGAAAATGAGCGACCTGGTGGCCGACGCCCTGGGCATCGCCCCCACCGACGTGGTGGTGGCCTCCACCGGCGTCATCGGACAACCTCTGGACGTAGCCCCCATTGCCGCCGGCATCCCCGCCCTGGTGGATAGCCTGTCCGCCGACGGTGGCGACGACGCCGCCGAGGGCATTATGACCACCGACACGGTCAAAAAGGAGGTGGCGGTGGAATTCACCGTGGGGGGCAAGACCTGCCGTATGGGCGGTATCGCCAAGGGCAGCGGTATGATCCACCCCAACATGGCCACCATGCTGGTGTTTATCACCACCGACTGTGCCATCACCCCTGCAATGCTGCAAAAGGCGCTGTCCACCGACATTCAGAGCACCTTTAATATGATCAGCGTGGATGGCGACACCTCCACCAACGATATGGTGACCGTCTTAGCCAACGGCGCCGCCGGTAATGCCGCCATCACCGCCGAGGGCGAGGATTTCGCCGCCTTTATGCAGGCGCTGAACACCGTCACCGTGGCTCTGTGCCGCAGCATCGCCGCCGACGGCGAGGGTGCCACCAAACTGCTGGAATGTGTGGTCACCGGCGCCGCCGATACCGCCACCGCCAAGACGGTGGCTAAGAGTGTCATCTGCTCCAGCCTGCTGAAAGCGGCTATGTTCGGCGCCGACGCCAACTGGGGTCGTGTGCTGTGCGCCATCGGTTACAGCGGCGCCGCCGTGGACGTAAACAAGGTGGACGTGGCTTTCCGCTCCGCTAAGGGCACCATCTCCGTGTGCCAAAACGGCGCCGGTATCCCCTTCTCCGAGGAGATAGCCAAGGAGATCCTGTTAGAGAAGAACATCGACATCCTCATCGGGCTGAACTGCGGTGACGCCACCGCCACCGCCTGGGGATGCGATCTGACCTATGACTATGTGAAAATCAACGGTGACTACCGTACCTAAAAGTGAGTGATAGTATGAACAATATGGAATTTACCAACGCCCAGCGGGCCCGTGTGCTGACCCAGGCTCTGCCCTATATCAAGCAATATAACGGCAAGATCGTGGTGGTCAAATACGGCGGCAACGCCATGGTGAACGAGGAGCTGAAACAGCAGGTGATGGAGGACATCGCTCTGTTATGGCTCATCGGTGTCAAGGTGGTGCTGGTCCACGGCGGCGGCCCCGAAATCAACGAAGTGATGCAGAAATTCGGCAAGCAGGCCGTATTTGTGGACGGTCTGCGGGTCACCGACAAAGAAACCGTGGACATCGTCCAGATGGTGCTGGCGGGTAAAGTGAACAAGTCCCTGGTGACCCTGCTCCAGATGAAGGGCGGTCACGCCGTGGGTCTGTCGGGTATGGACGGCGGCCTCATCGAGGCCAAGATCAAGGACGAGCGTCTGGGCTACGTGGGGGAGATCACCAAGATCCGCACCCAGCCCATCACCGACCTGCT
>JAFQKB010000016.1 GCA_017397125.1 Clostridia bacterium | reverse complement strand
TTACAACAATCCCCCAGTCAGCCTTGCGGCTGACAGCCCCCTTTACACAAGGGGGCCTTTTCCGCTGCGGCGGATCTTTTCATCGCTAAAGCTTTATCCAACCACGCGACTATCGCGTGGTTTTCGTTTACAATAAAAGCCATCCGGCTTTCACAGATGTGAAAATCGGATGGCTTTTTCTTTTTTTATTTCAGCAGGGCTTCCACCGCGTCCACCGCCGGGGTCAGCTCGTCGCAGACCACCCGCTCGATCTCGCCGCTGTCGCACAGGGCGGCGATGCTCTGGTCCATAGGCAGCTTGGCCAGCACCGGCAGACCCATCTCGGCGGCAGCTCTGTCCAGACCCTGCCCGTCGCCGAACAGGGGGATCACCTTGCCGCAGTCGGGACACTTGACGCTGCTCATATTCTCCACAAAGCCCAGCACGGGGACGTTCAGCATATCCGCCATCTTGTGGGCCTTGCCCACCACCATCTGCACCAGGGACTGGGGGGTGGTGACGATGACGTTGCCGTCCAGGGGGATGCTCTGGTACACGGTCAGGGGCACGTCGCCGGTGCCGGGAGGCATATCGATGAACAGCACGTCCAGATCGCCCCACACCACGTCGGTCCAGAACTGGGTGACCGCACCGGCCACCACCGGGCCACGCCACACCACCGGCTGGGTCTCGTCCTCCAGCAGCAGGTTGATGGACATGACCTTGATGTTCATGTGGGTCTCCTCCGGGAGGATGCCCAGCTCATTGGCCATGGCCCGGCGGGTGACGCCAAAGGCCTTGGGGATGGAGGGGCCGGTGATATCCGCATCCAGCACACCCACCTTATAGCCACGGCGGGCCATCATCACCGCCAGCATGGCGGTGACGGAGGATTTGCCTACGCCGCCCTTGCCGCTGGACACCGCCACCACCTTTTTGATGGCGCTGTACTGGTTGAGGGGCTTGTGCAGGTCCTGCTCCGAGCACTTCTGGCTGCAGGAACTACAGTCGTGATTGCATTCTGCCATATTGATCTCTCCTATCTGAATACTTACAGTTTACTCTCGTCGTACATCGCACGGCAGCCGCCGATGAATTTGGGGCGGGTGCGGGCGCACAGGATGGGCGCCTCACCGATGGCCTTGACGCTCAGCCGCACAGGCGCCGCCACCTCCCTGAGGTGCATACCGATGAGGGTGCCGCCGATATCCAGACCCGCCCGGGCGCGGACATGCTCCACCGCCACGGGGGACTCCATCCGCTGCCACACGGCGGTGGCAAAGGAGCCGCCCGCCTTGGGCTGGGGCACCACGTTCACCGGCTCGTTGCCGTAGCGCTCCGCCGCCGCCTGCTCCAATATGAGGGCGCGGTTGAGATGCTCACAGCACTGCACCGCCACGTATACGCCGGCCTGTGCCAGCAGGGGCAGCACCGCATCCGCCAGAGCGGCAGCGGCCTCCACGCTGGAGTGGGTGCCGATCTTCTCACCCACCATCTCGCTGGAGGAGCAGCCGATGACCAGCAGGTCACCGGGCTTCAGGGCCGCGGCGGCCAGCAGCTCGGTGATGGCGGCGGTTGCGTCCTGTTTTATCTTATTCAGCATATCCATCGTCCTTTCTTATACCTCCCGCTTGCCCAGGGCTTCTTCCACCGCCTCGGTCAGCAGGGCATACATAGGCGCCAGCGCCTCAAAGCCGGCCAGCAGCCGGTCCGGCAGATCGCTGTCCGCCACAAAATCGGGGGCTTCGCACCGGGACAGGTCCACGCTGCGGCAGTCGTAGAAGGGCTGCAGCAGCTCCGGGGTCTCCTCTGTGCTGCGGGGCTTGGCATAGGGGCGTCCGCCCAGCTCAAAGCCGGCCGCCCGGGCGGCGCGTACCGCCGCCTCGGCCCGGGGGACGTCCGCCTCTACCCGGCGGCGCAGCGCCCGCATAATGGCCGGGGTGGCGGAATAAAAGCCCAGGCCCCACTCGGCCCGGCTGAGGGAAAAGTCCAGGTAGAAGGCGGGCACGCACCAATCCCAGGCGCGCTTGTCCCGCATAAAAACGATCCACATATTCTCCCGGTACATATGCTTGTCGTGGGTGAAGCGGTTGTCCCGCCGCACCCGGCTGACGCCGCCCGCCAGCAGCGGGTCCACCGCCAGCATGGCCGGGGTCATATCCGCCACCAGCTGCCGCAGGGGATGCACCACCGTCCTGTTGATGGCGGGCTTGTGCTCTTCATAAAAGGCCTTGCTGTCCTGAAAGCGGTTCTCCGCCAGCAGGAACAGACTCTCTGCCGGGATACCCGGATAGGTCATAGGTCAGGCTCCTTTCTTTTGGGGGCTGGGCAGCTGGGCCAGCACGATGGCCGCAAACATCACGCAGCAGCCTACCATCTCCCACGGGGACATAACCTCGCCCTCCAGCAGCAGCACGCCCGCCAGCACCGCAAACACCGACTCAAAGCTCATCAGCAGGGAGGCGGTGGTGGGGTGGGTGTCCTTTTGGGCCACGATCTGCAGGGTATAGGCTACACCGCTGGACAGCAGGCCGGCGTACAGCACCGACTCCCAGCAGGCCAGCATAGCCGAAAAGGACGGGGTCTCAAATATAAACATCAGCGGTATATTCAGTATGCCCACGGTGAAAAACTCAATGCAGGCCAGGCGCACGCCGTCGGTCCGGGGCGAAAACCGATCCACCAGCAGGATCTGCACCGCAAAGATCGGGGCGCAGGCCAACACCAGCAGATCGCCGCCGTTGATGCCGCTCTCCCCCTGCATGCACAGCAGATACAGACCCACCACCGCCAGCAGTACGCCCATCCAGGTGAACAGGGTGGTGCGGCGGCCGATGAACAGGCCGAATATGGGCACCAGCACAATGTACAGGGCGGTGATGAAGCCGCCCTTTCCGGCGGTGGTGGACAGCAGACCCAGCTGCTGCACGTTGGTGGCGGCAAACAGCGCCAGACCGCACAGCACGCCGCCGGTCAGCAGCGTCTTTTTCTCCTCACGGGTGGTGGGCCGGTGGGTAAAGCCCACCCGGTCCAGCAGTGGCAGCAGCACAAGCAGCATACCGCCGCCCAGCAGAGAGCGCACCCCGTTAAAGGTGAGGCCGCCCATCTGGGCGCCGCCCTCCTTCTGGGCCACAAAGGCCACGCCCCAGATAAACGCGGTCAACAATAGCAGCAGGTTGCCCCGCAGCCGCGCAGACATTTTCTTGTGGGCCACCGTCGACCACTCCTTTTTATCAAATCAATTTATTATAATCCCACCGCACCAAAAATGCAAGGGTGGTTATGCTTTTTTGTCGTATTATTGCGGGGGCGGCACGGGTTTTGTAAATTTTTCTTGCTTTTTGTACCATTTTAGGCTATACTCGAAATTGTAAGGGCTTACAGAGAGGAGAGCACGGTATGAACATATACGATATCGCCGAAAAGTGCGGCGTATCCATCGCTACCGTTTCCCGGGTACTCAACAACAATCCCAACGTCAGCGCCGCCACCCGCGCCCGGGTGCTGGCGGTGATGGAGGAGGAAAACTATACCCCCAGTGCCCTGGCCCGGGGCCTCGGCACCGGGTCCATGCGGATGGTGGGTGTGCTGTGCACCACCCTGTGCAACCCCTATTATGCAGATGCACTGGCCTACGTAGAGGCGCACCTGCGCCGGCGGGGTCTGCACCTACTGCTGCGCTGCACCGGCACCGACCCCCAGGAGAATAGCCAGGCCCTGCAGTATATGCTGCAAAACCACGTGGAGGCCATTCTGCTCATCGGTGCCATCCCCCCGGCCCCGGAGGAGGAGCCGGCGCTGGCCGCTGCGGCCCGGCAGGTGCCGGTGATCCTGCTGGACGGCGATCTGGACCTGCCCGGCGTCTATTGCGTGTGCGGCGACCACAAGGGGGCTATAATGGAGCTGGTGGGCCAGCTGGTGCGCCGGCAGCGGCGGCGCATCCTGCTGCTGCACGACGCCATGACCTACAGCTGCCGGCAAAAGATCGACGGCTACACCGACGCCTATGCCACCTATGGGCTGGCGGTAGATCCCCAGCTCATCGTGGCGGTGGACAGCGACCTGGACGCGGTCAACACCTGCATCAAGCGGCTGCTGGTCAACCGGGTGACCTTTGACGCGGTTATCGGTGCCGAGGACATGCTGGCTCTGGGTGCCCAAAAGGCCCTCCAGCGCACCGGCCTGAGCATGCCCATCATCGGCTTTAACAACTCTCTGCCCGCCCGGTGCGCCACGCCGGAGCTGACCAGCGTGGACGGGGACCTGGAGGCTCTGTGCGACGCCGGCATCCGCATCCTGGAGGATTTGCTGGAGCAGCGGCCCGCCCCTGCCCACACCCGCATCCCCACCCAACTGGTGGAACGGGCCACCTTCCGCAACAACTGATATAGCAATACGGACCCGCCGAAAATACGCCTCGGCGGGTCCGTTTTTTTGCTTTTCTTACGCAATGGTGCTCATACGGGAATAGGCCTGTGCAATATTGAGGATGTGGTCGCCGATACGCTCAAAGTCGGTGAGCAGCTCCGAATAGAGGATACACGCCTCCTCGGAGCAGTCTCCCTGCCGCATCCGCTGCAGATGCTGCTCCCGATAGGTGCGGGTCATATCGTCGATGCGCTGCTCGGTATCCACCACCCGGGCAAGCCATCCGGCCGTATCCTCCCAGGGGTGCACGGCCTGCTCCAGCGCCTCGCCGGCAACCCGGTGCATCTCAGCCAGCTCCCGCCGGGCTCCCTCGGAGAAGGCAATGTTCTTTTGCTCCATCACCCGGGTGTACTCCGCAATGTTCTGGGCGTGGTCGCCGATGCGCTCCGCATTACCGGTGATGAGAAAATACTGCTCGATGTCGGCCACGTTTTTGGTGCTGTTGTTGTGGACCAGTATTTTGGAAATATACTGCGATATCTCCTTGTTCATGCCATCGACCACACCCTCGGTCCGGTCGATCTCCTCCAGCCGCCGGGAGGACCCGGACAGGACGGCTTCAAAGGCTCGGTGCATATTCTCCCCCGCCAGGGACACCATCCGGGCGATCTCACCGGCCAGCAGGTCGGTGTGCACCGCATGGGTACCCAGGCTGAGGCCCTGCATGGTGAACTCATCACCCAGGGCGGTCAGCGGGGCAGGACGGTCCTCGGCGCGATCCGGCAGCACCCGCTCCGCCAGCCGGGCCAGATAGGTACCGAAGGGCAGCAGCAGCAGGGTGGTGGTGATGTTAAAGATGGTGTGCATATTAGCGATCTGACTGGATACGTTATCCGGGGTGATGGCGGCCACCCAGTCGGTCACCGGCAGGGTCTGGCACAGCAGCACGAAGACGGTGGTACCGATCAGATTGAACATCAAATGGATCACGGTGGTACGCTTAGCGCTGCGGTTGGTGCCGATGGAGGCCAGCACCGCCGTGATGCAGGTGCCAATATTCTGTCCGAACAGCACGTACACGGCGCTGGGCAGGCCGATGACACCGGCGGTGGCCAGCGCCTGCAGGATGCCGATGGAGGCCGAGGAGGACTGGATGATGGCGGTGAAGGCCGCGCCGGCCAGGATGCCCAGCAGCGGGTTGGAGAACTTGGTCATCAGGGATACAAAGGCCTCGCTCTCCCGCAGGGGGTGCATGGCGTCTCCCATCATCTCCATGCCGATGAACAGCACACCCAGACCGGCCAGTATCTTGCCGATGTGGTGCGCCCGGGGCGCCTTGAGAAACACCACCATAGCCACACCGATAAAGGCGAACAGCGGCGCCAGCATGCCCACGTCCAGGGCGATGAGCTGACCGGTGATGGTGGTGCCGATATTGGCGCCCATAATGATCCAAACCGCCTGTTGGAGCGTCATCATCCCGGAATTGACAAATCCCACGGCCATAACAGTGGTGGCAGAGGATGATTGAATGACAGCGGTGATACCGGCACCAACTGCTACACCCAACAAGCGGTTTGAGGTGAGTTTTTCTAAAATTTTCTTCATACGGTTGCCGGCGGCATCTTCCAGGCCGTTGCTCATCATCTGCATACCGTACAGGAACAGAGCCAGACCGCCCAACAAACCTAACACGTCGGTTATTTGCATGTTTTTTACCTCCTTAAACAGGTCTTTTTTACACGTTTATTCTTTATATATAATCGCCGGAATTGGCGTAGATGTAGCACACTCAAAAACAGAGCCAACTTATCTCAGTATTATTATATCGGCACATTTTGTCAAAAATCAAGCAGTTTTTACCAATCGGTTTGCTTTTCTGTATTTTGCCTAAAAAGTATTAACATGCACAACAATTTTACTTCAAAACACAAAAAAGAACGATACCGTCCGGTATCGTTCTTTCTTCAAATTTACGCTTTTCCCTTGCTGCCCTTGGCGCCGAAGGAGGTGCCGGAGAGGATGTTGCTCTCGTAGGTAAAGGTCAGGGCCTCCCGCTCCCGCTGGCGCTTAAAGGCCAGGCGGACCAGCTCATCCATCAGAGAAGCAAAGTCGAGGCCCACCTCCTGCCACAGATAGAAGGCCAGAGAGCCGGGGATGGTGTTGATCTCATTGACCCACAACTCACCGGTCTCTTTGTCATTGAGAAAGTCGATGCGGGCCACGCCCAGGCAGCCCAGCGCCTTAAAGGTGGCCACCGCCAGCGCCTGCACCTGCTCGGTCATACCGGCGGGCAGGTCGGCGGGGCAGCGGCGCTTAAGGTCGGTCATACCCTTGGAGCCGCCGGACTTTCCGCCGCTGCCGGACAGGGATTTATCGCCAAAGGTGAGGATATCCTCCGCATTGAGCGGCTCCTCACAGGCGGAGGGACGGGCGCTCTCATAGTCGCCCAGCACCGCGCAGTTGATCTCCCGCAGGTTGGGGACGGCCCGCTCCACCAGCACCCGGGCGGAGAAGCTGACCGCCAGGTCCATGGCGTCCACCAGGCTGGCCCGGTCCTTGGCCTTGGAGATACCCACAGAGGAACCCAGGTTCACCGGCTTGACAATGACGGGATAGCCGATGGCCTGCTCGATCTCGTCCAGCACCGCCTCGCTGTCCACAGCGTACTGCTTGCCGGTGTACTGCCGGGCGGGCAGCACCGGGATGCCGGCCTGGGCCAGCACCCCCTTCATGGCAAACTTATCCATACCCAGAGCGGAAGAGGTCACGTCGCAGGCGGCATAGGGCACACCCAGCATCTCCAGATAGCCCATGAGGGTACCGTCCTCCACGTTGGTGCCGTGCACCACCGGGATGGCCACGTCAAAGGCAGCCACGGTGTTGCTGCCGAATTTTTTCATTGGGTAACGCACCAGCTCCACTCCCTGGGCCGCCGGCACCGGCAGCACCCGGGTGGCCGCCGCCAGGCAGGCGGGCATATCCCGGTAGGAGGCGATCTCACGGAGATTGTCGCCTACGTAGAAGCAGTTATCCTTGGAAATGTACAGAGGGAACGCCTCGTATTTGTCCTTGTTCAGAGCGTTCAGCGCCTGCAGGCCGGAGATGATGGACACCTCGTGCTCCACGCTGTGGCCGCCGAAAATCACCGCTACTCTTGTTTTCATAGTTGTGCCTCCAATTAAAAATTGTCGGGTAGATCGTTTTCCAGCAGAACGATCCGCTCCCCCTCCCGGGGCAGGTTGTTCACAAAGCTCAGGCCCTCCCGAAGGGTGGCCGCCACAAAAATGCGCTCCTCCGGAAACCCTCCGGCCAGCAGCCCCTCTTTGAGAGGCGGGGCTTGCTTGAGCCCCACCAGCACCGCCCAGTCGCACCGGGTGGCGGCGTATGCGCCCAGCTCCCGATTGAGGGCCTCCTGGCGCTCGCCCAGCTCCACCATGCCCGGGGTGACCAGCACCCGCTGGGCATCAAACCCGGCCAGGGTGTCCAGCGCACTGCGGAAGCCGGCGGGGTTGGAATTATAGGCGTCGTCGATGTAGCCGTTGGGCAGCAGTTGCAGGCGGTGCTCCACCGGCTTGAGCAGCCGGATGGGATACACCATCTCCTGCAGGGAGATGCCCAGGCGGTGGGCCAGGGCCATACAGCCCGCCAGATTCTGAATGTTATGGGCACCCAGCAGATGAGTGGTGTAGCGGCAGCTCTCCCCATCCGGGGCGGTCAGGGTGAACCGACAGCCGTGGGTGTCCACCGCAATATCGCCGTACCGATACCCGGCGCCGCTGTCCGGGCCGCCGTAGGACACCGCAGGCACCGACACCGACCGGGATCGGATGTAGTCATTGTCTATATTGAGAAAGGCCGCGCCGTCGGCGGGGATGGCGTCCACCAGCTCGAACTTGGTGGCGATGATATTCTCCACCGAGCCAAAGGTCTCCAGATGCTGCTCGCCGATGGAGGTGAGAATACCGTATTGGGGGTGCACCAGGTCGCAGATCTCCCGGATATCCCCGGGCTGCTTGGCCCCCATCTCGGCGATGAATATCTCGTGGGAGGGCCGCAGCAGCTCCCGGACGGTGCGCACCACGCCCATGGTGGTGTTGTAGCTGCCGGGGGTCATCAGCACGTTGTATCGGACCGCCAGCAGAGCAGACAGAAAGTTTTTGACGCTGGTCTTGCCGTAGCTGCCGGTGATGCCCACCACCGTCAGGTCCGGGCGGGCGGCAAGACGCTGTTTGGCATCCTTGACGTAGCCGTTTGCGATGGCGTTCTCCAGCGGTGTGTTGATGAGATTGGCCAGGCCGGTGAACAGCCACACCGCCATATTGGCCACGCCGATGAGGGCGGCGCCCCGGTGGGCAGGCAGCAGCACCAGACACAGAATAGCGGCGCAGAGCAGCCCTTGGGTCACAAACAGGCGCTTGACCCGGGCAGTGACCACCAGGGGCTTTTTCGCCTTTTTCGGCCAGTTGAGAATGGCGGTCAGCAGCAACACCGCCGCACACACCGCATACATCACCCACGCCGTCTTCTCACCCGCAAACCATAGGGTCAGCACGCACAAAAAGGGTAGCATCCGGGGGATATTGACCAGTTTTTTCTCGTTGTCCAGGCACCATTTCTTATACCGCTCGGTGCGGTAGGAATTGAGCTGGAGCATATGGGTGAAATACACCGCCTGGACGGCAAAGTTCAGCCCACCCGCCGCCAGCGCAGCAATCTTCATAGCCAGTTCCATATCACACCTCCGTCTTGGGTTTGAGATAGGAATCGAGCACCCGGCTGCACAGCCCCCACTGCTGGGCAAAGGCAAAGTGCCCTGCCCCCTCCAGCACCACCAGCCCGGCGTCGGGGATGAGCCGCTCCATGGTCTGTCCGTCGGACAGCGGGGTGGCGGTGTCCGCCGCACCCCAGATGAGCAGGGTGGACACCGGAATATCCGGCAGCAGGTGGGTCAGGTCCTCGTTGATGCACCGCACCATGGTTTGCCGCATCAGCGGAGTGGCGTTGCGGTAGTCGGCGGAGCCTGCCTTGCCCTGGCGCTTTTTGGCCAGAGCCGGGAATAGTTTTTTCATCGCCTTATAGCTGTACACCTTGGCGTAGTACCCCAGGGTACGCTTGGGGCGGATGCCGGCGGCGTCCATAAACACCGCCCGCTCCACCGCCAGAGGCAGAGGGCGGCGGGCCAGCAGCTTGATGCTGATGCGGCCGCCGAAGGAGTGGTTCATCAGCACCACCCGCTCCAACCGAAGGGCGGCGGCGAAATCCACCGTCCACGCCACATAGTCGTCCACACACCAGGGGGTCTCCGGCTCGGCGGAGCCGCCAAAGCCGGGCAGGTCGGGGGCCACCACCCGGCAATAGCCGGCCAGGTGGTCGATGAGCAGCCGATAGGTCTCGGCCGGGGCACCCCATCCGTGGAGGAACAGCACCACCGGACGGTCGGTGACACCGGGGGCGGTGTCGATATACGAAACGGTGCGTCCCTGTATCTCGATCGTCATAGGCGGTTCCTCCTTTTCTCAATCGTTAACCCTGATAGGTGATTACCTCGATGCTGTTGATGATCACGTCGGTCTTGGGCTTGTCGTTATCGTCGGTCTCTACGGCCGCGATGGCATCCACCACGTCCATACCCGCATACACCTGGCCGAAGACGGTGTGACCGCCTGCATAACGGCAGGCGCCGTCCAGATGGAGGTTGCCGCCATGCTTGGCATACAGCTCCCACACTTCATCCGGTACCAACTCCGCCGCCGGGGTCAGATTGGCGTGCAAAAAGGACTCGTACGTAGGATACTGCGTGGTGATATAGCCGGGATACATAGACTCGTAATAGGCCACCATCTGCTCGTAGTATTCCTCTGTAATCTGCTTGCGCACCTGGGCGTTGCTGGCCTCGGCAGCCGCCTTGAGCTCGGCTGCGGTCTTGCCGGTCGGGCCGGCCTGGTTGATAAAGAACTGGCTGCCGTTGGTGTTGGCGCCGCTGTTGGCCATGGCCAGAGAGCCCCGCAGGTTGTGCAGCTTTTTATCAAACTCATCCTCGAACTTGCCGCCCCAGATGCTCTCGCCGCCGGTGCCGTCACCCTTGGGGTCGCCGCCCTGGATCATAAAGTCCTTCATCACCCGGTGAAAGATCAGGCCGTCGTAATAGCCGTTCTTAGCGTGGGTGAGGAAATTCTCCACCGTCTTGGGGGCCGCCTCCGGGAAGAAGCGGATGGAAATATCGCCCATAGAGGTGTGCATAATGGCCACGGTATCCCCCGCCTTGGGGGCGGAGAGCTGATAGTCGTAGCCGGCGTCCGCATAGACGTCGGTGGGCTCGTTGACCGGGGTTTCGGTCTTGTCGCCGCAGCCGGCGAGGGCGCACAGCAGCAGGGTGGCCACCACAGCCAGCAGGGCCAGTCTTTTAATGGTTTTCATGGTATGTTTCTCCTTTTTGTTTTATAGCTTGCGCCGCGCGATGGGCGGGCGCTCCTCGTCCAATTTGAGCAGGCGGTTCAGGTCGTCGATCTCCCGGCTCTGCTGCCGCAAAAAGGCGGCGCAGGCGGGGTCTGCCATCAGGATGCGGCCCACCCGGCGCACCGCCCGGACAAAGTCACGGTCCAGGGGCACGTGGGTGCACTCCCGCACCAGGGGGCACATCCGCCAGCCCCGGGGGTCGTACACCGCTTTTACCCGACCCTCCTCCGTCACGTAGGGGAACAGAGGGAATATCCGGCAGGCCAGGGGCCGCCGGGTCCGGTCGCAGGTGCCGCCGCAGGTGAGCAGACAGCCGCCTGCCGCCGGTCGGACGGTGAAATCCGTATCCGCCAGCAGGGTCTCCTCACCGGGGAACAGCAGCATCCCCTCGCTGTCGGCACTCTCGTGACAGCAGCGGCCGTCGCACACCGCACCGCAGTCGGTGGTCAGAGGGGTCAGCTCCTCCAGCAGAGCGCAGGCCCGCTCCAGATGATTATTCATAGACGGCCACGTCGATGCCCAGGATGGTCACGTCCTCCAGGGGCTTGTCGGCGCCGTTGGTCGGGACGTTGGCGATGGCGTCCACCACCTCCATACCCGCATACACCTGACCAAAAACGGTGTGGCGATAGTCCAGATGGGGGGTGCCGCCCACCTGGGCATAGGCCTCGGCCACCTCGGCCGGAAAGGCGTCTGCCAGGCGGGGATCCTTCATCTGCTGCAGCAGGCTGGGGTGTACGCTGTCCGCCTGGACGATGAAGAACTGGCTGCCGTTGGTGCCGGGGCCGGCATTGGCCATAGACAGAGCACCGCGCAGATTGTGCAGCTCGCGGCAGAATTCGTCCTTAAAGTTGTGGCCCCAGATGCTCTCGCCGCCGCAGCCGGTGGCGGTGGGGTCGCCGCCCTGGATCATAAAGTCCTTGATGACCCGATGGAACACGATGCCGTCGTAATAGCCGTTCTTCGCATGGGTGGTGAAATTCTCCACCGTCTTGGGGGCGAACTCCGGGAACAGGCGGATGGAGATATCGCCCATATTGGTGTGCATCACCGCAACGGTCTCGCCGGCGGTGGGCAGTGCTAATTGATTCATCGTTGTTACCTCGCTTTGTTTGATGTAGGGACGGGCATTGCCCGTCTGCGGACGACCAATGGTCGTCCCTACGGATGCTATCCATAATGTATGCATAACCATAATCTCTGACGAAAGCGGATTGCCGTTATCGGCGAGATGCTTTTTCGCCAGGGAGAGGCAAAAAGCGCAGGCAATACTGGATGTATTGGCGAGCATTTTTGACCTTCTTGGCGGAAAAACAGCCGTCGAGAATGGCAATCAAGCTTGAGTCAGCGATTACTATTAATACGCCTTACCCCAATAGAGCATATGCTGGGCGGGCTTGCCGCAGCACACGCAGGTGTCGGCCAGCTGCTCCTGCTCCAGGGGGATGCAGCGGGAGCCCACGCCGGTGACCTCTTTCACCTTATCCTCGCAGGCCTCATCGCCGCACCACATGGCCTTGATAAAGCCGTCGCCGTTCTGCTCCAGGGCGGCGGTGATCTCCTCCATGGTCTTGCAGGCGTAAGTCTTTTTCTCCCGGTTGGCCAGGGCCTTTTGGTAGATGCCGTCCCGCACCGCGGTCAGCAACTCGGGGATCTTGGCCTCCAGCTCATCCAGGGACACCACGATCTTTTCCCGGGTGTCGCGGCGGACGATGATACACTGATTCTGCTCGATGTCACGGGGACCCAGCTCCAGACGCAGGGGCACGCCCTTCATCTCATACTCGGCGTACTTCCAGCCGGGGCTCTGGTCGCTGTCGTCCAGCTTGACCCGGGCCACCCGGGCGATCTTTTCCTTCACCTCGGCCGCCTTTTCCAGCACGCCGGGCTTGTGGGCCGCCACCGGGACGATCACCACCTGGATGGGGGCCACCGCCGGGGGCAGCACCAGGCCGTTGTCGTCGCCGTGGGTCATGATGATGGCGCCGATGAGCCGGGTGGTCACACCCCAGGAGGTCTCGTGGACATACTGCTGCTTGTTATTCTTATCCGTGTACTGGATATCAAAGGCCTTGGCAAAGCCGTCGCCGAAATAGTGGCTGGTGCCGGCCTGCAGCGCCTTGCCGTCGTGCATCAGCGCCTCGATGCAATAGGTGGCCTCGGCGCCGGCAAACTTGTCGCTCTCGGTCTTGCGGCCCTTGATCACCGGCATGGCCAGATACTCCTCGCAGAAGGTGGTGTATACATTCAGCATC
>JAFQKB010000015.1 GCA_017397125.1 Clostridia bacterium | reverse complement strand
TTCTGGTTCGATCGGATGAAACGGACAAATTTTACAGCACCGGCCGTTTGGGGAACACCGGCGGTATGTGGCAGCATTACAATGGCACATTCTACATTGGCAAAAATCAAACCAGAATACGGTTGGTGATCGTGACCGATGATATTATTGGTGCCAACGACAAGACCTTTGATAACTTTGTTATTCGCAAGATGTCGGCCCCCCCTGATGACGGAGACGATAATAAGCCGTTGCTCACCAACGGCGGTTTCGAAACCGGCGAATTCGAGCCCTGGGAGGGCGGCAACAAGATGGAGATCGTCACCGATGACGTACACGGCGGCCAGTATGCGGCCAAGGTGACCGGCGGTCAGTGGTCCGGTATCGGCCAGTATGTGGACGTAACTCCCGATACGGATTATAAGCTCACCTTCTGGGCCCGCTATGAATCCGGCTCTAACTCCCAAGGTTGCTACATTATGGATGGCAAGGCTTCTAAGAACCTGTTTATTTATGATGTTAAGCCGGGCAAGAGCGCCGGCTGGATCAAGTACGAGTACGTCATTAACAGCGGCGATCAGACCAAACTGTTGATATCGTTTAAGGTCACGGCTTCCAAAGAATCCGCTCTGGTATACGATGACATTACCTTTGCTCCTCTTGGTGAGGTGCAGTTCGACGGATTCCTGTACAACGGCAGCTTTGAGACCGGTGACAAGGCCAAGTGGGATGGTGGCGGTGCCTTTGATATCGTCACCGACGCCTACGACGGCACCTATGCCATCCACGTAAAGGGTGACAACTACGCAAATATAGGCCAGTCGGTCCCTACTGAGGCCAATACCGATTATTCGGTGGTGCTGTGGGCGAAGAAGGCCAGTGGCAACGGTAAGTTTGCTGTTTTGTATAAGGATAAGAACGAGACCAAGAACGTAGAGAGTTTCTATATTGATCCCACCGATAAGTGGACTAAGTACGTCATCACCTTCAACACCGGTGAGTATCCTGAGGGTCACATTCTTCTGATGGCCGACAATTCCCAAAATACCGCCTATGTGGACGCCGTTTCCATGGTAAAAGGAAAGCCGATCAGCACCAACGGTCTGATCTCCAACGGCGACTTCGAAACCGGCGATATGACCGATTGGGAGAACGTTGGCTCGGATTCCGAGGTGGTCAGCACCGATCCCCAGGAGGGCTCCTATGCCCTGGCTCTTAAGGGCCGTCAGTGGTCTGCGGTACGCCAGACCATCGCGACGATCAAGAATACCGAATATAAGGTCTCTTTCTATGTCAAGCGCGTAGCCGGCTTTAACCAGATTGCCTTGTGGCTGAAGAATGGCGACAACAATCTGGTGGATCCTGCCGGAGAAGAGATCGGTCTGAAATTCGATGTTAACGTGACGGACGGCTGGATGAAGGTTGAGCATATCTTCAACAGCTATGATCAGACATCGGTAGACGTGCTGTTCGGTATGATGGATAATGGCGACGAAGTGCTCATTGACGCCATCTATGTGGAAAAGTATGTAAAACCCGATGTGATGCCGCTGAAGCTGACCTCCATGTGGGCGGCTAACAACCGTCCCAGAACAGAAGCGGCCAACCTGATTGTCAACGGTGGTTTCGAGTCTCAGGAGGGCGCTCAGTGGAATACCGGCACTTTCTTGGGCCAAGATGTCTCTGTTGTGCAGAGCTCTGATGCCCGTGAGGGCGAGAAAATGCTGTATTTCAACAGCTCTGCCTCGAATGTCGATACCAAGTATGTATTCTGGGTGTCGGTAGAGCCCGACACCAACTACACCTTCTCGGCCTTTGTCAAGGGCGCCTATTGGTCGGCGCAGAACCAGTGCACCGCCACCTTCGGCGTGGTGGACCCGGATACCGAGACCTTTATGATCTACCCTGATGAGCGTGGCAAAAACTCCAAGGACGACTATCAGCTGGTGCCTCCCTCCTGGGATAACGAGTGGCATCTGCGCAGCGTCTCCTTCAATAGCGGTGAGAAGAAGACCGTAGGTATTGCGGTGTATGGCTGCGGCTCTCAGATGTATCTGGACAGCATGGCTCTGTATAAGAATACCGAGTCGGCCAAGTATACCGATCCGCGCAACGTCGGTCTGATCACTACAACCATCGACACCGAGTATGCCGGCTGCGCTCCGGAGGACAATCTGGTAGGCAACTTTAATATGGAGGCCGATGTCGACGATTTCTGGTCTACCGGTTACGGCTGGAAGAACGATTTCATCGGCATCTGTGAGAGCGAAACCGGCTACCGCAACTCTCTGCACTATGTGGAGAGCGCTACCCCGGTGGGTGTCCGTTACATCAAGTGGATTGACGTCAAGCCCAACACCAACTACACCTTCTCCGCAAACCTGCTGGTGCAGGCCGACGGTGAGGGCTGCTTGGAGTTGCTGGACAGCAAGACCACTAAGCCTTCTCCCTTTGTGATGCTGACCTTTAACCGGGATATCTTTGGTGAGGATTGGATTCAGTACTGCCTGAACTTCAATACCGGCTTGTATGACCGCATCGGAATTTGTATTCTGGATAAGGGCGGCGAGGCACTGATCGATAACATCCGCATCTTTGAAACGGATAAGGGCATCGACGTGGAGGATGAATACATCCAAAATGGTTGGGTTGAAAAGGACAACAAGTGGTACTATTACGAGAACAATACGATGGTCAAGTCTACCTGGAAAAAGGACAGCATTGGTTGGTGCTATCTGGGAGACCAAGGCTATATGCTGACCAACAAGTGGATCCGTGATTCCGTGGGCTGGTGCTATGTCGGCGCTGATGGCTATTGCGTCACTAACAAATGGGTCGCCGACTCTCAGGGCTGGTGCTATTTGGATGGAAACGGTCGTATGGTCACCAACAAATGGGTCAAGGATAGTGTTGGCTGGTGCTATGTCGGCGCTGACGGTTACTGCATCACCAACAAGTGGGTCGCTGACTCTCAGGGCTGGTGCTATCTGGACGAGAATGGTCGTATGGCCACCAATAAGTGGATCAAGGATTCCAAGGGTTGGTGCTACGTCGGCGCTGATGGCTATTGCGTCACTAACAAATGGGTCGCCGACTCTCAGGGCTGGTGCTATCTGGACGGCAGCGGCCGTATGGTCACCAATAAGTGGGTCAAGGACTCCGTCGGCTGGTGCTACATTGGTGCGGATGGCTATTGCGTGACCGACAACTGGATTCAGGACAGCACCGGCGGCTGGTGCTATCTGGATAGCAACGGTCGTATGGTCTACGATACCTGGGTTGCCGGCAACTACGTAGATGCCAACGGCTATTGGGTAATTGAGATGAGCAATCTGTAAGATCCGATTTTGGTCTCCGGCGGCAACGGAAGAATGCCCGTTGCCGCTGGGGAGTTCTCAAACTAAAAAAAGGAGTGTATACAATGACCAGTAACAAGAGAATGCTTCGTTCCTTGGGTGCTTTGGCGTTGGTGCTGATGATGCTGTTGTCTATGATGGCTTGCGGCCAGAAGCCGGAGCCGGACACCTCTAAGCCGGTGCAGTCCGGTGACGTGAGCACCGATCTGAGCGGCAGTGAGGACGAGAGCGACAACAGCACCGTGGGTGGTGACGACACCACCACCGGCAGCGATGTGTCCGACGACACCACTACCGGCAGTGACGTATCCGGTGACACCACCGGTACACCTGGTTCCACCGGCGCCGCGGGCTCTACCACATCCGGTACCAAAAAGCCCACCGGTAACGTAAGACCCAGCGGCACGATGGCACCTGGCTCCACTACTAAGAGCCCGTTCGCGACCACTACCTCCACCACCAAAAAAACCACCACCACCACCGGCACCAAGACCACGGTGAACTCCGGTTCTGAGAACGATGTTCTGTCCAAGGTGCCGGAATCTCTGTCTAAGCAGAAGGTAAAGGTGCTGATATGGTGGCCTGTGGGCGAAGGCGATAAGAGACACGCCGAGAAATTTACCGATGAGACCGGTATTTCCGTTGTGCATGAGTCCATCTCGGCGGATATGTACCAGACTCGTCTGTCCGCTATGATCATGGGCAACAACGCCCCTTCTTGTGCAGCCATCATCTCCGAGTGGTATCCTCAGCCTATTACCCGCGGCCTGATGCAGCCCATCGAGAATACCGGCTGGGATTTCACCGAGAAGATCTACGCCACCAATCTGATGGAGCAGTTTGCTTATAAGGGAAAGTATTACGGTATCGCTCTGAAGGGTTCTACCATGACCACCTTCAACGTGCTGATGTTCAACAAAGATCTGCTTAAGCAGAGAGGCGTCACCAAGGATCCCTATCAGCTGTGGAAAGAGGGTAATTGGAACTGGGATACCTGTCTGGAGATCGCCCAGAAGTGTACCGATTACGCCAAAGGCTTGTCCGGTATTTCTGTGCACTGGCAGACCTATTGGATGCTGTCTACCGGTCAGGACTTCGTGCTGAACAGCAAAGATGGTCTGGTGAACAACGTGACAAACCCCGTGATTCTGGATGCCTGGACCCACGCCTGGCATATGATCAACACCTACAAGGTAGTGGATACCACCTTTACCGATAAGACTCCCTTCCTGGCGGGTACCGCCGCTATGTTCGCCACCGGCAGCTATCTGATGCAGGCGGAGCATGAGGGCTATATTCCTCAGGCTATGAAGGCGGACTGGGGCGTGGCTCCTTTCCCGTCTCCCAAGGGTATGGACACCGTGGCCGGTTGCGAAGGTACCGTGTGGGGCTTCCCCAGCCGCATCAAGGACGACAAGCTGCAGGCGGCTGCGTGGTACATCCGTTACTGGCTGGATGATACGCAATACGGCGATCCGGAGTTCTATTCGAAGGACGAGTGCTGGGAGGTTATGAACTGGATGTGGAATCAGAAGGTCCAGTCTTTCAACTCTATGGGCGTGTTCGGCTACGGCGGTGAGTACACTGCGGCCGGCTTGCAGTATGAGATTCTGGGTGACGGCGCTTCCATCTCCTCGCTGAAGAGCAATCTGGATTCCTGGTACAGCGTGGCGGAGGCCAATATCGATAAGATTGAGAGCGAAATGATCGGCTGATAAAAACCAATTAAATGAAAGAGCCTGCGAACCGTTTTGTTCGCAGGCTCTTTTTGCTTATTCCTCCACCACGTAGGGGGCGGTCTCTGCCAGTAGGCGGGCACCCAGCACCACCGTCATAGCCAGTCCCTCGGGGACATATTCTTCGCTCTCCACCTGGCCGTCCCGGCGGCATTTCTCCGCCAGAGCGCCCTTGGAGAAGGGGAGCAGCAGTTTTACCCGTCGGCGGTCCGGGGGCAGGGCTGCCGCAATCGCATCCAGCAGGGCGTCGATGCCGGCGCCGGTGCGGGCGCTGATGCACAGATTGTTGGGGTGGCCGCCGGTGGGGATGTCCGGCGCCAGATCGCATTTGTTCATCACCCGCAATATGGGGGTGTCGCCGCAGCCCAGCTCGGCCAGCAGGTCGTCGGTCACCTGCAGGTGCTCGGCGGCGTGGGGGCTGGAGGCGTCGCAGATATTGAGGATCACGTCCGCGTCCACCGCCTCCTCCAGGGTGGAGTGGAAGGCGCGTACCAGCTGGTGGGGCAGCCGCCGCACAAAGCCCACGGTGTCCACCAGCATCACCTCACGCCCGTCCGGCAGACGCAGAGCCCGGGCGGTGGGGTCCAGGGTGGCAAACAGCTTGTCCTCTGCCAGTACGCCGGCGTCGGTGAGCCGGTTGAGCAGGGTGGACTTGCCGGCGTTGGTGTAGCCCACCAGCGCCACGGTGGAGACGCCGTCCTTGTGGCGGCGCTCCCGGCGCAGCTTGCGCTGGCTCTCCACCTTTTCCAGCTGCTCCCGGATGGCACTCAGCCGCCGGCGGATATGGCGTCGGTCGCTCTCCAGCTTGGTCTCGCCGGGGCCGCGGGTGCCGATGCCGCCGCCCTGCCGGGACAGGGCCGTGCCCTGGCCGGTCAGCCGGGGCAGCATATACTGCAGCTGGGCCAGCTCCACCTGCAGGCGGCCCTCCGCAGAGCGAGCCCGGCCGGCAAAGATGTCCAGTATCAGCATGGTGCGGTCGATGAGACGGCAGGGGAATATCTCCTCCAGATTGCGCAGCTGGGTGGGGGACAGCTCCCGGTCCATCACCACCAGGTCGATGTCCTGGGCCTGGCACTGGAGGGCGATCTCCTCCGCCCGGCCGCTGCCCAGACAGGTGGCCTTGTCCGGGGATTCTTTTTTCTGGGTGGCGGTGTCCACCACCACGCCGCCGGCGGTGTCCACCAGCTCTGCCAGTTCATCCAGGGATACCTGGCAGTCGAACTCGCCGGTGTCCACCGATACCAGCAGCACCCGCTCCGGGGCGTTTTGCTCGATCTCGTGCAGTTCCATAGGTGGATCCCTCCTTTTCGGCTGTTTGTATTATTCTAGCACATCCCCGCCGCTACTACAAGAAAAATTCGGCTCTTTTTTGTTTTGGAACATACACTTGTGCAAAGTTCCCCATTCCGGCCCCGAAAATCTTGCGAAATTTTGTCGGTGAATTGCGTTTTGGGTATGGAAATACGGAAAAGATTGTGGTACAATTAACAAAATGGCGTATGGCGCCACACAAAATCCGGGAGAGGGGATACGGAAATGGAAAAAATCACCAGTGAGAACGTCTTTAAGTTGGAGGCCAACGTGGCGCCTCTGCGGATCATCTCCATGAACGGCGCCCAGGAGCTGGGCAAAAAGATCGAGGATCATCTGCTGCGCTGGGCGCATCGCTGCGGCAAGGAGGAGGAGAGCTTTTCCATTGGGGTGGATTGCCCCCGTTTCTCCTCCGGCGACGCCAAGGGCCTGATCAAGTCCTCCATCCGCGGTACCGACCTGTACATTCTGGTGGACGTGGGCAACTACAACTGCAAGTATAAGATGTACGGCTTTGAGAACGCTATGTCCCCGGACGACCACTACCAGGATCTGCGCCGCATCATCCAGGCCACCAGCGGCAAGGCACACCGCATCAACGTTATTATGCCCAACCTGTACGGCGGCCGTCAGCACCGCCGCAGCTACCGGGAGAGCCTGGACTGTGCCGTGGCCCTGCAGGAGCTGCAGGCTATGGGCGTGGACAACATCGTCACCTTTGACGCCCATGACCCCCGCGTGTGCAACGCCGTGCCCATGATGGGTTTTGACAATATGATGCCCTCCTATCAGGTGATGAAGGCTATGTTCCGCGACATCCCCGATCTGCGCCCCGACCGCGACCATCTGATGGTGGTCAGCCCCGACGAGGGCGCCCTCAACCGCAATATGTACTATGCGGTGAATATGGGCGTTGAGATGGGTATGTTCTACAAGCGCCGCGATTATTCCCGCGTGGTCAACGGCCGCAATCCCATCGTGGCCCACGAGTATCTGGGCCCCTCGGTGGAGGGCAAGGATATCTTCATCGCCGACGACATCATCGCCTCCGGTGAGTCTATGCTGGACATCGCCTACGAGCTGAAAAAGCGCAAGGCCCGTCGCATCTTTGCCTATGCCACCTACGCCATCTTCACCGCCGGCCTGGATAAGATGGACAAGGCGGTGGCGGACGGGGTGCTGGACGGCGTGTTCGGCACCAACCTGACCTATCGCACCCCCGAGCTGCTGCAGCGCGACTGGTTCCACGAGGTGGACTGCTCCAAGTACGTGGCCTATTACATTGCAGCCCTCAACCACAATATTTCCATCAGCGCCCTGATCGATTCTCACGACAAGATCCAACAGCTGTTGGAAAAATATCGGTAATCAATGGATTTCTGTTGTACAGCACCCGGTATCGGCCGGGTGCTGTAAATTTTTATATTTTTGTGAACTCTGTTTCTCAGACATTGTAATTTTTGGAAAGCAGCGGTATAATATGGAATACGAGCATAAACATAGGAGAGAAGGACGAATATGGGCAAAAAAATGCTTTTGATCCTCAATCCCCGGTCCGGGATGATGGCGGGCAAGCGGCATCTGGCCAACGTGCTGGAGTCCTTTTGCCTGGCGGACTACGACCCGCTGGTGTACGTGACCACCGGCCGCGGCCACGCCACCCGGCTGGCAGCACAGCACGGCGGAGGGGTGGACCTGGTGGTCTGTCTGGGCGGCGACGGCACCTTCAACGAGGTGGTGTCCGGTCTGCTGTCTGCCGGGCACACTACACCCATCGGGTACATCCCCTGTGGCAGCACCAACGATTTTGCCGGCAGCATCGGCCTGAAAAAGACCATCCCCGCTGCCACCAAGGCTATCCTGAACGGGGATATCCACACCTACGACGTGGGTATGTTTGGAAATCGGTATTTCTCCTACGTGGCGTCCTTTGGCGCCTTTACCCACGCCTCCTATGCCGCATCCCAGGACGTAAAGAACGCCCTGGGCCATCTGGCCTACGTGCTGGAGGGCATCAAGGAGATATCCAAAATTCGCCCCTGGCACGTGCGCTTTGAGGTGGATGATACGGTGCTGGAGGGGGATTATATATTCGGTGCGGTCAGCAACAGCACCTCTCTGGGTGGGGTGCTGACCCTGGACCCCAAGGCGGTGGATATGAACGATGGCCTGCTAGAGCTGCTGCTGGTCAAAACGCCCCGTACCCCGGCGGAGCTCAACGAGTGCATCCGGGCTCTGGTGGAGCAACGGTACGACAGCCCGGCTCTCACCTTTTGCAGCGCCGGTCACCTCACGGTGACGGCAGAGCCGGAGATGGAGTGGACCCTGGACGGCGAATTCGGCGGCGGCGCACAGCAGGTGGAGATCCGCAATCTTAAGGACGCGATCCGTATTGTCAAGTGAAAGGGGACGGCCTATGAAAAAGAACGGGCGGGCAGCCCGGGGGTCTTGGGAGCAGAGTCGCCTGGGGGCACGCCGGTCTCCCGGCTTGACCGCCATATACGTGGTGCTGCGGGTGATCGTCATCACCATGTTGGTGCTCAACATCCTGCAAAAGGAGTATGAAAGCGCTTTCATATGTGGTTTAGCGCTGGTTTTGTTTATGATTCCCTCTGCTTTGGAGCGGCGCCTGCGCATCGACATTCCGTCGGTGATGGAGGTGGTGATCCTGCTGTTTATCTTTGCGGCGGAGATATTGGGGGAATTAGAAAGTTATTATCTGCAGTATCCCTATTGGGATACCATGCTGCACACGGTCAACGGGTTTCTCTGTGCGGCGGTGGGCTTTTCGCTCATCGACATCCTCACCCGCAACAAGCAGGAGAAATTCCGGCTGTCCCCTCTGTACGTGGCGCTGGTGGCCTTTTGCTTTTCCATGACCATCGGCGTGCTGTGGGAGTTTTTTGAGTACGGGATGGACGTGCTGTTCCACACGGATATGCAAAAGGATACGGTCATTGGGTCGGTGTTCAGCGCCTCGCTGGGCGCCGGGCCGGTCACGGCGCTGGAGGAGATCTCCTCGGTGACGGTCAACGGCCGGGAGCTGGGCGTGGAGGGCTATCTGGACATCGGTCTGCACGACACCATGGCGGACCTGTTCGTCAATTTCATCGGTGCGGTGGTGTTCAGCGCCCTGGGCTACGTGTATATCCGGGGGCGGGGCACCGGCCGCAGCGGCCGGGTGCTGCGGCATTTTTTGCCAGCTCTGGAGGAGGACAGCAATACAGAAGAATGAATGGAAAAAGGCACTCTCCGCCTGTTGGACGGAGGGTGCCTTTTTTGGTATCTAGCCGGAGAGATGCTCCCGCAGACTACGCAGCAGCACCCGCTCCCGGCGGGACACCTGCACCTGGGTCATACCCAGGGCGACGGCGGTGGCCTGTTGGGTGCGGTGCTGCAGATACCGCAGGTGGATCAGCTGCCGGTCCCGGGGCTCCAGCCGCTCCAGCACCTGATGCAGAGCCAGCCGGTCGGTGATCTGCTCCTCCGGCGAGTCGGTGGGCAGGTCGATCTGGCCCTCCTCGCCCTCCTCCTGTCGGGTCAGGGACAGGGGCGGCAGCGCCACGCACACCGCCTGGGCCGCCAGGGCCGGCTCCACGTCCAGCTCCCGGGCCAGTTCCTCCACCGTGGGCTCTCGCCCATATTGGGCGGAGAGCTGCTCCCGGACACGGCCCGCCCGATAGGAGAGGCTCTTGAGGGAGCGGCTGACCTTGATGGCGCCCCCCTCCCGGAAGAGATGGCGGATCTCCCCCAATATCAACGGCACCGCATAGGTGGAAAAGCACAGCCCCCGCTGGGGATCAAAGCCGTCCACCGCCTTGATGAGCCCCACACATCCGGCCTGAAACAGGTCGTCGTACTCCACGCCCCGGCCGGCAAACCGCCGGGCGCAGGTGTGCACCAGCCCCATATTCTCGCAGATAAAATCGTCCCGGCTCATACCCGACCCTTGACCCGGGGCGCTATGTATTTCTCCATGGTGACGGCGGTGCCCTTACCCGGGGCGGAGCGCACCCGCAGCCGGTCGGTGAAGGACTGCATCACCGAAAAGCCCAGCCCCGACCGCTCCTCGCCGCCGGTGGTGTACAGGGGCTCCATGGCCCGGGCCACGTCCGGTATGCCGGTGCCCCGGTCCCGCACCTGCACGCTGACACAGCCGTTTTCATACAGCTTGACGGTGAGGGTCACCGGCCCCAGCCGGTCGGGATAGGCGTGGACGATGGCGTTGGTCACCGCCTCGGATACGGCGGTGCGCAGGTCCGCCAGCTCGTCCACCGCCGGGTCCAGCTGGGCGGCAAAGGCCGCCACCGCCGCCCGGGCAAAGCCCTCGTTGGCGGACCGGCTGAGGAAGGTCATCTTCATTTCGTTAATGGGTTTCACAGGCATCATTCCTTTCTTGTGTTTCGTTCCAGACCGGCAGGCGGTCCAGGCCCGCCAGCCGGATCATCCGCTCCAGCCGGTCGCCGGCGTTTTCCACCGTCAGCCGGCCGCCCATGGAGGTCATCAGGCGGTAGCGGCCCATGATCAGACCGATGCCGGAGGAGTCCATAAAGGACAGCCGGGACAGATCCAGCCGTAGGTGGTTGCACCGGCAGGACAGCACCGCCGTGTCGATGCGGCGGCGGATGTCCGAGGCGGCGTGGTGATCCAACTCGCCGATGAGGAGCGCGGTGAGGGTGCCGCCCTCCCGCTCCAGTTCCAGTTGCATAAGGTCACATCCTTTCGGGATAGTATTTCCAACTTTTTCCACGGTATGCAAAGAAAAAGCCTCTACCCATAAGGATAGAGGCTTTACGCGCGTTTGGCACGAAAACGGTGGTGTCGACCGACGACACTATCCGTCGCTTCGGCTCGTATGATGGGCGCCGGCGAAAAAGCCGGCGGCTTTTGTCAGTTTGCGGCGGTGAGCAAACACACGCAGTGGGCGGCGATGCCCTCGCCGGTGCCGGTGAAGCCCAGGCCCTCCTCGGTGGTGGCCTTGACGCTGACCCGGGCAGCGGGCACGCCGCAGGCGGCGGCCAGGTTGTCCCGCATCTGGGGGATGTGGGGGGCCAGCTTGGGGCGCTGGCACAGCACGGTGGCGTCGATATTGCCGATGGTGTAGCCCTCGGCGGTGATCCGCTCCACCACCCGGTCCAGCAGCGCCACGCTGTCCGCCCCGGCATAGGCGGGGTCGTTGTCCGGGAACAGCTTGCCGATATCCCCCAGGGCGGCGGCACCCAGCAGGGCGTCCATCACCGCATGGGTGAGCACGTCGGCGTCGGAGTGACCCAGGAGGCCCTTTTCGTAGGGGATGGTGACCCCGCCCAGGATGAGAGGACGGTCCTCCACCAGGCGGTGTACGTCGTAGCCGTGTCCGATGCGCATAGGGGCTGCCTCCTTTTGTGTGTTGAGAATGGCCCGGGCCAGCCGGATATCCTCCGGTGTGGTCAGCTTGAGATTGGTATCCAGGCCGGGTACCAGCTGTATCCGCCGGCCGGCGGCCTCCATCAGCTGGCAGTCGTCGGTATAGTCCACGCCGGCTGCCTGGGCAGCCTCCATGGCGGCGCACAGGGCCGCCCGGTCAAAGACCTGGGGGGTCTGCACCCGCCACAGATTGGCCCGGTCGGGGGTATCGATGATGTAGCCGCTGTGGTCGGTGCGCTTGAGGGTGTCCTTGACCGGCACCGCCACGGCGGCGGCTCCGGTGCGGGCGGCGGCCTGGATGACGGCGGCGACGGTGGCCGGGTCCACCAGGGGGCGGGCGCCGTCGTGGACCCCCACCAGGGTGGTCTCTGCCGGCAGAGCCGCCAGGCCGTTGGCCACCGACTGCTGGCGGCTGTGGCCGCCGGCCACCACGGTGCGCAGCTTGGTCACCCCCGCTTGAGCCGCCAGGGCGGCGAAATGGGCGGTGTCCTCCGCCCGGGCGATGAGCAGCAACTCGTCGATGGCATCCACCTGCTGCAGGGCCATAAGCGTATGGATCAGCACCGGGTGCTGTCCCAGAAGTATATGCTGTTTGGGTCGTCCCATCCGGGTGGAGCCGCCGGCGGCCGCCACCATCATCACGGTATAAGGCATAGGAATGACCTTCCTTTCGTATGTGTGTGGGGTAACGCATCAAGGCCCCCTTGCCTAAAGGGCAGATTCCCCCGCATGCGGGGGAAATGTCCGCATGGCGGACAAAAGGGGGCCGCTTCGCGGCGAGCGAGCTGTCAAAACCGGAGGTTTTGACTGGGGGATACTTAACGCTGTAAGGCTGTTTTTACCTGTATATCGATGTATTCGCAGACGCCTTTGAAGTTATTGTGGATTTCATTGTTTGGTATGCGAATAACGGTCAAATCTCGATTCTCGATTTTTTCGGTGCGAGTTTTATCTTTCATCATTTCTTTGGTTTGGTAATGCTGTGAGCCATCCAATTCAATAATGATTCGTGCTTCGTGACAATAGAAATCGACAATATAATTGTCAATTACCTTTTGACGAAGAAAGCGGATGGGATAGGAACGCAAGAAATCGTACCACAAATGACGTTCTTCTTTGGTCATATTTTTTCGGAGCATTTTAGCATTGCGTGTCAGGGCAGAGTTGTGTTTCCGATCCGTAAGTTATCCCTCCCGAATTATTTAGAAGTATCCCCCAGTCACAGCTTCGCTGTGCCAGCCCCCTTTAGGCAAGGGGGCCTTGCGGGGCGCGCTTCCAATTGAATATTTTAACTATATCATCTTTTCCTATGCTTTTCAAGTTATATACGAAAAATAGAGTTATCCCCAAAACAGGAGATAACCCTATCGTTAAAAATGAGATGAGTGATGATAATAACGATTGTTATTTACCTTTCAGACGAGAAATCTGTTTGTTGAAAAAGTTTGTATACATATCGAAGCAGTCATTGCCGAGGATGGGGATGAGAGCCATCGCTCTTTTGATCTCTTCAATTGCTTTGGCGTTATCGCCACTTTCTTCATAGTGTTCGGCGATCTTCTCCATCATTTGAAGCAGGTTCTCAAAAGAGATCCATTTTTGCTTTTCGGCGGCTTCCCGTTTGGCGTCGCCGGATAAAAGAAAAGCAATTTCCGTCAGTTTGGTGAAATATATTTCCGGAATCTGTTCAATGGCGGCCTTGGCACTTTCGATATCCCCTTTTGCCTTATAGGCGTAGGCCAGGAATCGAAGTGCATCGTATTTTACTTCGTTGTGGCAGGTTTTTCCCACCAACTTACTGGCGATAGTGATTGTTTCATCCGGTTTTTCTGAATAATTCAGGACATAAAGCAGGTTGTTCAGCAGAATATCGTTTTCAGGATATTCTTTGAGTCCCTCCTCTAGTATTCGTCTGCTCTCTGTGGGGTTGCTCTCTCTGTACTGATAAGCTTCCGCAGTGATGCGTTCGACAGCACATTCCATTTCATTAAGATTGAAATCGAACAATTCGTCCATAGATACACCGAAAAAGTTTGCCAAAACAGGAGCCAGAGTAATGTCGGGAAGAGCGATATTGGTTTCCCATTTACTGACAGCCTGGAAAGAAATACCGATGCTGTCTGCTAACTGCTCTTGAGTGATTCCGCGCTGCTTGCGCAACTCTTTGATCTTATTTCCAATGTTCATTTGGATACCTCCTAAATATGGTCGCGCGCTTGTTGTTGAGCTCAATTCCAGTATAGCAGGGAGGGGTGTTGCTGACAATAACTTGTCAAACGATGTTTTTCAACTGTGGGTTGAAATACAAAAACGGAAAAACACAAAAAAACAACCGCCCAGCGGGTGGGCGGTTGCAGAAAATCAGATGGAGATCTCGGCGGCCATACGGAACATATGGGACTTGAAGGGCTTTTTCATGGCCAGGGCCTCGTCGATGTCGAAGTCCATCAGCACGTTGTTGTTGACCGCGACCACGCGCTCGGTCTTGCCCTCCATCAGCAGGTGGGCGGCATAGTGGCCCATCTGGCTGGCCAGGATGCGGTCCCGGGCAGAGGGACGACCGCCGCGCTGCACGTGACCCAGCACGGTGGCGCGGGTCTCTACGCCGGTAGCGGCCTCGATGTCCTCGGCCAGATGCTGTACGTCGCCGATGCCCTCGGCCACCATCACGATGAAGTGATGCTTGCCCAGAGAGGCGGTGTATTTCATCCGGTCCACGATGTCTCTCTGGAAATCGTAGGGGATCTCGGGCACCAGGATGCTGGTGGCGCCCACGCCGATGCCGGAGCCCAGGGTCAGCCAGCCGGCGTGACGGCCCATGATCTCCACCACGCTGCAGCGGTCGTGGGACTGGCAGGTGTCGCGGAGCTTGTCCACCATATCCACCACGGTGTTGGTGGCGGTGTCGTAGCCGATGGTGTACTCACAGCAGCCGATGTCGTTGTCGATGGTGCAGGGGATGCCGATGCAGGGGATGCCCTGCTGGGACAACTTTTGGGCGCCGCGGAAGGAGCCGTCGCCGCCGCAGACCACCACGCCCTCGATGCCGTGCTTGCGGCAGACCTCGGCGGCCTTTTGCTGGCCCTCCAGGGTCATGAATTCGGGGCTGCGGGCGGTGTACAGCATGGTACCGCCCTGCTGCAGAATGTTGGAGACCGAGCGCAGGGTCATGGGCACCAGCTCGTCCCGGATGAGGCCGTTATAGCCACGGATGACACCGTATACCTCGATGCCGGCGTTGAGCGCAGTACGCACTACGGCACGGACCGCCGCGTTCATACCGGGGGCATCGCCGCCACTGGTTAAAACAGCAATTTTTTTCATAGTTTTTCGCTCCTTTGCCACGGGTGAAAACAAACTTGTACGGATACTATTCTATCCCCAGAGAGTGGCTATGACAATGGAAATTTATGGCACAGCGATGGATATTTGTTGCATACCAGGCTGTTTGTGTGCATTATTTTGTTCAGAAAGGCTGTACAAATGGTGAAAAGTCTGCTATACTGATATTGTAAATCCATTATTAGGGGGACAGCGTATGAAACGGGGCACCATCATCACCATTGGGCGGCAGTGCGGCAGCGGCGGTCGGGAGATCGGCCAAAAGCTGGCGCAGAAGCTGGGCATACCCTTTTACGACCGGGAGCTGCTGCGTCTGGCGGCACAGCAGAGCGGTCTGGCACCGGAGAATTTTGAGTTGTACGACGAGGTGCCCACCAGCAGCCTGCTGTATTCCCTGTCCCTGGGCAACCACGGCGTGATGCTGGGCCAGTACGATATGCCCATCCACCAAAAGGTGTTTCTGGCCCAGTTTGAGGCCATCCAGGCCCTGGCAGACAAGGGGGAGAGCTGCGTCATCATCGGCCGCTGCGCCGACTATGCCCTGCGGGAGCGGGAGCAGGTGGTGAAGGTCTTTCTCAAGGCGGACCCACAGGCCCGGGTGCGGCGTCTGGTGGAGCAGTACAGCGACCTGACCGAGAAAAAGGCGGCCGATCAGATGGTCAAGACGGATAAGCGCCGCGCCGCCTATTACAATTTCTATTCTGACAGTCGGTGGGGCAGTGCAGAGGGCTACGACCTGGTGGTGGACAGCCTGCGCACCGGTATTGACAAGACGGTGGAGCTCATCGCCGCCTACGCGGACCTGCGATTCCCGGAATAAACAATGACAAGAAAGAGCCAGCGGACCAATTCAAGTCCGCTGGCTCTTTTGCTGTCTTTTACTCTACGCCGTTTTGTTGCTTGGCAGCGGTGAGGGTGTTCTTGAGCAGCAGTGCGATGGTCATGGGGCCGACGCCGCCGGGCACCGGGGTGATGGCGCCGGCAATGGGCTCCACCGCCGCAAAATCCACGTCGCCGCAGAGCTTGCCGTTTTCGTCCCGGTTGATGCCCACATCGATGACGGTGGCACCCGCCTTGACCATATCGGCGGTGACGAATTTGGCCCGGCCCACGGCGGCCACCAGAATGTCCGCCTGGCGGCAGATATCCGCCAGCCCCTTGGTGCGGGAGTGGCAGATGGTGACGGTGCCGTTCTCCTGTAAGAGCAGCATGGCCATGGGCTTGCCCACGATGTTGCTGCGGCCGATGACCACGCAGTGCTTGCCCTCAACCGAGATGCCGCTGCGGTGGATGAGCTCCATCACACCCGCGGGGGTGCAGGGGAGAAAACGCTGGTCACCGATCATGATGTGGCCCACGTTCTCGGCGTGAAAGGCGTCCACGTCCTTATCCGGGGAGATGGCGGCGATCACCGCGCTGTCGTCCAGCCCCCGGGGCAGGGGCAACTGGCACAGAATGCCGTGGATATCGTCCCGGTGGTTGAGCCGGTCCACCACCGCCAGCAGCTCCTCCTGGGTGGTGGTGGCGGGCAGATCGATCTGCTCGGCGTAAAAGCCTACCTCCTGGCAGGCCTTTTGCTTGTTGCGTACATAGGTCTGGGAGGCGGGGTCCTCGCCCACCAGAATGACCGCCAGGCCGGGGGTAATGCCCCGGGCCTTGAGGGTCTCTACCTCGGCGGCTATCTCGCCCCGCAGAGCGGCGGCGATGGCCTTTCCGTCAATTCTCAGTGCCATGATCTTCCTCCTGAGGTTCTGCCGGGGCATCGGCGATCTCTTCATCGGTGGTTTCCTCGGCGGCGATCTCCTCGGCTACGGTGGTCTCCTTCTCGGCCTCGACGGCTTCTTCTTTTTCGATCGACAGGGTTTCCGCCGCCAGCTCTTCGGCGATCTCCTCCAGGGTCATGGGCAGGGACATAGCCCGCCGCCGCAGGAAGAGGAACAGGACGATGCCGCCCACAACCGCCAGCACCGCCACCAGCTGGGAGGTGCGCATGGTGCCCGCCATCAGGCTGTCGGTGCGCAGGCTCTCGATGGCGAAGCGGCCCACGCCGTACCACACGATGTAGCCACAGAAGAGCTGCCCCTTGAACTTATAGGCTCGCTTGGACAGAATGTGCAGCAGCACAAAGCCCAGGATGCACCACAGGGATTCGTACAAAAAGGTGGGATGCACCGGCTTGGTCACGTCGTAGCCGGTGCCGTTGACGCCGGAGGCGATGATATCGCCGGTCATGGCCCAGGGCAGGTCGGTGTTGCCGCCGAAGGCCTCCTGGTTGAAGAAGTTGCCCCAGCGGCCCACGCTCTGGCCGATGAGGAAGCCCAGAGAGGCAATGTCGAACATAGCCAAGGTGTTCACTTTTTTGATCTTGCACATCAGCGGGCCGAACACAAAGGCCATGATGATACCGCCGTAGATGCCCAGACCGCCGTTCCATACCTGCAGTATGGTGATGGGGTTGGCCAGATAGTCGCTGAGACTGTCGCTGAACAGTACGTAGTAGAGACGGGCGCCGATAAAGGCCACCAGAGTGGTGACCAGCGCCACGTCGATCATCCGGTCGGGGTCGATGCCGTAGCGGTGGGCGTTTTTGAGACCGTACAGCACCGCCAGCAGATAGCCGATGGCGATGAGTACACCGTACCATTTGATGATAATGGGGTTACCGAACAACTCGAACTCAGCCAGGGTGTCGTTGAGGGGGAATTTCCAACCCAGGTTGGGAAATTCGATGTAGTGGGCCAGCTTCAGCAGGAACATAATAGTTCCTCCTTTCTTTTATGTATGGGGGCGCGGCGCCCCGGGATTACAGGGGGTTGACCACCGACAGGGTGCAGACGTCGGGATCGATGCGGGTGCGCAGCTGGGTCTCCAGCTCCTCCAGGGTGATGGCCGCCAGGGCGTCCAGCTCGGACAGGGGCCGGATGCCGTCCACCAGATGGGACAGGATCAGCTCGGCGCAGTCGGAGGGGTCGTCCAGGCCGGCCACCAGCCGGCCATAGGCACCCCGGCGCACCGCCTCTGCGGCGGCGGGGTCCAGCCCCTCCTTTTGCAGGCGGCGCAGCTCCTCCTGCACCAGCTCCTTGATGCGCTGGGGGTTGGCGGACTCGCCGCCCACCAGCCAGGCACCGTAGCCGGGTCCGGCGAAATACTCCACCTCAAACTGGTCGTTGATCAGCCCCTCGTCCATCAGACGGGTGTACAGGGGGCTGGATTTGCCGGCGATGAGCTCCACCAGCACCCGGGATCCGGCCATCAGGGCCGGGGTCTGCTCCAGCGCCGGCTCCTTAAAGCCCAGATAGAACAGGGGCGCCGCCACCGGCATAGAATCCTCCACCAGCTCCTCCAGCACGCCGGCCGGTTCGTGGCAGGTAAGGGGTGCCGGGATCAGCGCGGGGGCGGGCTTGAGCAGGCGGTCGGCAGTCTCCAGCACCTCTTCAGGGGTGATGTTGCCCGCCACCACCAGCACCATATTGTGTAGGTTGTAGTATTGGTTGTAGCACCGGTACAGCAGGTCCGGGGTGATGCAGGCGATGGACTCCACCGTACCGGCGATGTCGATGCGCACGGGATGCTGGGCGAACAGACCCCGCAGCAGGTTGAAGAACACCCGGCGGCCGGGCTGATCCTCGCCCATACGGATCTCCTGGCCGATGATGCCCTGCTCCTTTTGCACCGTCTCCTGGGTGAAATAGGGGTCCTGGACAAAGTCCAGCAGGATCTCCAGGCTGGGCAGGACGTTTTCGGTGGCGTGGAACAGATAGGCGGTGCGGTCAAAGGTGGTGTAGGCGTTGGCGGAGGCGCCGGTCTTGGCGTACCGGGTGAAGGCGTCGCCGCTCTCGCTCTCAAACAGCTTGTGCTCCAGATAGTGGGCGATGCCCGCCGGAACCTCTTCGATGCCGCCGTCGGCGGTGGGCAGGGTGTTGTGCACCGAGCCGTAGCGGGTGGCGAACACCGCATAGACCGAGCTGGCCTTCGGCTGGGGCCACACCACGATGGGCAGGCCGGTGGGATGGGTGCAGGTATACAGCGTATCTCCCAGCAGGGGATGCTTTACGGCGGTCATGCGGTCACCTCCTCGTCATCGGGCATCAGCAGATAGGTGGTATCAAAGTGGGTCAGCCGGGCGGCACGGCACACGTCCTCCCGGGTGATGGCGGACAGGCGCTGGGCCATATCCTCCGGGGTGCGGTAGGTGTCGTAGAGGGTCTGGCTGATATAGAAATTCTCCAGGGCCTCCGGGTGGTCCGCGGCGGATACGTACCGCTGGATCAGGCTGCGGCGGGCGGCCTCCAGTTCCTCGTCGGAGAAGCTGCCCTCCCGGATGGCGTCCAGCTGCTTGAGCACCTCTTCCTTGGTGCGCTGGGCATTCTCCGGCTGGACGCCGCTGTCCACCAGCAGCACCCCCTGGAATTTATCGTAGGAGGAGGCGCAGTAATAGCACAGGCTCTGCTCCTCCCGCACGTGGGTAAAGCACAGAGAGGTGGCGCAGCCACCCCACAGGGTGTTCATCAGCTGGGCTGCCTGGACCGGACCCTCCGGCTCGGTCACTGCGATGCGGAAGCCCAGCACCAGCTTGGCCTGGCGCAGGGGCATATACTCGGTCAGGGCGCTCTCCTTGATGGTGAAGGAGGCGTCCGCCTTGACGGCGGCGGGGCGGCGATAGGGCAGGGTGGCGAAGCGCTCCTCCAGCGCCGCCACCAGAGGTGCCGGGTCGTCACCGCTCTGGTACAGCCAGTGGATGTGGGAGTCGGTCAGCAGACGGGACAGGGACTCGGTGGCCGCTGCCGGGGTCAGGGCCGCCACCGTCTCCTCGGTGCCGTTGGGATTGAGGCTGAAGGGATGGTCCGGGCAGAGCACCTCCTCGCACCGCTGCCGGGCGTACATCCGCTTGTCGTTCATCTCGCCCTGCAGCCGCTCCAGCAGGCAGCGCTGCTCCTGGGCAAAGGCGTCCGCCGGGAATACGCCGTCCTCCAGCACGGGGCGGAACAGCATATCCAGCAGCAGACGGGTGCAGTCGGCGGTCAGGTCGCTGCCGTCCAGGGTGTAGCGGCGGTTGAGATAGCTGATGGAAAAGGCGATCAGCTGCCAGCCACCCAGACGGTAGATGTGGCCCTGGACGGTGGCGCCGTACAGCTCATCCAGCCGGCGGCTGAAGGCCGCCATGGTGGGATAGTCCTCACAGCTGCGGGTCAGCAGACCCGGCAGAATGGCGTAGCCGGCGGCGGTGTCCTTTTGCAGCGGCACCGCGAACACACCGGTCAGCCGGTCGGTGCGAAAGCGCTGCTCGGTCAGATGCAACAGGGTCATATCGTGGGATAGGGAGATGGGATTGGGTCGCATGTGAGATTCTCCTTCCGTGTAATAGCGTATGTTTTCCGGGCGCAGGATTAGTCTGCACCCGGCGGGGGCTTTTATGTGGTTACAGGGTGCTGAGCAGGGCCACGGTGATGTCCTCGGCCAGCTGTCCTGCGTACCGCTCCATCTCGTCAAAGGAGACGTGGGCCTGGTGCTCCGCCAGGTCGGAGATGGTGCGCAGGATCACAAAGGGGACGCCGTTGGATACGGCGGTCTGGGCGATGGCGGCGCCCTCCATCTCGGCGGCGGCGGCACCAAAGGCGTCCCGCAGGGTGGCCTTGAGCCCGCTGTCGTCCACAAAATCGTCGCCGGAGGCCACCACGCCGGTGATGGCCTTGCTGCCGGCGGGAAGCACCTGCCCGGCGGCCTCCACCGCCCGCTCCACCAGGGTGGGGTCGGCGGCAAACCGAGTGGGCACCGTGTCGTCCTCGCCGAAGAGGAAGCCCCGGACGTGGCCAAAGGCGGTCAGGTCAAAATCGTGCTGGAGGGCGGCGGTGGCCACCACCAGGTCCTTGACCTGCAGCCGGGGGTCCAGGCCGCCGGCCATGCCGGTATTGAGCAGGGTGTCCACCCCGAATCGGTCGATGAGCATCTGGGCGGTGATGGCGGCGGCCACCTTGCCGATGCCGCTCTGCACCACCACGGCGTCCTTGCCGGCCAGCCAGCCGGATACGAACCGCCGCCCGGCGTATTGGCACACGGCGGTGTTTTCCATACGGGCGATGAGGTTGTCCACCTCGGAGTCCATAGCCCCGATGATTCCGATACGGGTCATACAACTGCTCCTTTACAACAAACTGCCTTTTATTCTACCATATATTCCCGCTTATTTCAATCCTTAATTTCTTTGAAAAAAGCGCAAAATGCACTTTTCTTTCGGAACGGAATGTGGTATACTGAAAGGGATATAAACCGGACAATGCTGATCCCGAGGAGGAATGACCATGGCACGGCAGGCCAATCAAAAACTGAAGCTTATCTATCTGCGGGAGATCCTGCACCGGGAGACCGATGAGGAGCACCCCCTGACCCTACAGCAGATCACCGAGCTGTTGGCGCAGCGGGGCGTCTCAGCGGAGCGCAAAAGCCTGTACGACGACCTGGAGCAGCTGCGGCTGCTGGGTGAGGACATCGTCACCGTGCGGGACACCACCGTGCGCTATTATATCGGCGACCGCACCCTGGATATGCCCCAGCTGCGGCTGCTGGTGGACGCGGTCCAGTCCTCCAAGTTCATTACCCACAAAAAGAGCACCGAGCTCATCCGCCGTCTGGAGAGCCTGACCAGCCGCCATCTGGCCGGTCAGCTCCAGCGCCAGGTGCTGGTGTCCGGCCGCATCAAGAATATGAACGAGAGCATCTACTACAACGTGGACAGCCTGCAGAACGCCATCGCGGCGGAGCGGCAGGTGAAATTCCAGTACTTTGACTGGGGTGCAGACAAAAAACAGCATCTGCGCCGGGGCGGTGCGCTGTACACTGTCAGCCCCTGGGCCCTGACCTGGGACGACGAAAACTACTATCTCATCGCCTATGAGGCCGAGTCCGGCTCTATCCGCCACTATCGGGTGGACCGGATGCTCCGCATCCGGCTGACCGACCGCCCCCGGGATGGGCGGGAGGTATTCCGCAAGCAGGATATGGCCCTGTACACCCGCAAGACCTTTGGTATGTTCGGCGGCACGGAGCAGACCGTGAGCCTGCGATGCCGGGCGTCTATGGCGGGCATCGTGCTGGACCGGTTCGGGCAGGACGTGGCGCTGGTGCCCGCCGGCGAGGACGCCTTTACCCTGCGGGTTCCGGTGGTGGTCAGTCCTCCGTTCTTTGCGTGGCTGTCCGGCTTTGGCACCGACATCCGCCTGGAGAGCCCCGTCCCCGTGGTGGAGCAGTATACCCAGTATCTGACGGATATATTGGAGGGGTACGGCTGTGATTGAGTACACCCTCATCCGTTCCGACCGGCGCACCCTGGGGCTGGAGATCACCCCCGATCTGACGGTGGTGGTGCGGGCACCGCGGCGGTGCCGCCAGCCGGATATCGACCGCTTTGTGGCGGCACACGGGGACTGGATCGACCGCCATCTGGAGGTGCAGCGCCGGCGCCAGGCCGCCCGGGCCGCCCGACAGGTCACCCCGGAGCAGGAGGCCGAGCTGCGTCGCCGGGCGGTAGAGATCATCCCGCAGCGGGTGGCGGTGTACGCCGCCCGGATGGGGGTGACCCCGACGGGGGTACGTATCACCGGTGCGCAGAAGCGCTTTGGCAGCTGCAGCGGAAAAAACAGTCTGTGCTTTTCCTGGCGGCTGATGCAGTATCCTATGGAGGCGGTGGACTACGTGGTGGTCCACGAGCTGGCCCACATCCGCCACCACGATCACAGCCCGGCCTTTTGGGGCTGTGTGGAGCGGACCATGCCGGATTACCGGCGGCGGCAGGCACTCCTGCGGGATTGACAGAGCCGCCCTGTATGAGGTATAATATAGAGTAATTTACGGATGGATAGGAGGTCGTCGAATGGGACGCTGTCTGCGGGTAGCGGCGCTTGTGTGTGCGCTGGTGCTGACCTGCGCCGGGTGCAGCCTGGACGTGGAATCCTTTTTGCAGCCGCCCCGGGTGCAGGGTGAGCAGCAGGCGGTGCAGGCCGCTCTGGAGACCTATATCCGGGACAGGAGCGGTGCCGGTGCCCGGTACGTGCTCAAGTACCCGGTGGAGGGTGCTCATACGGCGGCTTTTTCCCTGTGCGACGAGCAGGGCTTTTCTCTGGAAGAGGAGCAGGACGCCCGGATGGCGGTGGCCTTTTATGCTCTGGCCTCCGCCCCGGAGGAGATCCACATCAACCTGCTGCGTTGGGATACGGGCGAGTGGGTGTCGGTGGCCGACGCGGTGGGCGCCGGTGTGGCCATCCGCCAGGTGGCCTTTGGCGACCTGGACGGAGACGGCCGGGCGGAGATCATCACCGGCTGGAGCACCTACAGCAGCCACACCCACCAGCTGACGGTGTACTCCACCGCGGACGGTCTGCGCACCGTGTCCGGTGACCGGGTGTATACCTCTCTGTTTGTGGGGGACGTGACCGCCACCGGCGGCGACAGCCTGCTGCTGCTCCACAGTGCGCCCCGTACCGTGACCGCCACCCTTAACCGCCTGCAGGGGGACACCCTGGAGGTGCTGGACACCGCATCCCTGGACGGCGGCATCCAGCAATTCGGCGGTATGACCCTGTGCCGTCTGGCCGAGGGGGTCCACGGCCTGTTTGTAGAGGGCTATAAAGAGAGCGGTGACACCGTCACCGAGCTGATCTATTACGACGATACGGGGCTGCAGGTGCCCTTTTACGATCCTGCCACAAACACCTCCGCCGCCACCACCCGGCCCGGCCGTCTGGCGGCCCGGGATATTGACGGCGACGCCATGGTGGAGGTGCCCTATTCCCAGCTGATTCCCGGCCATACCGTCAACCAGGTGGGGGGCGCCGTCACCGTATGGCGGGTGTGGGATTACGTCACCCGCTCCTGGAGCGTGCGCGCCCATACGGTGGTGAATACCGAGGACGGCTATGTCATCACCCTCAACGGGGACCAGGTGCGCACTCTGGACACGGCGTACGATACCGTCACCCGCACCCTGGATCTGCTGGACACCGGCACCGGCCGGGTGTGGCTGCGGCTGACCGTGGGTGAGAACGCCGACTGGTCGGAGCCGGAGGAGATGCGGTCCATCACCGTGTTCTCTGCCGATGACCGCCGCCCCGGCTGCACCGCCTGGTACGACCCCCAGGTGCTCAAGGCGGAAAAGGTCCGGTATATGGTATCCCGCCTGACCGGAGTAGGAGGTTGACCCCCATGAAAAAGATATTGGTATGTGAGGACGAGGTCTCCATCCGCTCCTTTGTGGTGTTCAATCTGCGCCGGGTGGGCTACGAGGTGGCCGAGGTGGGCTCCGGCGAGGAGGCTCTGGCCCTGTACGAGGCAGATCCCACCTTTGCTATAGCCCTTTTGGACGTGATGCTGCCGGGCATCGACGGCTTTGAGACCTGCCGCCGGCTGCGGGAGCAGAGCAGCACCATGGGCATCATTATGCTCACCGCCCTGACCCGGGAGGAGGAAAAGGTCAACGGCCTGCGGGTGGGTGCGGACGACTACGTCACCAAGCCCTTTGGCATCGCCGAGCTGCTGGCCCGGGTGGAGGCGCTGTACCGGCGTCTCCAGGTGCCCACAGAGGCGGAGCAGCTGCACTCCGGCGTGTTCACCCTGGATCGGCACGCCCACTGCCTGCTGGTGGAGGGCCAGCCGGTGGAGCTGACCCAGATCGAATACCAGATGATGGAATATTTCTTCCGCAACCCCGGCCGCCTGCTGACCCGCAGTGAGATACTGGAGCAGGTGTGGCGCAACGAAGCCTACGTGGACGATAAGGTGGTGGACGTGAACGTCCGCCGCCTGCGGATGAAGGTGGAGGCAGATCCGTCCGCCCCCCATCACCTGCTGACCGTATGGGGGCGAGGATATCAATGGAACGGATAAGGCGAGGAGGACGCCTGCGCCGGTTTTTCCGGCGGCTGGCGCCCCAGAACGGACTGACCCGTCGCTGGCTGCGCAACGCCTTTTTCCTCATCGTGCTGTTTTTGCTGGTGCTGCAGATCCTGTTTACGGTGATGCTCCGGTTCTATTATTATCAGAGTGTGGAAAACGCCCTGGAGAGCCGGGCGCAGATACACCACCGCACCATCGAGATGAGCTTGGGCGTGGAGACGCTGGCCTACGATACCGGCAGCCGCGAGATCGTGGCCGCCTTTAGCGATAAGGATAAGATCGAACTGCAGTTGGTCAGCGCCGACGGCCAGGTGCTGCTGTCCTCTACCGGCTTTGTGCCGGAGGTGGAGCGCATCCCGGACTTCAGCCGGGCCAAGGCGGCGGCCGACGGCATCGGCAGCTGGAGCGGGCACAGCGCCACCGGCGAGTCGGTGATGGCGCTGACCATGCTGGAAAAAAGTGCGGACGGCGCCGTCATAGGCGCACTGCGGTACGTGGTGTCCCTGGCGGCGGTGGACCGGCAGATCCTGCTGCTGTCCCTGCTGCTGCTGGGCTTTATGCTGCTGATCGTGTTCTTTGTGTCCCTGTCGGGCATGTATTTCATCAATTCCATCGTCACCCCGGTGGCCGCCATCAGCGCCACCGCCCGCCGCATCGCCATGGGCGAATACGACGCCCGCCTGGAAAAGCAATATAACGACGAGATCGGCGAATTGTGCGATACGGTCAATTTTATGGCCGGGGAGATCGCCGCCGCCGAAAAGATGAAAAACGAGTTTATCTCCTCGGTGTCCCACGAGCTGCGCACCCCGCTGACCGCCATCAAGGGCTGGACCGAAACTCTGCAGAACGAGACCGAGGACCGAGAGCTGACCGCCCAGGGTCTGGCGGTCATTGGCAAGGAGGCCCAGCGTCTGACCGGCATCGTGGAGGAGCTGCTGGATTTTTCCCGCATGGAGAGCGGCCACGTATCCCTGCGGCCGGAGCGGGTGGATATATCCGCCGAGCTGGAGGAGGCGGTGTTCCTCTTCCGGGATAAGGCTCAGCGGGCCGGCATCCATCTGGAGCTGGTGCAGCGGCGCAGCCTGCCCCCGGTGCGAGGGGACGGCGCCCGCATCAAGCAGGTGTTTGTCAATCTGCTGGACAACGCGGTCAAGTATTCCCGCGCCGGTGACCGGGTGCGGGTGGAGGCCGCCCGTATGTCCGGGGGCGTGCAGGTGGTGTTCAGCGATACCGGCGTGGGCATCGCTCCGGAGCATCTGCCCCTGGTGACCCGAAAATTCTATCAGGCAGAGCCTGCCGCCGGCGCCGGTATCGGCCTGGCGCTGGCTGTGGAGATACTGCGCCTGCACGGCGGCAGTCTGGATATCGACAGTGAGCCGGGCGTCGGCACCACCGTAACGGTGTGGCTGCCCACCGGCCCGACTATATAAGATCATTCTACCCCAAGAAAGGAACCATATCGTATGAGCAAACAGGAATGTGTACTGAAAAAGACCTCCATCGGCGGCCAGGCCCTCATCGAGGGTGTTATGATGCGCGGCCCGGAGCGTACCGCCATGGCGGTGCGCCACACCTCCGGCGAGATCCGGATGGAAAGCTGGGACAACCCCAAGCAAAAGCTGCCCGGCTTTGCCAAATGGCCGCTGGTCCGCGGCATTTTTAACTTCATCTTCTCCATGACCTATGGCTATAAGTGCCTGATGCGCTCGGCGGAGCTGAGCGGCATGGAGGAGGAGCTGGAGGAGGCTATGGCGGAGGAAAAGGCCGCCAAGGCGGCCGCTGCCGGGGACACCCCCGACACCGCCGAAGCTCCTGCCGAAGCTGCCGTTGAGGAAAAACCAAATACCGAGCAGGCCAAGAAAAAGGCCGGTATCCTGATGAACGTGGTGATGGTCATCGGTGCGGTGCTGGGTGTGGGCCTGTCCCTCATTCTGTTTATGTGGCTGCCCATTCAGCTGTTCCGCTGGCTCAGCGGCGCCTTTCCGGTGCTGGATAATCCGTACATCCGGGGCGTGTTCGAGGGCGTGATGCGCATCCTCATCTTCCTGGCGTATATGCTGGCGGTATCCCGGATGAAGGACATCCGCCGCACCTTCCAGTACCACGGTGCGGAGCATAAGTCCATCTTCTGCTACGAAAAGGGCCTGCCCCTGACGGTGGAGAACGTCCGCCCCCAGAGCCGGTTCCATCCCCGTTGCGGCACCTCCTTTATGGTGCTGATGCTGATCGTGGGTATTGTGATCTCTATTCTCATTCCTATTGATAACCCCGTTCTGCGCACGGCGGTGAAGCTGCTGCTGCTGCCCCTGACCATGGGCATCGGCTATGAGCTCATCAAGCTGGCCGGCCGCTACGACAACCGGCTGACCCGCATCATCTCCGCCCCCGGCCAGTGGATGCAGCGCATCACCACCATCGAGCCGGACGACGGCATGATCGAGTGCGCCATCCGGGCGCTGGAGGAGGTCATCCCCGACAACCCGGAGGCGGATCAGTGGTGACCCGCCGCCAATGGCTGACCACCGCCGTGGCCGCCCTGACGGCGGCCGGCTGCGAGGACGGCGCCTTTGACGCCCGGTGCCTGCTGGAGGACCTGGGCGGACTGCCCCGGGGCGGGGCGGCGGACGATACGCCGCTGACCGTGTCTCAGGCAGAGGCCTTGGACACCGCCCTGACTCAACGGTCCGCGGGACGGCCGCTTCAATACATACTGGGCCAGTGGGATTTTCTCGCCCTCACCCTGCGGGTGGGGGAGGGGGTGCTGATCCCCCGCCCGGACACGGAGCTGCTGTGCGAGACGGCGGCCCGGCGGCTGCAGGGCAAGAGCGCACCCCGGGTGCTGGACCTGTGCGCCGGCACCGGCTGTGTGGGGCTGGGGGTGGCATCTCTGACCCCCGGTGCGGCGGTGACCGCCGTAGAGCTGTCCGGGGACGCCCTGCCCTATCTGCGGGAGAACGTACGCCGCTATCCGGCGCTGGACGTGACCGTGCGGCAGGGGGACGTGCTGGCCGACTGGGACGCCTATCCGGCGGGGTGGGACGCCATCCTGTCCAACCCGCCCTATATCCCCACCGGCGACCTGCCGGGTCTGCAGCGGGAGGTGCGGCGTGAGCCGCGGATGGCGCTGGACGGCAGCGCCGACGGCCTGCGCTTTTACCGGGTGATCGCCGAACAGTGGTGCCGAAAGCTGGCCCCTGGCGGCTTCTGCGCCGTGGAGGTGGGGATCGGTCAGGCGGCGGATGTGGCGGCTCTGTTTGCCGCCGCCAGCCTGAAGGATATAGAGATTGTCCCGGACCTGGCGGGCATACCCCGAGTGGTGCTGGGCACAAAATAAAAAATCCAAACAAATGTTCGAAAAACTCTTGCATTTTGGTAAAACCTGTGCTAAAATGGTGTCAATGAGCCACCCTGTGGGTGGCATTTTCGCGGAAAGGGATGACCGAATTGGCAACGAAGGCGGATAAGAAAAAGACAGAAACGGTAGCGGGCGACCGCACCGAGCGCCAGAAGGCGCTGGATATGGCGCTGGCCCAGATCGAAAAGCAGTATGGCAAGGGCTCTGTGATGCGCCTGGGCGAGAATATCAAGATGAACGTGGACGCAGTGCCCACCGGCTCTATGGCGCTGGATGCGGCGCTGGGTATCGGCGGCCTGCCCCGGGGCCGTATCGTAGAGATCTACGGCCCCGAGGCCTCCGGTAAGACCACGCTGGCTCTCCATGCCGTGGCTGAGTGTCAGAAAAAGGGCGGCGAGGCGGCCTTTATCGACGTGGAGCACGCTCTGGACCCCGTGTATGCCCGTGCGCTGGGCGTGGACGTGGACTCGCTGCTGGTGTCCCAGCCGGACACCGGCGAGCAGGCTCTGGAGATCATGGAGGCCCTCATCCGCTCCGGCGCCGTGGATATCGTGGTGCTGGACTCGGTGGCGGCGCTGGTGCCCCGGGCCGAGATCGAGGGCGAGATGGGCGATGCCCACGTGGGTCTGCAGGCCCGTCTTATGTCCCAGGCTATGCGCAAGCTGGCGCCGGCGGTGTCCAAGTCCAATTGCATCGCCCTGTTCATCAACCAGCTGCGTCTGAAGGTGGGTATTGTCTACGGCAACCCCGAGGTGACCAGCGGCGGCAACGCCCTCAAGTATTACGCCTCGGTGCGCCTGGACGTGCGCCGCACCGAGACCATCAAGAACGGCGCCGACGCCGTGGGCTCCCACACCCGGGTCAAGGTGGTCAAGAATAAACTGGCGCCCCCCTTTAAGCAGGCGGAGTTTGACGTGCTGTACGGCATCGGCATCTCTAAGGAGAGCGAGCTGCTGGATCTGGCGGTCAAGCTGGACATCATCGAAAAATCCGGATCCTGGTTCGGCTACGGCGGCGAGCGCCTGGCCCAGGGTCGTGACAACGCCCGGGATTATCTCCGGGAGCACCCGGAGATCGCAGCCGAGATCGAGGCCAAGGTGCGGGAGAATATGCACAAGCTGGTGCCCGGCTCCCGCCCGGCGGTGAGCGCGGCCCCGGCGCCGGTGGAGATCCCTCTGGCGGCGGCGCCCCAGGTGACCAGCGCGGCGGCCAAGGCCCAGATCGATATTGTGGTAGACGATTAATAACACAAAAACAAGGCAGGAGAGGGCTCTCCTGCCTGTTTGTGCTTTTGGATGGGTGAGTGTATGAGGATCACAGAGGCCGCGGTACGCCGCCGTCGGTTGTACCTGCTGCGGCTGGAGGACGGTCGGGAGATGCCGGTGGACCGGCAGACCTTTGACGAGTCCGGCTATGCCGCCGGCGGCGAGATAACGGAAGAACAACTGGACAGCCTGCTTGCGCGCTCTCAGTACAACCGTGCCCGGGACCGGGCGTTGTATCTGCTGGGGCTGCGGGACTATGCCTGCCGGGAGCTGGAGCAGAAGCTGTATGCCGAGGCGACCCCCGAGATCGCGGCGGCGGTGGTGGCCCGCCTGCAGGAGGTGGGACTGTTGGACGACGGACGGTATGCCTGCCGCCTGGCCAAAAGCCTGACCGAGCAAAAGCAGTATCCCCGCCGCCGGGTGGAGCAGGAGCTGCGCCGCCGGGGCATCGACCCACTTATTGCCCAGGAGGCGGTATCCGGGCTGGATGGAGAGGATTTTCAACAAGCACTTGCATTGATCGAGAAAAAATATTATAATAAGATGAAATCCGCCGAGGATCGGCAGCGGGTGACCGCTGCCCTGGCCCGGCGTGGGTTTACCTATGGGGCGATCCGCCGTGCTATGGAGGCATACGGCGCCGCCGACGACGAGGAGACAGAAGAATGGCTGTAAAAGTAGGTATGGTATCCCTGGGCTGTCCCAAAAACCAAATGGATGCCGAATTGATGCTGGCTAAGCTGGAGCTGGCGGGCTTTGAGATCACCGCCGAGAGCGGTCTGGCCCAGGTGGTGATCGTCAACACCTGCGGCTTTATCGAGGATGCCAAGCAGGAATCCATCGACAACATTCTGGAGTTTGCCCAGCTGAAAAAGGAAAAGCAAATTAAAAAGATCATCGTCACCGGCTGCCTGGCCGAGCGGTATCAGCAGGAGCTGGCGGATGAGATGCCGGAGTGCGATGCGGTGCTGGGTCTGGGCGCCAACGGCGACATCGTGGAGGCGGTCAATCGGGTGATGGCGGGGGAGACGGTCCGTTCCTTCCCGCCCAAGAGTGCCTGGTGTCTGGACGGCGACCGGATGCTGACCACCCCCCACTTCTTTGCCTATCTGCGCATTGCGGACGGCTGCGACAACCGCTGTACATACTGCGCCATCCCCGGCATCCGGGGCGGCCTGCGCAGCCGCCGGATGGAGACGGTGGTGGCCGAGGCACACAAGCTGGTGGCCGCCGGGGTGCGGGAGCTGGTGCTGGTGGCCCAGGATACCACCGTGTACGGGCAGGATCTCTACGGTGAGAGCCGCCTTCCGGACCTGCTCACTGAGCTGTGTAAGATCGAGGATCTCAGGTGGATTCGGCTGCTCTATTGTTATCCCGAGCACATCACCGACGAGCTGCTGGACGTGATGGCTGCCGAGGAGAAGGTGCTGCCCTATATGGACATCCCTCTGCAGCACGCCAGCGGTGCGGTGCTGCGGCGTATGAACCGCCCCGGCGACCGGCAGAGCCTGACCGCCCTCATCCGGCGTATGCGGGACAAGGTGCCGGGCATCACCCTGCGTACCACCGTCATGACCGGCTTCCCCGGCGAGACCGAGGCGGACTTTGAGGAATTGTGCGAGTTCATCAAGGAAGCGCAGTTCCAGCGGCTGGGCTGCTTTGCCTTCTCCCCGGAGGAGGGCACCCCCGCCTACGACCTGCCCGACCAGATCCCGGACAAGGTAAAATGCCGCCGCCGGGACATCGTGATGGAGGAGCAGAGCCGCATCTCCGACGCCTACAACGAGCAGCAGGTGGGGCGCACCCTCACCGTGCTGGTGGAGAGCTTTGATAAATACGCCGAGTGCTGGTTCGGCCGCACCGAGGGGGATGCCCCCGACATCGACGGCAAGGTGTTCTTTGCCGCCACCCGGCGGGTGCAGCCCGGCGACTTTGTACAGATCAAAATTACCGATACCATGGACTGGGATCTGATAGGAGAGATGACCGAATGAATTTGCCCAACAAACTGACTCTGGTGCGCTGCATCCTCACCCCGATTTTTCTGTTTCTCATGCTGGCGGAGTTTCCCTTCCACTATGGGGCGGCGCTGCTGGTGTTTATCGCCGCGTCCCTGACCGACTATTTCGACGGCAAGATTGCCCGTCAGCAGAATCTGGTGACCAATCTGGGCAAGTTCCTGGATCCTCTGGCGGACAAGGCCCTGACCACCGCGGCCTTTTTGGGCCTGATGACCCGGGGCGGCGGCGATATGATGTGCTGGGCGGTGTTTCTCATCCTGGCCCGTGAGTTTGCGGTCACCTCGGTGCGCCTGCTGGCCGCCAAGGACGGCGTGGTGGTGGCTGCCTCCTTCGCCGGTAAGCTCAAGACGGTTATGCAGATGGTGGCCATCATCTATATGCTGGCGCTGCTGCAGCTGCGGGATCTGCTGCCGGACGCCGCCATGGGGCTGTATCGGGTGCTGCTGGTTATGGGCGTGATCTTTATCTGGGTGTCGGTGATCGCCACGGTGGTGTCCGGCGTCCAGTACGTGTGGGCGCTGCGCCACTATTTTAAGGAAAATTAAAAAAACAGTAGACAAATCACAAAATCCGTATATAATGTTAGTAAAGCGATGGATGGGAGAAGTACCCGGACACGGCGTGACAGAGAGGGGCTGCCTTTGGCTGTGAGCACCCTGACGCACGACCCGGCGAAATGCACCCGTCCGCTCCGTGGGGGAACCGGCTGCGGCCGCAGTATCCTGCGGCGGAAAGCCCCCGTTACCGGGCCGGGCTCTGCTGGGAGCCTATGAGTGAATGACGGAGTGGAACCGTGAGTACATACTCACCTCCGTTGCCCCACGGGGCAACGGAGGTGTTTTCTTTTGTTAGGGTAGAGCGAAATATCCGAACCCGCCTCAAAGCGGCAAATTTCTGTGCTTTTTACCCTGTTTGTTTTTGCAAGGTTTTCTTTGGGAGTGATCGTATGTTCAGACAATTCAGAGAGGACATCGCCACCATCCGGGAGCGGGACCCCGCATCCCGGTCGGGGTTTGAGGCGTGGGCGCTGTATAATGGCTACAAGGCGCTGCGCTCCCATCGGCGTGCCAACTGGCTGTACCGCCACGGGCTGTATTTTCTGGCCCGGTGGATCAGCCAGCGGTGCGTGCGCCGCACCGGCATCGAGATCCATCCCGCCGCCACCATCGGGCGCCGGTTCTTTATCGACCACGGCACCGGTGTGGTGATCGGCGAGACCACCCAGATCGGTGACGACTGCACCATCTATCAGGGGGTCACCCTGGGCGGCACCGGCAAGGACACCGGTAAGCGCCACCCCACCCTGGGCAACCGGGTGATGGTGGGCGCCGGCGCCAAGGTGCTGGGACCCATCACCATCGGCAACAACGTGCGCATCGCGGCCGGCGCGGTGGTGCTCACCGACATCCCGGACAACTGTACTGCCGTGGGCATCCCCGCCCGGGTGGTGCGCCGGGGCGGCGAAAAGGTGCAGGAGCTGGATCAGATCCACATCCCCGACCCGGTGGCCCAGGAGCTGCGCCGGCTGGAGGAGCGGATCGAACAATTGGAGCAAAAACAGTAAGGAGGACATAGTATGCGTATCTACAACACCCTGACCAGACAAAAGGACGAGTTTATCCCCATCGAGGAGGGCAAGGTGCGGCTGTATGCCTGCGGCCCCACGGTGTATAACTTCATCCACATCGGCAATGCCCGCCCCCTGGTGGTGTTCGACACCCTGCGCCGCTATCTGGAGTGGCGGGGGTATGAGGTGAACTTTGTGCAGAATTTCACCGACATCGACGACAAGATCATCCGCCGGGCCAACGAGGAGGGCACCACCTTCCAGGCGGTGGCGGAGAAATACATCGAGGAGTTCTGGACCGACGCCAAGGGCCTGGGGGTGCGCCCCGCCACCACCCACCCAAAGGCCACCGAGAATATGGATATGATCGAGCAGATCGTGTCCACTCTGGTGGAAAAGGGCTACGCCTATCGGGCGGAGAATGGTGACGTGTATTTCCGCACCCGCCGCTTTGACGGGTACGGCAAGCTGTCCCATCAGCCCCTGGACGATCTGGAGTCCGGCGCCCGTATCGCCGTGGGCGAGGTCAAGGAGGATCCTCTGGACTTTGCCCTGTGGAAGGCGGCCAAGCCCGGCGAGCCCAGCTGGTCGTCCCCCTGGAGCGACGGTCGTCCCGGCTGGCACATCGAGTGCTCCGCCATGGCCCGGCGCTATCTGGGTGAGAGCATCGACATCCACGGCGGCGGCCAGGACCTGATCTTCCCCCACCACGAGAATGAGATCGCCCAGAGCGAGTGCTGCAACGGGGTGCCCTTTGCCCGCTATTGGATGCATAACGGCTACATCAACGTGGA
>JAFQKB010000014.1 GCA_017397125.1 Clostridia bacterium | reverse complement strand
GTTCCCATCCCGAACACGGCAGTTAAGCTCACTTGTGCCGACAATACTTGGCTGGAAGCGGCCCGGGACGATAGGTAGGCGCCAACACACAGGACCATCGCCAATCGGCGGTGGTCGCATATTGCTCCTTAGCTCAGTCGGTAGAGCGCATGACTGTTAATCATGATGTCGTCAGTTCGAGCCTGACAGGAGCAGCCAAAAAGAAAGACACACCATCCGGTGTGTCTTTTCTTTTTGGCTTTTTCTTTTAGCTCCAACTTGCCACAACGCGACTAGCCGTCAGGCGCTTACCGACTGAGCGTAGCGAAGTCGGTGGTAGCCGTTTGCGAGCGCCGCCAGTGGCGGATACAGCGAGCAAAAAGGCTGGTGCAGCGGTCGAAATGCGCCGAGCGATAGTGAGAAAGCGCATTTCGGGCACCGCAAACGGAAGCATGACGAATGGCAATGGCAGAGCCCCTTGCGCCCTCACCAACCATATGCTATAATACACTTAAAGGTCGGTGATAATATGGAAAAATTAAGATACAATAAAGTTTTTAGAGACGGTATAATTGCTCTTATATTTTGCTGTTTACTGGCAGCTGCTTTTATTGTGCCTGCTATTATTTCTAAAATTCAATATGATAATTTGGTATCAAATATGAAATCTATTGAAGCTATTATTGTAAATATTGATTTAGATGTAAATGTGCGTAGCCCTGATGTGCAGGAGATTTATATTACCTACGAGGTTGATAGTATAGTTTATAACCGAGAATTAAGTACCGACACTAAAATAGCGTTTGCTGCCGGCACGGGAGCGCATTATTCGGTTGGAGATAAACTTAACATTTTTTATAACCCGCAAAACCCGAATGAAATTGCGACGCCACGTACGGTTGACGTTGGTTATGCTTTTCTGGCAATAGGCTTGATTGTTTTTGCTTTGGCTATGGTTGGCATTGTTTTTTTGCTGAGGAATAGACGAAAGTTTTTGGTTACTGAAGAAGAGTATGAAAACGAGAAACGAAAACGAAAAAACAGTGAGCTTTTGAGCAAAAACGGCAAAAAAATTCGTTGGCAATATTTTAACACATATATTTATATTCAGCTTAGCCTTATTCCTGCAGTTCCGGTGATGATTATATTGACTGAATTGAAGAAAGGCAATTTTGATATTTGGAACGGTATTGCTGAAATGTCTGGGGCAACGCCTGTTGTTTTAGCGATGTATGTAATTTTTATCGGCCCATTTATTATTTTATCAATTTTGAATCGTTTTTGTTTTGGTAAGGTTTTGGGTGTGGTACATAATTCTGAACTTTTTTAAATGATCGTGAAATTGATATAAACAATATTATAGAAATTGCGTATCACCCAAGGGTTATGTCCAGAAGCAAGTTTAGTTCTTGTTATGCTACCTTTGTTGTACAAACCAAAAACGGCGGTACCGAATCGTTTGATGTGGTACACTTCCCATTGTATGGTTTGAAAGAAATCAAAAAACAAAACCCCAATATTAAACTTGGTTTTGATAAATACATTTGGTTTTTGGTTCTTTTCCCCACTGTTATATCTGCCGGTTTAGGCTTATTGCTGGGGTGATATTTTCGTTGTTGTTTCTAAAAATAATGAGAAAATCAGGTTTTTTGACCGGTTCCATTTTGAGTGTCGCCTCCAAAAATCCGTTCACTTCGGTGAGCGGATTTTCGTTTTTTACATAAAACTTGAAAAATTTGGCAGAAAATGCTATATTACCTTTCAGAAGGGCCCTCATTCTGCGTCTGCCTCCCCGGTGGGGATGCGGCTGTGCGGGGCGCGTGGTGAAAAACCAAGGAACGTATATGACGGAGGATCGACCATGAGCACACAGACACTTTCCCCGCCTGCGGCCAAGACGCGGGTGCTATATTACGACGTTCTGAACATCTGTGCCACCCTGGGGGTGGTGTTTCTCCACTGCAACGGCATCGCCCACACCTACAGCAACACGCCGGCGTGGTATCAGGCCCTCTTTGTGGAGGTGTTCCTCTATTGGCCGGTGCCCATCTTCTTTATGTTGTCCGGCGCCACCCTGATGGGCTACCGCAAACGCTACACCACGGCGGAATTCTTCAAAAAGCGGTTTTTGCGCACCGCCATCCCCTTTGTGGTGTGGTCGCTGATCGTGGCCGCCACCAAAAAGATCAATCCCCTGGAGATCGGCGTGCGGGAATTTATCAGCCGCATATTCGACACCTCCATTGAGAACGTATACTGGTTTTTCATCCCCCTGTTCGCCGCCTATCTGGCCATGCCGGCCCTCTCCCTGCTGAAGGACCACCGCCGGACCCTCTGGTATCTGGCCGGCGCCTCCTTTGTGCTGACCTCACTGCTGCCGCCGCTGTTCCGCTACGTAGGGCTGCGGTGGAACTCCGGCCTGTACGTGCCGGTGGTGGGCAGCTATCTCATCTTTGTGATCCTGGGCTATCTGTTCTCCACCCAGGAGCTGCGCCGCTGGCAGCGGATCGTCATTTATATACTGGGGCTGTTCGGCGCCGGGCTGCGCTACGGTATGACCATCCTGTTGTCGGTGCGGGACGGCACGCTCAACCGCACCTTCTTCAGCTATACCGAATACTATTCCGTTTTTCTGGCGGTGGCGGTGTTTGTGTTCTTTAAGCACCTGAAGCCCATCCGCTGGCTGCAGCAAAAGCCCCGGGTGTCCAAAGCCATCGCCGTCCTTTCCGGCTGCAGCTTTGGCGTGTATCTGATGCACAAGATCCTGATGCGGTATCTGCAGGGTGTCCTGCCGGAGGAGCTGCTGGGCTTTGAGTGGCGGCTGTTTGCCCCCTTTGTCATCTACGCGGCGGCGGTGCTTGTCACCTTTTTGCTCAAAAAGATCCCGCTGCTCAAGCACATCGTACCCTGAGCGCACACAAAACCTCTCAACAGAGAAGGATACCATCATAGGGGTGATACAATGAAAAAATGTCCTACCTGTAAAATGACGGTGGATGCCGATAACGAATGTCCCTTTTGCTACACCACGATAACCTATGAGCCGGTCGTCTTTTGCGACAAAGAAACGCACGTGTGGAACAAATATTTCGTCCGGTATTGGATAAAGCGGTGTTGGTTTTCTTTACTTTGTTTCACGATCGTACTGCTGCGGTGGATTTTTGTAAAAGCAGCACTTCCCTACGCTTTTCTCCTTCCGCTTTTGTTGGCGGGGCTCTCGTTGCTCCTTTCTCTTTTGGAGCGAAAGGTCGCGTCCGGCATGCAATGGAAATACTCAGAGGGATATTCTGCGTTTAAGGCGGTATGGGGCAAGGTGTTGTTCGGAGCCCTTGCGGTCCTGCTTGCTTTTGTTATACATTGATCGAAAGGGACTATTATTCATTTGAAAAGAAAAACTAAAAACGTTTTTCGTATCCATTCATTTTCAAACCTTACCAAAAAAGCCACCCGATTGGGTGGCTTTTCCTTTGGCTGTTTGTTTTTTCGCCGTCTGCAGCCTCCGTGGAGGGGCAGACTCTTTAGTTGTCGGGGTTGAAGTCGACGGAATTCACGATCTCCTCGAGCACAGACTGGCAAGTGTCCTTTTCCTCTGCGGGGTAAACGATGCTGCAGCTATACAGTCTGACACCGATCAGTATGTTTTGGTAATCCACCTGCACGTACTCTGTGTCATTCTTCGAATAGGTGAACGCAATTTTTGTGCATCCAAAGCCGCCGAGCTTTTCTTCCGTAAAAGAATTTATTTTTACGTTTTCATACCCATCCATGCCGGAAAGATATTCCAGGTATTCCGCCTCTGTCCGCTTCTCCAAAAACTTGGAGCCGGTGATCGAAAGGGTAAACTGACAGTCCTCCCCCAACTTAGGATCGCGGAAATAATACGAGTAGACGCTGTCGGCGTTGGTTTCCATGACGGTCCACTTTTCCGGAGCGCTGACAGACACGCCCAAATAGTCGAAGGTCTTTTTGCTGTCCTCTACCGTAACGCGGTCGTCCTTCACTTCATGCATGGGATTGTTGGTGTCCGGCTTTTTGCAGGCGGTAAGGGAACCGAGCAGGCAAAGCAGCAACACCATGGCAATGATCTTTTTCATGATTATGTCTCCTTTTGTTTTCCTTGCTCCTATTGTATACCGTCAGCGGGTGTTCGTCAAGGTGAAAAACAGCATTGTTACAAAAATTGCTCCCCACAGAGCGCTACCGTAGGGATGATTCTGCCTGATAATAAGGATTTTTAACGGTTTTCGTGTGCAAGTGCATAGGATATTTTCTTGACAAAGACGAGAGGGCCGTGGCATAATAATGGGGAACGGTTGCCGCCCGGCAAGCCCCGCAGCGGCGATAGGTCCATACGCACACAGGCATCTACAGTTTGGAGGAAAACATATGACACACAAGCAACTATTTGAGGCCACCCTGCGGCGTGAAAAGATCGGCGGAAGAGTCCCCACCTTTGAGTTGGTTTTCTTCCTGACCATGGAGCTCATCGGCAAGGTGCACGCCAGCCAGCGCCACTACGAGCAGTGGGATCAGATGAGCGTCAAGGAGAAAGAGCTGCAGCTGGCGGATATCGCCGACACCTTCATCGAGCCGGCCAAGATCTTTGACCACAGCGCCATTCTGGTGCACCCCAATCCCGAGGACTTTGACTCGGTCAAGCGTCTGCTGGAGATCATCCGGGAAAAGAGCGGCGACGAGTTTTTCCTGCTGCTGCACGGAGACGCCACCCTGGAGATCCCCACCGGCGAGGATATGATGGATATGACCATCCGCCTGTATGAGGACCCCCAGAGCCTGGTCAAGGAGCAGGAGGCCCGTATGGCCAAGCGCCTGGAGTTCGCTGAGAAGATCAACAAGCACGACAAGCTGGTGGACGGCTTTGCCCTGTGCTCCGACTACGCCCTGAACGTCAACCCCTTCTTCTCCCCCGACGTGTTCGCGGATGTGATCGCCCCCGTGCTGAAAAAGCTCATCGACGGCTATCGTGACCTGGGCTATTACACCATCAAGCACAGCGACGGCAACCTGATGCCCATCCTGGACCAGATCGTTCAGTGCGGTCCCGACGCCCTGCACTCCATCGACCCCCAGGGCGGCATGGACCTGCTGGAGCTGAAAAAGACGTACGGCGACAAGCTGGCCTTTATCGGCAACGTAAACTGCGGCCTGCTGCAGACCGGCACCGAGGAGGAGGTCATCGCCGACGTGCGCCGCGCCCTCCGGCAGGGCATGGTGGACGGTGGCGGCTATGTGTTCGGCACCTCCAACTGCGTATACACCGGTATGGATCTGGACCGCTATCGCCTGGTGCACAAGCTCTGGAAAGAAGAAGGCATCTATCCCGAATAATGCAGATAAAAAAAGCCACCCCAGCGGGGTGGCTTTTTTCTGTCTTGATTATGCCTGGCGGATCAGGTGCTGGCAATATACGTATACGTTCTGGATCTTCTTGGCCTCCACACCGTCATCCGCCTGGATGATGGGCTGAGTCTCGGAGGGGGTCACATACAGCTTAAACACGATGGCGTGCTGGCCGGGGCGCATATTGCGGATCTTTTTGTACACAAAATTCCGCCTGGCAATGCCCAGATAGCCGAAAATGATGTTCTCCAGGTCCGAATTGCTGAAGCAGCGGAGGATCTCCTCCTCGTCATAGGCCTCCAGAATAACCTTGGCCTCGTCAAAGGGCAGATTGTAGCACTTGAATTCGCCCTCGTTCAGCACGTTCATCATATTGCTGTTGTCCAACAACAGCAACGGCAGATCAGCATGGTTGCTCATATATACGCTCCTTTCTTGCGGGTGAATAATCCCTGCCTACATTATACGGGAGAGATAGGTCATTGTCAATAAAAAATACGCAAATCATTAGAATATTATGTACAACTTGCCTCTTTCGTGCAAAAAACGCTTGACAAACGCAGAAAAAGGCGGTACACTAGGGCTGTAGGGTTTACAAATCATAAACCGAAGGAGATGTTTGTATGGAAATTACTAAACTGGGCGTGGTGGAGACCCGCTTTGCCGAGCTGATCTGGGAAAACGAGCCCCTGTCGTCCACCCAGCTGGTACGGATCTGCCAGAAGGAGCTGCTGTGGAAAAAGCCCACCACCTATACCGTACTGCGCAAGCTGTGCGAGCGTGGTCTGTTCCAGAACCAGAGCAGCATCGTCACCTCCCGCATATCCCGGGATGAATACTATGCCCGGCAGTGCGAGCAGTTCGTGGCGGATACCTTTGAGGGGTCTCTGCCGGCGTTTTTCGCCGCCTTTACCACCCGCAAGCAGTTGTCCCCCGCCGAGGTGGAGCAGCTGCAGCAGATGATCGACCGGTGCCGGGAGGAAAACCGATGAAAAAAGCCGGCCTATGGTTGTTGGCTGTTCTGCTGGTTGTGACCGGCGGCTGCGGCAAGCCCCATACGGACACAAGCGACCTCTCCCTGCCGGGGGAGGTCAGCACCTCCGTCACCGCCCACAGCCACCAGACCACCACGACCACCACGACCACCACAACAACTACGACAACAACTACTACCACCACGACGACTACGGCGACCACCACGACAACAACCACAAAGAAACCGACCACCACAACCACAGCGCCTACCACCACCACGACCACACTGCCGCCGGGGGATTACTCCGCCTATGAGCGGCTGGCGGCGGCGATGGCACGGACGATGGATTCCGACAGCCTGCAGCTCACCATACAGCGTTCCTCCTGCTGGCTGCAGAACGCTGGTGATACGCCGCTTTTTTCAGAGTTTGACCTGCGCTACGCCGTGGCCGATACCAACGATCCTCTGTCTGCCCGACAACTGACCAGCTTCTGTTCAAGCGCGTGGAGTCCGGATAACAGGGCCGACCAATATTATTATTCTTTTACCGATCAAAAGGACGTGCATTGGATCCACAACGACAAGGGATATGTGTACACCACCGACGGGCTTCCCGCATGGGCTACCCTGGCAGACTCGATGATGCAAGAGCTGACCACGCTCCCGCCCAAGGCCTCTATGGTCAACCTGGAGGAGCAGCCGCCACAACAGGTGGGAGGCACCTCCAAGGGCTTTTACAATTCACCGTACTATGAGGTACCGGTGGAGGGAAGCGTTTTCAAGGAACAGTATCCCGGTTTTGTGACTATGGGTGTCCGTCTGACCGGTGTGGATATAGAAGATACCACCTCCATATCCGTGCCGGAGGCTTGTTTCTATTACGCCCTGTCCTTTTCTGAAAAGGTCCGCGGATTCCAGGTGTTCTATCAGCTTCGACTGCAAGGGGAGCGAAACGGAACGCCTTTTGACCAGGTATGGCAGATCTCCATAAGTGAATGTACTCTGGGCGATCCGGCTAAGAACTTGTCCTTCGGTCCTTTGAGCGAACTGACCCATCTGGACGGCGCCGCCCATTTCACCGAGATCGACGACCCCGGCCTCGGCTATTTATTCCAAGACGTGGAAGGATGACTCTACCCGCTCCAGAGCTTTTGAGATTATGTAAAACACCATCGAGACAACGTTTTTGCTTTTTAGTATTTCGATTAACCCCGTCAAAGGAGGGAGATTATGGACACCCTGTCTGCCGTATTCCTGCGGCTACTGAATATGAGCATCACCGCCGGCTGGATCGTGCTGGCGGTGGCCCTGCTGCGGCTGCTGCTGCGGCGCGCCCCCAAGGCCCTCACCTGCGGCCTGTGGCTGCTGGTGGCGGTCCGGCTGGTGCTGCCCTTCTCCTTTGAGAGCCCTCTGAGCCTCATTCCCAGCGCCCAGACGGTGCCGCCCAATATCACCCAGTCCACCACCCCCTCCATCCACATCGGCATCCCGTCCCTGGACGTCCCGGTCAACCAGGTGCTGCACCAGCATTTCGTCCCCGCCGAGGACGCCTCACCCCACCCCCTGGAGACCCTCACCGGCATCGCCGCCCTGCTGTGGGTGGCGGGCATGGCGGCCATGCTTCTGTATGGGGTCATCAGCTTCTGGCGGATGTACCGGCGGGTGCAGGTGGCCCTGCCTCTGCAGAAAAGCATCCGTGTGTGCGACGCCATCGACTCCCCCTTTATCCTGGGGGTGTTCCGGCCGGTGATCTATCTGCCCACCAACCTCAGTGAGGAGCAGCGCCCCCACATCATCGCCCACGAGCAGGCCCATCTGAAGCGCCGGGACCACTGGTGGAAGCCGGTCGGCTTTTTGCTGCTGACGGTGTATTGGTTCCAGCCGCTATTGTGGGTGGCCTATATCCTGCTGTGCCGGGATATCGAGCTGGCCTGCGACGAGCAGGTGGTGCGCCGCCTGCCCGAGGAGGAAAAATACCTGTATGCCTCCACCCTGCTCCAGTGCAGCGTACACCGCCGCACCATCGCCGCCTGCCCGGTGGCCTTTGGCGAGACGGCGGTAAAGGGGCGCATCCGCTCGGTGCTGCACTACCGCAAGCCCACCCTATGGATCCTGCTGGCCGGCGTGGTGGCCACCACCGTGGCGGCGGTGTGCCTGCTCACCAACCCCGACCAGCCCTATTCCGACGCCCAACTGCTGGATATGGCCCAGCAGATCGCCGATAACGACGAGATTGCCTTTTCCTCCCGTGCCGAGGATTACATCGCAGCCAGCCCGGTGCTGTACGACCGGATCCTGTCCGGCGGCGAGGACACCGTAGACTGCTACGTAGCCGCCCTGCGCCGCCGCAAGGAGCACGGGCTGGTGGAATATCTGATGGCCACCGCCTGCGCCCGCATCACCGGTGTGGGGCAGGACGAGGCGGCCTGGGCCTCCGCCAACCAGTGGCTGGCCCTCTACGACCAGACCATGGACGGGATACTGCGGATCTGCCCCGCCTCGGGAGACGGTACCTGGACGGCCCTGAGCCGCCCGGACAGCAAAGCCATCTCCGACCGGATGCAGAAACACCCCTGGCATACCGATCCTTCCGAGTGCGAGACCACCTGCCGCATCAGCATAGGCGGCCAGGTGGTGGACTATTCCGCCCACTGCGGCACCTTCCGGGCCGGGGACAGCCTGCTGGCCCTGACCGAGGCGGAGCGCCAGGCGGTCAATGCGGTGCTGGCGCCCCACGCTGACCCGGAGCCGGACCCGCCCACCACCACGACTACGGCTACGACCACAACAACAACCACCGCAACGACGGCCGTAACAACCACCACAACCACAACCACGAAACCTGCTACCACCACGACCTCCACAACCACCATGGGCACAACCACCACAACCGCACCGCCGCCCGCCCCCATCTATGCCCAGGTTCTGGGCGTGCAACGCCAAACTGAGCTGTGGGTAGGTGAAGTGAACCTGTGGGAACGCCTCTTTGGCAAGTCTCTGGGAAAAGGGTATACGGTGCTGTTTAATGGTGATAAAATCCAATTTCAAGAATTGTACGCTCCCCCGGGCACCCATTTTATAGGATCTGGCGCCGGTCCAATTGCCTCTGACGACCGCCGCTACTTTTATGATGGTTCGTGCTCCTTCGTGCAGGAGGGCGACATTTGGACCGGCACCATTAGTGGAAGCTGGGATACCTGGTCCCCCTTTGATACGACTGTCCCGATGCCTTTAGGCGCATCCTTATGCTTAACCGGAGATAACTATTCCTATACAGAAGGTGTGTGTAGCGTCCGTGCCCACGTGTTTGAAAAACACAACAACCGGATGATTCTTTTTGAGTATCTGCTGCGAATATATGGCCAAGAGGAGTTGGAACTGTCGGTGAACAACTCTTTGACCTCGCCAGATGCTTTGTATGAAAGAGTCCCACTGGATTCTAACGAGGCCTGGGTGCTTGCCGCCGCCGATGCCTTGGACCGGATGGCCGCCGAGGGGTATTCCACTTTTTGGGTCGATGCCGAAGATGACGTGTGCATCTACGCCCTTGCATAACCCCGCAAATAATTTCCCAAGCCCGCTCTTGACTCTTTCAAGAGCGGGCTTGTTTTATGGACAGACGTGTGCTATACTGGTGGCATCAACCGAGAAAGGGTGACCCCATGATGAAACACGTCCTGCGCACACTGCTCTGCCTGGCCTGGGTAGCGGTTATGTCTATCCCGGCGGCAGCCGCTACCCTCAGCCCCGCCACCGGCGACCGCACCCCCGTGGTCACCACCGTGCTGGTCGTGGTCATCGGCGTGGCCGCCGTGGCCATGCTGGTGCTGGGCATCCGCAACAAGAAATGAACAGCAACCACCTCACGCTGAGCCTGCCCTGCCCATGGCCGACGGAGTGTTCTCCGCCGGCCATTCCTATATGTATATATAAATATATAAAAAAGAAAAATATTGCATTTTCCCTCTTGACTTTACTTTGGTAAAGTGATAAAATGGCGAAGTAATTTTCGCCAGGAAAGGGGTTTTGGCTTTGGCACCGTTCAACACACCCTCGATCGATCGGCTGTTTGCCGCCGTATTGGGACTGAAAACCAAAGAGGACTGCGCGAAGTTTTTTGAGGACATCTGCACCATCAAGGAGGTGCAGGATATGGCACAGCGGCTGGACGCCGCCATCCTGCTGGACCAGGGACTGGGCTACCAGGCCATCTCCGAGCGGGTAGGCATCAGCACCGCCACCATCAGCCGGGTGAGCAAATGCCTCAGCTACGGCGCCGGCGGCTATCGGGATGCCCTGGACCGGATGAAGGAGGAGGGTGACCTATGAATGGCTACGGCTGTACGCTGAAAAAAGAGGAGCAGGCGGTCTTTGCCCTGCGGGGACTGTACGAGCAATACGGCTACGCCCCCTACAAGATGAGCAAATTCGAGGAATACGACCTCTACGTCCGCAATAAGGAGTTCCTCATCTCCGACGGGGTCATCACCTTTACCGACACCGACGGCAAGCTGATGGCTCTCAAGCCGGACGTGACCCTCTCCATCATCAAAAACAGCCGGGACGAGGCCGGCTGTGTGCAACGGGTCTATTACAACGAAAACGTATACCGGGTGTCGGAGGACGCCCATTGCTTTAAGGAGATCCTGCAGACCGGCGTAGAGTGTATGGGAGACATCGACGACTGCACTCTGTACGAGGTGCTGCGGCTGGCGGCGGAGAGCCTGCGCCGCATCCACCCCAAGGCGGTGCTGGACATCTCCCACCTGGGGGTGCTGGAGGATCTGCTGGCGCCCCTGGCCCTCTCGGCCGAGGGGCAGGCCGCCGTCTACCGCTGTGTGGGCGAAAAGAACGCCCACGAGCTGCAGGCGGTGTGCGACACCTATGGCATTCCCGACCCCACCGCCGACACCCTGCGCCGGCTGGTGGGGCTGTACGGCCCGCCGGCGGCGGTGCTGCCCCGGCTGGCCGACCTGCTGGGAGAGACCCCGGCGGTGGCCCAGCTGCGGCGGCTGACCGACGCCTTTGCCGGCAGCGCCTGGGCAGAGATGCTGCGTATCGACTTTAGCGTGGTGGCGGCGGGCCGCTACTACAATGGCATTGTATTTAAGGGCTTTGTGGCCGGCTCGCCGGACAGCGTGCTGTCCGGCGGCCAGTACGACAAGCTGATGCGGCGGATGGGGCGCCGGGGCAAGGCCGTGGGCTTTGCGGTGTACCTGGACCGCCTGGGCCGGGACCAGGAGGCCGCCGGCTACGACGTGGATGCTCTGCTGCTATATAAGGACGGCTGTGACCTGGCGGCGTTGATGGCGGCCGCCGACACCCTGCGGCAGGAGGGCACCCTCATCCTGCAAAAAGAGATTCCCCAAAAGCTGACCTATCGTCGGCTGTATGCGTTTGAGGACGGCGAGGTGAGACCCCTGTGAAAGAAATGCTGAATATTGCCCTGCCCAAGGGGCGGCTAGGCGAAAAGGTGTACGCTATGTTTGAGCAGGCGGGCTTCCCCTGCCCCTCCATCAAGGAGAACAACCGCAAGCTCATCTTTGAAAACCAGGAGGCCGGTGTCCGGTATTTCTGGGTCAAGCCCTCGGACGTGGCCATCTACGTGGAGCGGGGCGCCGCTGACATCGGCGTGGCCGGCAAGGACATCCTGCTGGAGTACCGCCCCCAGGTGTATGAGCTGCTGGATCTGGATATCGGCAAGTGCCGCATGGCGGTGGCCGCCCCGGCAGGCTTCCGGGACGACCCCAACCGCACCCTGCGGGTGGCCACCAAATTCTCCCGCATCGCCCGGGACTATTACGCCGGGCAGGGCCGGGACATCGACATCATCCACCTCAACGGCTCCATCGAGATCGCCCCCATTCTGGGGCTGTCCGACGTGATCGTGGACATTGTGGAGACCGGCACCACCCTGAAGGAGAACAACCTGGAGGTCACCGAGACCGTGGTGCCCATCAGCGCCCGCCTCATCGCCAACAAGGCCTCCTTTAAGTTCAAAAACGAGCCTATTGAAAAAATCCTGCAGCAGATGGCTGTACTGACGGAGAGATAACTATGATCAAAATACTGAAATACGGCGAGGTCGCCAACGACGAGATCTTTGCCCGGGTGGTACCCACCGTGGACGTGGCGGGCATCGTCACCGACATCATCCACAACGTCCGCACCCGGGGTGACGCCGCCCTCTACGAATACTGCGAAAAATTTGACAAGGCCAAGCTCACCGGCCTGCAGGTGTCCCCGGAGGAAATCCAGGAGGCGCTGGCCTTGGTGGAGCCCCGCTTTATCAAGATCCTCAAGGAGGCGGCGGACAATATCCGGGCCTTTCACGAGCGCCAGGTGCGCAACTCCTTTGTCATCAACGACCGCCCCGGCATCGTCATGGGGCAAAAGGTCATCCCGGTGGACCGGGCGGGCCTGTACGTGCCCGGCGGCACCGCCGCCTATCCCTCTACGGTGCTGATGGACGCCATCCCGGCCAAGATCGCCGGCTGCCCGGAGGTGGTCATGGTGACGCCTCCCGGCGCCGACGGCAAGGTGAACCCCGTTATCCTGGCGGCGGCCGCCATCGCCGGCGTGGATAAGATCTTCAAATTGGGCGGCGCCCAGGCGGTGGCCGCCCTGGCCTATGGCACCGAGAGTGTGCCCAAGGTGGACAAGATTGTCGGCCCCGGCAACGCCTTTGTGGCGGAGGCCAAAAAGCAGGTGTTCGGCGTGGTGTCCATCGACATGATCGCCGGCCCCAGCGAGATCCTCATCGTGGCGGACGGCAACACCGACCCCCGATGCGCCGCCGCGGACCTGCTCTCTCAGGCGGAGCACGACCGACTGGCCAGCGCGGTGCTGGTCACCGACAGTATGGACCTGGCGGTGGCGGTGCAGGCCGAGCTGGAGGTGCAGATACCTCAGCTGGAGCGGGCGGACATCGCCCGGGAGTCCATCGACCGCAACGGCAAGATCATCGTAGCCGAGGATCTGTGGGCCGCCATCGACATCGCCAACGAGCTGGCGCCGGAGCACCTGGAATTGTGCGTGGACGCCCCCTTTGACTATCTGGACGCCATCCGCCACGCGGGCTCCATCTTTATGGGCCGCAACACCCCGGAGGCGCTGGGCGACTATATGGCCGGCCCCAACCACACCCTGCCCACCGGCGGCACTGCCAAATTCTCCAGCCCCCTGTCGGTGGACGATTTTGTCAAGAAGACCCAGTACACCTATTATACCCGCTCCGCTCTGGAGGCGGTGGCCCGGGACGTGGCCTTCTTTGCCGAAAAGGAGGGGCTCACCGCCCACGCCAAAAGCGCTGTAATTCGTTTAGAAAAGTGATGATACTATGAGCCGCTTTTTCAGTGAAAAATTCAATCGGCTGACCCCCTATACCCCGGGGGAGCAGCCCCAGGATAAGCAATACGTCAAACTCAACACCAACGAATCCCCCTATCCCCCCTCACCGGGGGTGGCCGCGGCGGTGGCCGCCGAGGCAGACCGGCTGCAGCTCTACTCCGACCCGGAATGCAAGGCGCTTACCCGGGCGGTGGCCGGGCGATATGGGGTGCAGCCGGAGCAGGTGATTCTGGTCAACGGCTCCGACGAGGTGCTGAATTTTGCCTTTATGGCGTTCTGTGACCAGAAGCATCCCGCGGTATTTCCGGATATCACCTACGGCTTTTATAAGGTGTTTGCGGAGCTGCACGGCATCCCCTACCGGGAGATCCCCCTGCAGCCGGATCTGGGCATAGCCTTGGAGGATCTGCTGGGGCTAGAGGGTACCCTCTTCTTAGCCAACCCCAACGCCCCCACAGGGCGAGCGCTGAACCTGACCGAGCTGGATGCCCTGATCAGCAGCAACCCCAATAACGTGGTGGTGATCGACGAGGCCTATGTGGATTTCGGCGCCGAAAGCGCGGTGGAGCTGGTGGATAAATACGATAACCTGCTGGTTACCCAGACCTTTTCCAAATCCCGCTCTCTGGCGGGGGCGCGACTGGGCTTCGGCATCGGCAGCGCCGCTCTCATCCGGGATCTGCAGACCATCCGCAATTCCACCAACCCCTATAACGTCAACCGCATGACCGCTGCGGCCGGAGTGGCTGCCCTGGCAGAGGACGCCTACTATATGGCCAACTGCCGCCGCATCGCCGAGACCCGTCAGTGGACAACCGAACGGCTGGAGGCGCTAGGCTTTACCGTCGTGCCCTCCCTGACCAATTTTCTGTTTGCGGGCTCCCCCGCCATCGGCGGTAAGGAGCTGTATCTGGCCCTCAAGGAGCGGGGTATCCTGGTGCGCCACTTTGATAAGCCCCGTATCCGCGGGCTGGTCCGCATCACCATCGGCACACCCGAGCAAATGCAAATTCTGCTGGACGCCATCACATCCATTTTGGAGGAATGATCCTATGCGCACCGTAACCTATACCCGCAGGACCGCCGAGACCGATATTGCCCTGACCCTGAGCCTGGACGGCACCGGTACGGCACAGATCGACTCCGGCTGCGGTTTTCTCGACCATATGCTGATCCTGTTCGCCAAGCACGGCGGCTTTGACCTGACCCTCACCTGCAAGGGGGATACCTGGGTGGACGACCACCACACGGTGGAGGACATCGGCATCAGCCTGGGGGCCGCCTTTGCCCAGGCCCTGGGGGATAAAAAAGGCATCACCCGCTACGGCAGCTGCGTGCTGCCTATGGACGAGGCTCTGGTGCTCACCGCCGTGGACCTGTCCGGCCGGGATTTTCTGGGGTACGAGCTGCCCATCCCGGACGAAAAGGTGTGTATCACCGACGGGCTGAGCTACGACCTGCCCATCCCCACCCGGCAGGTGGGCTCCTTCGATACCGAGCTGGTGCAGGAGTTCTTTTTGGGCTTTGTGCGCAACGCCGGCGCCACCCTCCACATCCGGCTGCTGGCGGGCACCAACTCCCACCACATCATCGAGGGCACCTTTAAGTCCGTTGCCCGCACCCTGCGGGACGCCGTGGCCATCGACCCCCGGTTTGCGGACTCCATCCCCTCTACGAAGGGAGTTCTCCAATGATCGCCATCATCGACTACGGCGTGGGCAATCTGTTCTCGCTGAAAAGCTCCTTTGCCGCCATCGGTGCCGAGGCGGTGGTCACCGCCGACCCGGCTCTCATCCGGGCGGCCGACCGCATCATTCTGCCGGGGGTGGGCGCCTTTGCAGACGCCGCGGCCAAGCTGCGGGACACCGGTATGGGTGACCTGGTCCGGGAGCAGGCCGCCGCCGGCAAGCCCATTATGGGCATCTGCCTGGGTATGCAGCTATTGTTTGACACCAGCTATGAATACGGCGAGCACCGGGGGCTTTCCCTGATACCCGGCTGTGTGCGCCCCATCGCCGACGCTATCCCCGCCGGCTATAAGATACCCCACATCGGGTGGAACGCCCTGCGCTTTTCCGGGGATAAGCACCCCCTCTTTCGCTATCTGAGTGAGGGGGACTGCGTGTATTTCGTCCATTCCTACTACGCCACCGGCTGCGACGGGGCGGTGATCGCCACCGCCGAGTACGGGGCACCCCTCACCGCCGCCGTGGCCCGGGGCAACGTGTACGGCTGTCAGTTCCACCCGGAGAAAAGCGGCACGGTGGGTCTTTCCATTCTAAAGGCGTTCTGCGAACTGTAAGGAGATTGTGTATGTTTCTATTCCCTGCTATCGACCTCTACGACGGCAAGGCGGTGCGCCTGTATAAGGGCGACTACAACCAACTGACCGTCTACAACGACGACCCCACGGCGGTGGCCCGCGACTTTGCCGCCGCCGGAGCGAAACACATCCACATCGTGGACCTGGAGGGTGCCAAATGCGGCACCACCCCCAACCTCAGCACCGTCCTGCGCATCAAGGAGGCCTCCGGCCTGTTCTGTGAGATCGGCGGCGGCGTGCGCAATATGGAGGTGGTCAACACCTACGTAGAGGCGGGGCTGGACCGGGTGATCCTGGGCACCGCCGCGGTGGAAGATCCCGCTTTTGTCCGTGAGGCAGTGGCCGCCTACGGCGACAAGATCGCGGTGGGGGTGGACCTGAAGGACGGCTACATAGCGGTCAAGGGCTGGACCGAGCAGTCCACCCTGGACGCGGTCACCTTCTGCCGGCAGATGCAGGACATCGGCGTGCGCACCCTCATCGTCACCGACATATCCAAGGACGGGGCGATGCAGGGCACCAACCATCAGCTATACCGGGACCTGCAGGCCCAATTCCCCGCCCTGCAGATCGTGGCCTCCGGCGGCGTGTCCTCCATGGAGGACCTGCGGCGGCTGGCGGACACCGGCCTGCACGGCGCCATCATCGGCAAGGCCTACTACGTGGGCGCCATCGATCTGAAAGAGGCTTGTGAGGTGGTACGATGATCACAAAGCGCATCATCCCCTGCCTGGACGTGCGCAACGGACGGGTGGTCAAGGGAGTCAATTTTGAGGGGCTCAGCGACGTGTCCTCCCCCATCGAGCTGGCCAAATTCTACAGCGACAACGGGGCGGACGAGCTGGTCTTTTACGACATCACCGCCTCCGCAGAGGGGCGGCAGCTGTTCACCGACATTCTGTGCGAGACCGCCCGGCAGGTGTTCATCCCTCTGACGGTGGGCGGCGGCATCAACACGGTGGCAGACTTTGACCGGGTGCTGGGCTGCGGCGCCGACAAGGTCAGCGTCAACTCCGGTGCCATCCGCAACCCCGATCTGGTGTACGAGGCGGCCAAGCTGTACGGCGACCAGTGCGTGGTGCTGTCCGCCGACATCAAGCGGGTGGACGGCGTATTCCGGGTGTTCGCCAAGGGCGGCCGGGAAAACACCGGCATGGAGGCCATCGAATGGATCCGCCGGTGCGTCGGAAACGGCGCCGGCGAGATCGTGGTCAATTCCATCGACACCGACGGGGTCAAGGGCGGCTTTGACCTGGAGATGCTGCGGGCGGTGTGCGACGCCGTGTCCGTGCCGGTCATCGCCTCCGGCGGCGCCGGCAACATACAGGATTTCATCACCCTGTTTGACACCCTGCCCGGGGTGGATGCGGGCCTGGCGGCCTCCATCTTCCACTTTGGCGAGGTGGCCATCCAAGATTTGAAACAGCAAATGGCGGCGGCCGGTATTCCGACCCGCCTGTGAATAAAGGAGTTGTGGTTATGATAGATATTAGTACGTTAAAATTTGACGAAAAGGGTCTCATCCCGGCGGTGGTGGTGGATGCCGTCACCAAAGAGGTGCTGACCGTGGCCTATATGAATAGGGAGAGCCTGCAGATCTCTATGGAAAAGGGGCTGACCTGCTTCTGGAGCCGCTCCCGGCAGGAGCTTTGGCTTAAGGGCGAGACCAGCGGCAACTATCAGCACATCGTGTCCATCACCGCCGACTGCGACGGGGACGCCCTCACGGTGCTGGTAGAGAAAGAAGGGCCTGCCTGCCATCTGGGCGAGGAGAGCTGCTTCCACAACCCCCTGTGGGAGAGTGAGGAACGCCACGCCTTTTCTCTGGAGGGGCTGATGGAGATGCTCCGCGGCCGCAAGGAAAACCCCAAGGAGGGGTCCTACACCACCTATCTGTTCCAAAAGGGGCTGGACAAGATCCTCAAAAAGGTGGGCGAGGAAACCACCGAGGTGATCATTGCCGCCAAGGCGGAGGACAAAAAAGAGACCGTCTACGAGATTGCGGATCTGTGCTATCACGTGATGGTGCTGATGATCGAGGCGGGCATCTCTCTGGAGGACATCCACAAGGAGCTGGCCTCCCGCCACGTCATCGACCACAAGGTCAAGCAGGAAAAAATGACCTGATAACGCAAAAGAGGCTCTGCCCGATGGGCAGAGCCTCTTTTTGTCGATTTTTACAGTTCCAGGCGGTCGCGCAGCGCCCGATAGTCCCGGTTGTCCTTGACACTGATATAGGCGGGACGGATGATCTTGCCCGCGTTCTGGATCTCCTCGATTCGGTGGGCGCTCCAGCCGGCAATGCGGGCCACAGCGAACAAGGGAGTAAACAGCTCGCAGGGCAGATCCAGCATCCGGTAGATGAGGCCGGAATAGAAGTCCACGTTGGGGCTGACACCCTTGTACACCTTGCGCTTTTCGGCGATCAGCTCCGGTGCCATCTTGGCCACCTTTTCGTACAGGGCGTACTCCTCCTGCATCCCCTTGGCCTCGGCCAGGGTCTTGGCGCAGTCCTTGAGCACCTCCGAGCGGGGGTCGGACAGAGAATACACCGCGTGGCCCATACCATAGATCAGGCCGGTGCGGTCAAAGGCGTTCTTATCCAGCAGCCGGGAGAGATAATCCCGGATCTGGTTGTCGTCGGTGGTGTCGATGGTCTCCTTCATATCGTCAAACATCCGCACCACCTTGATGTTGGCGCCGCCGTGGCGGGGACCCTTCAGGCTGCCCAGCGCCGCCGCCACCGCCGAATAGGTGTCGGTGCCGGAGGAGGTGACCACGTGGGTGGTAAAGGTGGAGTTGTTACCGCCGCCGTGCTCGGCGTGCAGCACCAGCGCCAGATCCAGGATCTTGGCCTCCAGGGGCGAAAACTGGCTATCCTCCCGCAGCAAATGCAACAGATTCTCCGCCACGGAATAGTCCGGGCGGGGCAGATGGATGAACAGGCTCTTATCCTGGTGGTAGTGCTGATAGGACTGGTAGCTGTACACCGCCAGCATGGGGAATACCGAGATGAGCTGCAGACACTGGCGCAGCACGTTGGCCACCGAGACGTCATCGGGATTTTCGTCATAGGCATACAGGGCCAGCACGCAGCGGGACAGGATGTTCATCATATCCCGGCCGGGGGCCTTGAGGATCATATCCCGCACGAAAGAGGGCGGAAGGGTGCGGCAGGAGGCCAGCTCCCGACGGAAGCGGAACAGCTCGCCCTCGTCCGGCAGCTTGGAGAACAGCAGCAGATAGATCGTCTCCTCAAAGCCGAAGCGGTTGTCCGCCTGAAAGCCGGCCACCATATCCTTAATGTTATAGCCGCGATAGAACAGCTCGCCGGGGCAGGGCACCAGCGTGCCGTCGGGGCCGGGCTTTTTGGCGTTGACGGTGGACACCTCGGTCAGGCCGGTGACCACACCGCGGCCCTCTACGTCGCGCAGGCCACGATAGACCTGGTACTGGGCATACATATCCGGAACAATGTGATTGTTCTCGCAGGACATCTGGGCCAGCTGGGCAATATAAGGCGTGATTTCGGAATAAGAACGTTTCATAGGGTACCTCGTTTCTCGTGTAAAAGGGTATCGTTATCCAGTATGGCGATAGTATAGCACACCTTTTAGAAAAAGGCAAGACGTTCGACAAAATGTTCATAAGCAGAAATGATTTCGCCGGCGGTGGCCCCCTTGCTGCGGCTTGACTTTGCCCGGTAAGGATGGTATAATAGTTTGTATATTCGAGAGGTCTGCCCTCTCCCATCACCAATAACCATCCTGGAGGTAATCCCTATGAGTCACGGTCCTATCTGCACCCGTTTTGCCCCCTCCCCCACCGGCTATATGCACATCGGCAACCTGCGCACCGCCCTGTACGCCCACCTGCTGGCCAAGACCACGGGCGGCCGGTTCATCGTCCGCATCGAGGACACCGACCAGGTCCGTCTGGTGGAGGGCGCGGTGGACGTGATCCTGGACACCCTCAGGATGACCGGCCTGTCCTACGACGAAGGCCCCATCGTGGGCGGCCCCAACGGCCCCTACGTCCAGAGCGAGCGCAAGGACATCTACCGCCAATACGCCGACCAGCTGGTGGCCAAGGGATATGCCTACTATTGCTTCTGCACCCAGGAGCGGCTGCAGGAGATGCACGACGAGAACGGCATCGGCGGCTACGACCGCCACTGCCGCGACCTGACCCCCGAGGAGGTGCAGCAGCACCTGGACCGGGGCGAGCCCTACGTCATCCGGCAGAAGATGCCTCTGTCCGGCACCACCACCTATTACGACGAGGTGTTCGGTGAGATCACTATGGATAATGCCGAGATGCAGGACCAGATCCTGCTCAAGAGCGACGGGTTCCCCACCTATAACTTCGCCCACGTGGTGGACGACTATCTGATGCAGGTCACCCACGTGGTGCGGGGCAGCGAATACCTGACCTCCACCCCCAAATACGTGCTGCTGTACGACGCCTTTGGCTGGCAGCGGCCCCACTACGTCCACCTGCCCCTGCTGATGGGCCGGTCGGACGACGGCAAGATATCCAAGCTGTCCAAGCGCCACGGCGCCGTCAGCTTCCAGGACCTGGTCAACAGCGGCTATCTGCCGGAGGCCATCGTCAACTACATCGCCCTGCTGGGCTGGTGCCCCAAGGACACCAACCGGGAGATGTTTACCCTGGACGAGCTGCGGGAGTGCTTCTCCATCGACGCCATCAGCAAGTCCCCCTCGGTCTTTGACTACGAAAAGCTCAAGTGGTTCAACTCGGAATACATCAAGCAGATGGATCCGGCCCGGTTCGCCGCCGCCGCCCGGCAGCGGCTGCAGGACTGCACCCCCGCCCACGTGGACCTGGATAAGCTCATCGGCCTGCTGCAGAGCCGTGTGGCCACCCTGGACGAGGTGGTGGAGATGAGCCGGTTCGCCCGGGAGCGGCTGCCCCTGGACACCGAGCTGTATACCAACAAAAAGAACAAGACCACCCCGGAGCTGTGCCGGACCATCCTGGAGGACGTGCGGCCGCTGCTGGCGGACTGCGCAGTGTGGGAAAACACCGCCCTGTTCGAGCTGCTCAAGGAGTACGCCGCCGCCACCGAGCGCAAGGCGGGCGCCATCATGTGGGCGGTGCGCATCGCCGTGGCCCGGCAGGGGGTCACCCCCGGCGGCGCCACCGAGGTGATGGAGGTGCTGGGCAAGGAGGAGGCCCTGGGCCGCATCGACCTGGCTCTGGAAGAACTGAATCGCTAACGCAAAAGCGGAGTGGACACGTCCACTCCGCTTTTATGGTTATACGTTTCGGAATCTATAGATTGCCTTTTGCAATTCACAAGCCAGTTTGGATTTATCTTTCGTTGTGAATACCCCCAACGGATTGTTCCAAGCGTCCATTGTGTCGTCCGCCACAACGGTAATAGAATACGTTTTTTCCTCTTCCATATACCCTACATCGATTTGCATACCATCTTCGTAGGTAATAAGCAACATATCTTCATCGTCGTCGCAGATGCTTTGCAAAGTTCCGCAGGCAAGATCTATTTTTTTGTATGGGTCATACCAATTCTGTTCGTCTGATGTATAGGCTGTGCAGAAGGACATAAACTCTTCAAACTCTTTGTCCAATTTGTCATCGTATTTTTTGTTCAAAAAATGGCGTATGATTAAATAAATAATAGGCAAAATCAGGGGGATCCAAATGCTTTTGACATCTTTTATAAACGACCACGGAATGATGAGCAAAACCTCAAGGAAAACATACGCCAAAAGATAGTCTGTGAATCCTTTCCAACTGCGCCCGGCTTTGCTTTTCTTTTGATTGGGGAATACATCTTTAATCTCGCCGTCTAATATAACCTTCGCAGACTCTTCTGTAACATTGGCAATGAAAAATCTGCCGCCACTGTGGCCTAAGCGCTGAAACCCGATCTCCAATGTGTTCGGTTCGTTGTGGTTAATAAGAATGTCCTTGTTGTGTTCTTTTGCTTTGATGGAAATGGTTTCTTTCAATTCGTCAAGCGTTCCGTTAAAGATGTAGTGCATACGATCACCTGCCTTTATCTGTTCATTATTTCTTCCTGTTTTTCAAGGAAGCGTTGCCGCTCAGCATCGCTTAAACGGTTGAATTCGATCAAGGTCTTGGCTATCTTTTTATTTCGGGTCAGGTGCTTCACTCTGCCAAGCTGGAAGGGATAGGCAAGAAGGAGTGTAAATAACCAGTCAATTCCCCATACGCCGGCGAAGGTGAGCGCTCTTGCTGCCTTTAGAACTTCCTTGCGATTGGTCGCAAATGCAGTGGTGAGGGCAAATTGTTTGTCCACCCGAAACACCTCGAAGAACATATACATCACCGGAAACAAATCCAGCAGATCATACCGGTCAAACGTACCGAAAAAGTAACCCTGCAAGGCGACGACCAGTCTGTCTCCCTCTTCAATTTGGTCCACGTGATACCGGCAGGCGACGCGCATCGGTACTTTTTCCAGAGAAGAAAGCAAAGCACCTACGACTTTTTTTGCGAACTTTTCTTTCCAGGTGTTGGACTCGATCTCATCCATCATCGAGCTCGTATCCGGCACTATAGGAGTAAGCGTCATGTCAAACTCGCTGTCGTACACCTCTGCCCAAACAAAGGGATGGACGGTTTCGCTCTCTGCCAATGCAGGAAGATAATAGTACCGAGTCCCTTGCGAATCGGTTATTTCCACCTGGCAATCGTAGATGCTCTCTTTCAGCACAAGGGAAATCTTCATGCTCTCACCGCCTTTGATTTCATTATAGCACACCCGGCCACAAAAAGTAAAGTGGCGAAGCGGAGGGAGAGCCGCTCCACTTTTTGTGGTTTTCTTGTCTGTGGCCGCCAGGCGCGCCGGACAAAAGTCCATTTTTGTCTATATATCGTACTTTTTATTGCGAGAAAAGTGAACTTTTTTGCGTTATACTGATAAAAAAGGGCAAGGAGGACCGTATGAACTATTGTATCGGTGCCGATCTGGGCACATCGGCCTTAAAGCTGTTGTTGGTGGACGGCCGCGGCGAAATCGTGAAAACGGTATCCCGGTCGTATCCCGTTCAGTACCCCCATCCCGGATGGAGCGAGCAGGCCCCCGAGGACTGGTGGGCCGCCTTTGTGTCCGGGGTCCGGGAGCTCACGCAAGACGTGGATGCCTCGCACGTCCGGGGCATCGGGGTCGGCGGGCAGATGCACGGGCTGGTGGTGCTGGATGAAAAGGACAACGTCATCCGCCCCGCCATCCTCTGGAACGACGGTAGAACGGATAAAGAAACGAAATATCTCAACGAAGTCATCGGTAAGGAGACTCTGTCGCGGCTTACCGCCAATATCGCCTTTGCCGGGTTTACGGCGCCGAAGATCCTGTGGCTGCAAAACAACGAGCCGGAGAATTTTGCGAAGATCCGTAAAATTATGCTCCCCAAGGACTACATAAACTATAGGCTCACCGGCGTGCACGCCACCGATTATTCCGACGCCTCGGGGATGCTGCTGCTGGACGTGAAAAACAAACGCTGGTCGGATGAGATGCTCGGCATTTGCGGCATCCAAAAGGAGCAAATGCCCGCTCTTTTTGAAAGCTATGCGGCGGTGGGGGCTTTGCTGCCGGAGGTTGCGTCCGAGCTGGGCCTGGACAGCGGCACAAGGGTGGTGGCCGGAGCCGGAGACAACGCGGCGGCGGCCATCGGCACCGGCACCGTAGAGGACGGCCGGTGCAACATCTCCTTGGGCACCTCCGGCACCGTGTTCATCTCCTCGGACCGGTTTGCGGTGGACCCCGCCAACGCCCTGCACGCCTTCTGCCACGCCGGCGGCGACTATCACCTGATGGCCTGCATCCTGTCGGCGGCCTCCTGCAACAAATGGTTCTGCGAGGATATCCTCGGCACCCACGACTATGCAGCCGAGCAGGCGGGTCTCACCGACGACCACCTGGGGCGCAACCACGTATTCTTCCTCCCCTATTTGATGGGGGAGCGCAGCCCCATCAACGACACCGACGCCCGGGGCACCTTTATTGGCCTGCGGATGGATACCCGACGGCAGGATATGCTGCTGGCGGTGCTGGAGGGGGTGGCCTTTGCCATCCGGGACAACGTGGAGATCGCCCGCCGGCAGGGCCTATCCATCGCCGGCAGCACCCTCTGCGGCGGCGGCGCAAAGTCAGAGCTGTGGCAAAAGATCCTCTGCAACGTGCTGAATGTGGATATCACCCTGTTGCAGACCGAGCAGGGTCCCGGCTACGGGGCCGCCATGCTGGCGCTGGTTGGCTGCGGCGCGTATGCCGATGTGAAGGCGTGTGCCAACGCGTTTGTAAAGCCCCAAAAAACTATAACCCCCGACCCGGTCATCGCGGCCCGGTATGAGGAGCAATACCGCAAATACAAAGAGATCTATCCCACGCTGAAAGATCTGTTCAAAACACTGAAATGAGGTGCATACAATGAAAGAACTGTTTCCCAACATCCCGCAGATCCGGTACGAGGGCAAGGACAGCAAAAATCCCCTTTCCTTCAAATACTACGATGCCCACCGGGTGATCCTGGGTAAGACCATGCAGGAGCACCTGCCCTTTGCCATGGCCTGGTGGCACAATCTGTGCGCCGCCGGCACCGATATGTTCGGCAGAGACACCGCCGACAAATCCTTCGGCGCCGAAAAGGGCACTATGGAGCACGCCAAGGCCAAGGTGGACGCCGGCTTTGAGTTTATGCAAAAGCTGGGCATAGACTATTTCTGCTTCCACGACGTGGATCTGGTGCCGGAGGCCGACGACATTAAAGAAACCAACCGCCGCCTGGACCAGATCACCGATTATATGCTGGAGAAGATGGCGGCCACCGGCATCAAATGTCTGTGGGGCACCGCCAATCTATTCTCCAACCCCCGCTATATGAACGGCGCAGGCAGCACCAACTCGGTGGACGTGTATTGCTTTGCCGCCGCGCAGATCAAAAAGGCGCTTGACCTGACCGTCAAGCTGGGGGGCAAGGGCTACGTCTTCTGGGGCGGCAGAGAGGGCTACGAGACCCTGCTGAATACCGATATGAAATTTGAGCAGGAGAATATCGCCGCCCTGATGAAGATGGCGGTGGACTACGGCCGCTCCATCGGCTTTACCGGCGACTTCTACATCGAGCCCAAGCCCAAGGAGCCTATGAAGCACCAGTACGACTTTGACGCCGCCACCGCCATCGGATTTTTGCGGCAGTACGGACTGGACAAGGATTTCAAAATGAACATCGAGGCCAACCACGCCACCCTGGCGGGCCACACCTTTCAACATGAGCTGCGGGTGTCCGCCATCAACGGGATGCTGGGCTCCATCGACGCCAACCAGGGCGACCTGCTGCTGGGCTGGGATACCGACGAGTTCCCCGCCAACGTGTACGAGACCACCCTGTGTATGTATGAGGTGTTAAAGGCGGGCGGCCTCACCGGCGGCTTCAACTTTGACGCCAAGAACCGCCGCCCCAGCTATACGGCGGAGGATATGGCCTATGCCTACATTCTGGGTATGGACACCTTTGCGCTGGGTCTTATCAAGGCGGCGGAGATCCTCGAGGACGGCCGCATCGACGCCTTTGTCCGGGAGCGGTACGCCTCTTTCGAGTCCCACTTGGGTCAGCAGATCCGCCGGGGGGAGGCCACGCTGGAGCAGCTGGCGCAGATCGCCGACGAGATGGGCGCCCCCGCCCTTCCCGCCAGCGGCCGGCAGGAATACCTGCAGAGCATCATGGGCGAGATAATGTTCCGATAAATACCGTTCTTACATAACAAAAGCGAGGTGGAAACCCACCTCGCTTTTTGTTTCATCATCGTTTTTGATAGAAATAGATCTTAGAAGAGCGCTTTTCCAGCCCGTCGATGCACAGGCCCCGGGCCGCCAGCTCCGCTCCGCTGACCGTAAACTCATCCCCGGTGTCCGCGTCGGTGAAAACGTAGTCGCAGCCCGGATCCACGTTGCGCAGGGTAAAGCACGCCGTCTCATACGGCGATCTTTCCCGGCGGAAGATCTGGAGGATGCCGTCCCCCTGGGCCGGACGGTCAAACTGCGCCGCACTCCACACGTCCAGCCGGTCGCTCATCTGGGTGAGAGGATAAAAATCCTCGCTCAAATAGGGGCGCACCCGGATATACTCATCCAGCCGTTGCCGGAGCCACGCCATCTTATCAGGGTCGTCTCCAAAGGTCTCCCGCTCGCTGAGGGTATAGTGGATGGTGAGCGCGGGACTGTACGCGCTGCGCACGTGGTAGGTGTCGTACAACCGACCGGTACCCGTGCCGGAAAAAGGCATCCAGGTATTAAAACTCAGGTGGTGGCACTGCGCCCCGCGGGAGGCATAGTTAGCCAGGCACTGATAGTCGCTGCGCCACAACGGAACGCTGCGCCGCAGCGTCTCGATATCGATGCGGTGGCCGCCGGAGGAGCAGTTATCAATGATTAGGTGGGGGAACTTTTCCAGCAAAGCGTCCCACAGGCGGTACATACCCATAATATGCTTGATCTCGGAGATGCCCTGGCGGTCCTCGGTATCCTTTCGACGCCAATAGGACAGCGGCCCCATATTGAAGTCCTGCCGATAACAATCCACGCCGATGTCCCCAATCAGCTGCGCCAGGGTGTGGAAGCAGGTATTCCACGCCTCCTCGTTGCCGAGATCCAGCAGCAGATTCGGGTCCTCCTCGCTCTCGGGATAGAGGAAATACTCCGGGTGGGACAGGGACAGAGGCGTGCCGCGGATGACCCGCTCCGGCTCAAACCACAACAGGAATTTCATCCCCGCCCGGTGCACCGCGTCGGACACGTCCTTCAGCCCGTTGGTGTGAATATAGGGGCTGACCTGCCAATCGCCGGTATGCCGACCCCAATCCCCCTCGAAATCGTCGGCGGTGGGGTGGGTGTCCGCGCCATACCAGCCGGCGTCCATCCATACGTATTCAATGGGCAGCCGGTTCTCCTGGATGGTCTTGACCCGCTCCAGCACCGCCTGGGTCTTCATACCGCCCCAGACGCAGGCGCACAGAGGCCCGCAGGCATCCCGCCCCTCGCGTCCGATGAGAGAGTACTGCTCGCGGACCAGCCGGCGCCATTGATTCTGGGCCTGCTCCACCGTCCCCTCGTAGGGCATCACCACAAAGGAGGAGGTGCGGATCTTCTCGCCGGAAAGCAGCCGGAAATGGGTGTCCTCGATCTTGGTCTTCACCAGCATATCGTCGGTATTGCGCAGCAGGCTGCAATTCCATTGGCCGGTCCAGCCGATGGCGAACACGTAGCCCTTGCCATCCTTATGCAGGTTGAAAAACGGGGCGTTCTGCTCGCTGGAGCGGCCGCCCGACGTGGAATAGGTGTTGGTCTTGCCCACCCAGATCTGGCCGTCGTATACGCGGTTGCTGCTATCTGCGGTGCAGGAGAATTCGTCGTATCGCCAGGAGGAGCCGGTGGGCGCGTAGACCGCGGTGACGTCTTCAAATTCCGGCTGGTACGGTATCTGCCACTGGGTCCAATCCTCGTGGGGCATCGGCAGCGCCACGCACGCATCGTATACCTCCGACAGAATCTGCGAAGGGTGGTCGGAGGTGTTTTCAAACCAGTTGACCCACTCGTAGGCGCCGCCGCGCTTTTCGGCCACGTTGGTGATCCGCAGACCGTCCTCCAGGGTGTACACCGTGGTCAGGGTGGTGTCGGTCTGGGTCTGCTCCACCCGGCAGGCAAGCTCCGCAAAGGGAACGCCGCCGTACAGAAGATCAAAGCGCCGGTTGTTTTTCAGAAAATCCACTAAAGATCCCTCCTACAAAAAGAATACGGTCCCTAAAAAGCACAACGCGATACTCGCCCACTGAAAGGGCGACAGTTTCGCCTTGAAATACAGCTTTTCCGCCAGGGCGGAGAAAACGATGCAGCCGCCGGTGACCAGCGGATACAACACAGTGGCCGGCAGCGCCTTGGCTCCGATCAGCTGAAACGTATACGAAACGCCGCCGATCAGGGCCGAACCCAGCACCAGCCAGGGGGTGCTCTTGGCGGCAAACGCCGGTTTGCGTCCGCCCCGGCGGCACGCCAGCGCAACCGCGCTGAAAAAGAACTTGCCAAGCCCGGAATACATCACAAAGGCCATACTGTCCACCGTCTCGTAGACCGTATGGATCTGGTGGCATTTGGACAGGATGCTGACAAAGCCATTCAGCACGAACACCGCCACACACAGCAGCACAAAGGTCACGCTGCGCTCCAGCCGGGCTCGGTTGGTCAGCAGCACGGCGGCCAAGATCAGCACCACGCCCACGATCCGCCACACCGTCAGCGGCTCGTCCAAAAACAACACCCCAAACAGATAGGGCAGCAGCATACCGCCGCTCATTAAAAACAGAGTGTAGGTGGACATATTGCCGGTCTTGAGTATGCGGAACCCCAGAACGCTATATGCCGTCAGGCAAAGGGACATACCCAGCGCCAAAAGCAGAGAAAACGGCGAAAAGGGCACCGAAAAGCCCGACAACGCCCAAAAAACCAGGGCGGTGAGCAAGCCGTTGAGCGCATTAAAGGTCAGTCCGGAGACCAGATCGGCCCCCTCGGCCCGCTGATATTGGTTTTGCAGCACGAAATCAACGGCCAGCAAAACGGTTGCCATGAGGACAAGTGCGTAATTCATATACATTCACCAAAACCATTATAGCAAACATAATGCAATATTTATATTGTAAACGGCCCACAAAATATGATATAATCGTCACGTAAGGGGGTGATGACCATCCAATCGCGTGAATTTTCGCTGCCGGAGTTATCTCGGGTGGATTTTTCGGTCACCTATGCAGACCTCAACGCCGCGTCTCCGCTGAACCAAAACGAAGCCCACATCCACAACCGCTGCGAAATCTACATCAATCTGAGCGGCGACGTATCCTTTGAGGTGGAGAACCACATTTATCCCGTCACGCGGGGCAGCGTGATCATCACCCGCCCCTTTGAGTATCACCACTGCATCTATCACTCCAACCGGCAGCACCGGCACTTTTGGATCACCTTCTCCGCCGCCGAAGACGATGCGTTTTTGCGCCTGTTCTTTGGCCGCGAAAAAGGAAAGAACAACCTCATCCGGCTGGACGAGGAGCAGCTGGGGACCTGCTGCCGGGTGCTGGAGGATCTGTTGGAGGGAGGAAAGGATCCGCTGCTGCGCCGGATCGGCTTTTTGCAGCTGCTGAATGTCCTGCGCAGCGGCAGCAGCGAAAACAGCACCCACGAGGGGGAAAAGCTGCCCCCGGACGTGCTGGCGGCATTACTCTATATGGACGAGCATCTGACCGAGGAATTGGATGTCAAGACCCTGTCGGCGGCGTGCTGTGTCAGCGCCCATACGCTGGAGCGCCATTTCCGGGAGGCCCTGGGCACGGTGCCCTTTGCCATGCTGCGCAAGAAAAAGTTGTTTGCCTCTATGGCGTTTCTCCGCAACGGGGATACGGTCACGGAGGCGGCGCTGAAAAGCGGATTTTCGGATTATTCCCACTACATTCAGCTCTTTCGCAAAGAGTTCGGCATCACCCCCCTACAGTACAAAAAACAGTTTCAAACGGGATAACCGTCCCCGGGTATTGTAAAAGCGGAGTGGAATTTCCACTCCGCTCTTTTGTCCTTTCGCCACCCCCACCCCCGAAACAATGCAAGCTCTCAGAGACATCTTTCGGTAGAGCCTTTTCTAAGGAGATACGCAAATAGGACTTGTAAAATCGGCCAATTGGTCATACAATATAGAAAAAGGAGGTGGCGCGTATGATACCAAAAGAGCGGGTGCTGGACAAGCTGGATTCGCTGCTCCGGGCCAACGACTATGCCGGGGGCAAGCGGCTGCTGCAATACTGGCTCTCCGAGTCAGAGTGTACCGGCGACCGACACGGCAGTCTGTTGATGAAAAACGAGCTGATGGGCCTGTGCCGCAAGCTGGGCGAAAAAGAACAGGCGCTGCAGTATGCCCAGGATGCGCTGGACCTGGTGGGCCGGATGCACATCGAGGACAACGTGGGCGCCGCCACCACCTATCTCAACAGCGCCACGGTGTGCAAGGCCTTTGGGCTGCCCGAGGACGCCCTCAACCTATACCGGATGGCGCAGGCCATCTACGAACGGGACCTGTCCCCCACCGACGATCGGCTGGCCGGGCTGTACAACAATATGGGCCTGGCGCTGGTGGATCTGCAGCAGTTTCGGGAAGCCGACGAGCTGTACCAAAAGGCGCTGACCGTATTGGCGGCGCTGCCGCAGACCGAGCCGGAGCAGGCCATCACCTATCTGAACATGGCCACCGCCGCCGAGACGGAGCACGGCCTGACCCCGGCACAACCCCGCATCGCAGAGCTGACCGAAAAGGCCAAGGCCTGCCTGGAGGTGGGCCGGGACCGGACCGACGGCAACTATGCCTTTGTGTGCGAAAAATGCGCATCGGTGTTTGGCTATTACGGATACGAGGCGTATGCGGTGGAGCTGACCGAGCGCTGCAGGAGGATTTATGAAAGGGCTTGAGCTGGCACAACAGTATTATACCGCCTATGGCGAGGCCATGCTCCGGGAGCAATTCCCCCAGGTGGCGCCCTATGTGGCGGCCGGCCTGGCGGGCAGCGGCTCGGAGTGCTACGGCTACGACGACGAGACCTCCCGGGACCACGATTTTGAGCCGGCCTTTTGCCTGTTTCTGCCCGGGGAGGACCTGGTGGACCGGCGGGCGGCCTTTCTGCTGGAGCGGGCCTATGCCAAGCTGCCCAAGCAGTTTATGGGGCTGGAGCGCAGCCCCATCAGCCCGGTGGGCGGCAGCCGCCACGGGGCCATCCGGATGCAGGATTTCTTTTTGGAAAAAACCGGCAGCCCGGACGGCGTCCTGTCCACCGACCAGTGGTTTGCCGTGCCGGAGTATGGGCTGCTGGAGGCCACCAACGGGGCGGTGTTCGCCGACCCCTACGGGCAGTTTTCCGCCATCCGGGAGCGGCTGCGCTATTTCCCGGAGGACGTGCGGCGCAAAAAGCTGGCGGGCCACCTGCTGCTGATGGGGCAGGCAGGGCAGTACAACTATGACCGGTGCCTGGCGCGCGGAGAAACCGCCGCCGCCCAGCTGGCGGTGTTCGAGTTTGTCCAAAGCGCCCTGCACAGCATCTATCTGCTGAACCGTGCCTATATGCCGTATTATAAATGGTGCTTCCGTGGGCTGCACGATCTGCCCCGGCTGGGCGGGCTGGCGCAGGAGCTGGAGCGGCTGATCTCCAGCGGCAACACCACCCCGGAGGCCCGGCAGAAGGCGCAGACGATGGAGCAGATCTGCGCCGCCATCGCCGGCGAGGCACGGGCGCAGGGTCTGACCGACCTGCCGGGTGCGGAAATGGAGCAGCAGGCCTATGCGGTCAACGACACCATTGCCGACCCCACCATCCGCAACCTGCACATCCTGCACGGCGTGTAACAATCGAGAGTATATAGCAAAAGCGAGGGGAGCGTCACCTCGCTTTTGAATATTAGTATAGTATCCAGTCGTTTCGTTTTAACACTTGTATAGCATTCTTAGCATCCGGAAGTGTAATGACAAATACTCTTCCATCTTTTGTAAAAATATGAGTTTTGTTGCTTTTCATTCACGGCAAAAACAAGTCCGCTGATAGGATATTAATCCCACCACATAGCGGGCGGTTGTTGAGCAACAGTCTGCGCCTGTTGCTCTCGGGCTAAAGCACTAATAAAAGTGCGTAGCGGAATTTCGCTACGCACTTTCATTTTGCCTTTTCTGTTTTAATCAGGGATGGGCATTTCCGTTTCGATCTTTTTAATGTTGCTCTCGGCTATACCATACCAAGAATCCAGATTATTCTTAATATTCGCTATGCCACCTTCCATAATAAGCGGCTGCATATTAGCTGCGTCATATTCGCCCCCATAGCCCAATACGCCCATCGAGTTGAAGGACTCAATCTTCTGTTCCCACATCCAGTTCATAACCTCCCAGCACTCTTCCTTCGGATAGAAGTCGGCGGACTTGAACTGAGCATCGTCCAACCAATAACGTAGGAACCAAGCAGCCGCTTGTAGTTCGTCTCCGGTCACGCGGCTTGGGAAGCCCCACACCGTACCATCACAGGAGGCAATGGGATCCATACCGGCGGGGGATGGGAACGGAACAACGCCCCAATCTACATCGGCCATCATAGCCGGAGGATACGTTGGCTGGTTGTTCTGCATCTCATAACTGCCGGTTGCATACAGAGCACTGGTATGCGCGTAAAAGGGTGCCGAATCTGTAAAACTATGGTCCACTACCTTGTACTCATTGGTAAGACGCCAAGCATACATCCATGCATCGGCTATCGCCGGGTTCTTCACATTGTTCATCAAGCCGTCCTTGGTGGGTACTACAAAGTCCTGACCGGCAGAAACCATCCAATAATACTGCCAGGTTAGGGTCATGCCGTACATACCCTTGGAAATGTCGGTACACTTTCTCGCCATCTCCAGGCAAGTATCCCAGTTCCACTTACCGGCTTTCCATAGTTGATAAGGATCTTGGGTCACGCCAAATCTCTTGAGAAGATCACGATTGAAGAACATTATGTTGAAGGTAGGATTGACAGAGCCCGTCAAGGCAATTGCATAATATTCACCCTTATAGGCAAACTCGTCCATCAGATTGGTGGCATAGATATCGTCTGTGAAATCCCAGCCTGTATTCTTGATAGGCTGGAGCAGACCACGGGTGATGGGCTGAGGATACCAACCGGCAAGCATTGCCGCACAGGAGGGTGCGTTGTTACTCATAATCATCGCCGACAGACGGGTCTGGTAGTTGGAAGCGTTGATCGTTTCGTATTTAACCCCAATGCCGGTTTTTTCCGTAAAGAAAGCAGACTGCTCATTGTCGCTGTCCATTATAGGCCACCACACCAGCATTTTGACCTTTTGCTTGCTGAGTGCCGCAGGGATTTCATCAAACAGCGTCTTTTGAGTATCCACATTCACAGTGGTTTTGGTCATACTGCCTGTAGAAGTAGCAACAGTGGTTTTGGTGGTGGTGCGAATAGGACCGGCCTGCCCTCTGGTTGTGGAAGACGTTGTACCCCTGAGGGGAGAAGAAGTCGTGCCCTTGTCAGAGGTCTTTTCAGACGTCTTTGAGGTAGATCTGTTGTCGGACGCATCAGAAGAGGGGCTATCCGTCACATCGCTGTCTTCCACTGTGCCGGACGCATCTGTCTCGGTGGTGGTCGTAGAGTCATCGGTGCTGTCGTCCGATACGGTAGAACTCTCCTCTTGACTAATGTCCGTGGATACGTCCACATCTTTGCTGAAGTCCGGCTCCGGCGTCTGTCCACAGCCAACACACAAGCCCAGCAGGATCAGTAGTGTCAACAGAACAGAAAATATCTTTTTCATCGTTTTCTCCTTTCAGGTCGCGGCTTCCGACGAAGCCGCGACCTTGTCGAACATAACTCGGTTAAGGATTGGTGCACACACCGAAGGTGTTGAAGTGATAGGTCTTGTCCTTGATGGTGAGAGACTTATTGGCGACCATATAGCCGTTGCCGTCCAAATAATACCACTGACCGCCGTCATAGACCCAACCGTTCTTGGTCATCGAACCGTTGGCGTTGAGATAGCACCAACCGATGGAATCCTTCTTCCAACAATTCGTCACCGCGTAGCCGTCGGCACCTACATAGCACCAGCCTACACTATCCTTGACCCACTTGTTGGTCACCATACGTCCATTACCGTCCAGATAAACCCAGCCCTTGGAATCCTTCTTCCAGGCATTGGTGACACAGTAGCCGTCGGCACCTACATAGCACCAGCCCACGCTATCCTTAATCCATTTATCAGTCACCATATAGCCATCAGCACCCAGGTAGCACCAACCGGTAGAATCCTTAACCCACTTGTTGGCGGCCAGTCTGCCGGAGCCCTCTAGGTACACCCAACCAATGCCGTCGTGCACCCACTTATTAGCAACCATATAGCCGTTGGCATCCAGCAGATACCAATCGTTGCCGTCCACGACCCAATCGTTCTTTACCATAGAGCCGTTTTCGTCCAGATAGCACCAGCCAATGCTGTCCTTCTTCCATGTATTGGTGACACAGTAGCCATCGTCGCCCACATAACACCAACCCTTAGAATCCATGACCCAAGCATTGACCGCCATCTTACCGGAAGAGGTCAGCCAGCACCAGCCCTTAGAATCCTTCATCCACTTATTGGCAACCATATAACCGTCGGCGCCAATGTAATACCAAGCGCCACCGTCCTGGATCCACTTACCATAGACCTGATCTCCATCCTCAAAGTAGATCCACTTGGAACCATCTTTCTCCCAGCCGGTCTTAGCCGCGACAAAGTCGTCGATCACATCCTTGCCATCTACCGTTTTGAAGATGCGGATGTTATCCAGCAATGCCTGACCGCCCTTGTCCACGATGGCGATGCCGATGCGATCGTAGCAGCCGGTATTGAAATCGATATAGAACTTTATCCACTCTTCGCCAAATACATCCGTACTGAACTGTAGATTGATGAATTGGGCGGGTTTGCTGGGCTTGGAGTCAATAAGCGCCAAATAGCCGTTGCCGCTCTCTTGCACCAACAGATCCACAGAGAATGTGTAGGCGGTATTGGGCTCCACATCGATCCAACGGATATAATGGATACCCACAGGATCGTCACTGGCGGTATATTGCAGAGAGTTGCCGTAACCGTACTCATCCTCACGGATGCACAAAGTACCATTCTTCCAGCCGTAACCGGCAGACCAGAACGTATCCTCCACATCATTCAGGTTGAAGTTGCCCACCAAGTTGTCCTGAGGGTCGCAACCGGCGTGCTTAGACAGAATGTTGGTAGAAACCACATCGGTCATTACGGGGACTGTGTATTTCGCACCCGCATCGCTCTTGAACAGCGCGATATCGTCCAGATACATCTGAGACGCCACGCCGTAGACAGCGATACCGATCTTGGTCTTCTCGCCGCTGTTGAAGGCCACCGAACGCAAGTGCCAAACGTTATCCCAGCTGGGAGGAACCATTTGATAGTATTCCTTGGAGTTCTTACCCTTTTCGCCGTCATAAATGAGGAAGGTCATCTCATCGGGGTCTACCACACCAAAGGTGGCGGTGCAACGGTTTTCTCTGGACATAAAGGCACCCTTGACGAATGCCGAGAAGGTGTAATTGGTATTGGGCTCCACATCCACCCAGAAGACGTACATTGTCTTCTCCGTGGCGGCGTGAGAGTTGAAATACAGCACCTTATTGCCATCCTTGGCGGTGGCATCCTCTACCACCGAGACATACTCGTTGATAAAACCGGCGGTATTCCACTGCGCTCCCTCGGCGGATTCAAAACTGCCGTTCACAATCAGGTTGTCCGACGCCTTGTTGGGGCGATTGGCCACCTGACCCCAAGAATACAGCACTAAGGGCTCTACCGCAGGCTTCTCGTACACATCCAAGTGGATGTTATCGATCAGCACCTCGTTGCCAGCGGCCATTATGCCGAACAACACGTCCACTTGGGTCTGATTGTAGCTATTGAAGATGTGCTCTACCTTCAGCCATCCGTCCGACTCGGTCACGGCGTATTCCAGACCGATCTCCTTACCTTCGGGATTCAGCAGGTTATTGTCGCCATCCTTCAGCCACACGGCCATCTTGTCGAAACCGGCGAGGCGCTTGACATAGAAGGTCAACACATAATCCGTGTTCTTCTCGGTGGCAACCGTCTGGCGAACGGCAGACCACTGATTGCCCTTCAGATGCAGGGCGTACTCACCCTCCTGTTTGTCGGTGTTTACCACCACGGACTCGGAGTGGATATTCTCCCAATCGGTCAGATCGCCGGTCTCAAAGTCGCCGTTGGCGATCAATCCATTCGGCGCGGAAGGAACGCCTTCCACAATCGAAATATTATCCACATACGCTGTATTGGTGGAACTGTCCGCCATAATACGGAAGTAACCGTTGGCGTATTCGCCGGTATTGAACGTCCACTTATATTCCTCCCAGTCGTCTGTGGGATCGATGTAGAATTGGTCTACATTCTTTGTCTGGTTCTCATCCTTGTACAGCAGAGCAAACTGACCGCTGCCCTTTGCCTTCTTGGCCCACAGCACAACCGTATAATCGGTGTTGGCCTTGACGGAGATCTGCTGACCGATATTGGCCCAGTTATCGCCGGTGATATGTAGGGCGAAAGCGCCATCCTGGGCATCGGTGACGATCTCGAAAGAACTGCCGCCGCTCCACTTGGTTTTATCGCCGGTCTCGAAACTGCCGTTGTACAGATAACCATCAAAGGTAATACCGCCAACCTGGGTGAACGAAATATCGTCATACACCAGCACAGCCTCTTCATTGCTGGTAATACAGAACTGTAAAGCGAGCTCGGTATACTCGCCGCTGTTAATCGCAATCTCGTATTTGGTCCATTCACCTAATTTGCCGGGCTTGATGGCGTGATTAGACAGATTCTTGTCACCCGCTTTTACAAAGAGCGTTTGCTCATTGAGACCATACTCATACCGCACCCAGAAGGTGTACTTGTAATCCGTGTTGGGAGCTACTTTTACTCTCTGCAACAGACCGGACCACTGTTTGCCAGATACCATAGCCGCATACTTACCGCTGTGGACGTTGGTTGTCGCAATCTGCATATTGCCGGCGCCACCCCAACCGGTGTAATCACCGGTTTCAAAGTCGCCGTTGGCGATATAACCATCGAAGGAGGGCTCGACAGGATCTTCGGGTTCTTCGGGCTCCGTGGCGCCGACCTTAACCAGCGTTACGTTGTCAAAATACTTCTCAGTGGCTTTTTCGCCGGCATACAGCTGGAACTTCAGCTTGGTGTAAACATCGCTGTTCACTTCCACAGAGAAATGTGTCCAATTAGCACCATCCGGCTCGGGATAAATGACGGTCTGGTCCACGTCCGTGGTACCATCCATATGCTTGAAATAAACCAGAGGCTCATCTCCGGCAGGAGATTTGAAATCAAAAGAGAACCGATACGTGGTGTTCGCCTCGACCACAGGCTTGGTCACACCACCCACGTACGCACTGCCGGCAGGGACGTACAGACCATAGCTACCGTCCTTCGCCGCCTCCGCCTTCACCTCGGAGCCGCCCAGCAGCACCCAATCGGTGCCGTCGCCGGTCTCAAAGTCGCCGTTGGCGATCAGGTTCTCAACCACGGGATCTTCAGGTTCTTCAGGCTCTTCCGGCTCAGTAGCCTTCTTGATCAGCGACACGTTATCGAAATGCGTCTCGGTTTTGTTGCCGGCACACAGCTGGAACTTCAGCTTGGTGTAAACATCGCTGTTCACTTCCATAGAGAAGTGTGTCCAATTAGCACCATCCGGCTCGGGATACCACTCGGTTTGATCCACGTCCGTGGTGCCATCCATATGCTTGAAATAAATCACGGGCTTGACTCCAGCAGAAGACTTGAAATCGCAGGAGAAGATATAGGT
>JAFQKB010000002.1 GCA_017397125.1 Clostridia bacterium | reverse complement strand
GACAGCACGGTGGTGGCGTCCAGGTGGGCAAATGTGGTGGCGGGGGCCGGGTCGGTCAGGTCGTCCGCCGGCACGAACACCGCCTGCACCGAGGTGATGGAGCCCTTTTTGGTGGAGGTGATGCGCTCCTGCAGAGCGCCCATCTCGTTGGCCAGGGTGGGCTGATAGCCCACGGCACTGGGCATACGGCCCAGCAGAGCCGACACCTCAGAGCCCGCCTGGGTAAAGCGGAAGATGTTGTCGATGAACAGCAGCACGTCCTGGCCCTCGCTGTCCCGGAAATACTCTGCCATGGTCAGGCCGGACAGGCCCACCCGCATACGGGCTCCGGGGGGCTCGTTCATCTGGCCATAGACCAGGGCGGTCTTTTCCAGAACGCCGGACTCCTTCATTTCGTTGTAGAGGTCGTTGCCCTCACGGGTGCGTTCGCCCACGCCGGTGAATACGGATAGACCGCCGTGCTGCTTGGCGATGTTGTTGATCAGCTCCATGATGAGCACCGTCTTGCCCACGCCGGCGCCGCCGAACAGACCGATCTTACCGCCCTTGGAATAGGGGCAGATCAGGTCCACCACCTTGATGCCGGTCTCCAGGATCTCGGTGGAGGTGGACAGCTCGTCATAGGCGGGGGCGGGACGGTGGATGTCCCAGTGCTCCTCGGCCTCGGGGGCGGGCAGGTTGTCCACCGGCTCGCCCAGTACGTTAAAGATGCGACCGAGGGTACCCTTACCCACCGGCACGCTGATGGCCGCACCGGTATCGGTGACGGCGGCACCCCGCTGCAGGCCGTCGGTGGAGGCCATGGCCACGCAGCGCACGGTATTGTCACCGATGTGCTGGGCCACCTCTACGGTGAGGGTGCGGTCCCCCACCGGCACGGTGAGGGCGTTATAGATAGCCGGCAGGTGTCCGTCCTCAAACCGGACGTCGATGACCGGACCCATGACCTGGGCCACACTGCCGATGTGTTTGTCACTCATTGGTTATTCCTCCTTGATAGTAGGAAGTATGGAAGCCTTCCCCTCCAGGGGAAGGTGGCATTTGCACGTCAAATGCCGGATGAGGTGGTTGCGGAGCAAACCGGGCGGTCGGGACGCCGCCTCTACGCTTACGCGTTGGCGCCGGCCACGATCTCGGTGATCTCCTGGGTGATGCTGCCCTGCCGCGCCCGGTTGTATTCCAGCTGCAGGTCGGCGATCATCTCGGTGGCGTTCTTTCCGGCGGAGTCCATGGCCATCCGCCGGGCCACCACCTCGCTGGCGTAGCTCTCCCGCACCGCCGCCATAATGCGCCCGGTCACGTACTCGGGCACGGCGGTCTGCAGGATGGTGCTCTCGTCCGGCTCGAACAGGACGGCGGCGGGGGAGGCGGGCTCCTCCCGGGTCAGAGGCAGCACCCAGAGTATCTCCGGCTGCTGGCTCATCATGGACACGTAGCGGGTGTAGAGGATGCCCAGCCGGTCGTATTCGCCGGCGGCAAAATCCCGGCACAGCTCCACCGCCAGGTCGTAGGCGGCACGGCTGTCCAGATGCTCGCACAGGCGCATCTCGCCGTGATACCGCTCGCAGGCCTTTTTGCCGATGGGGATGATCTGGGCGTCGGGATACTCCCGGACGGTGCGGAACACGTTGGCGTTGTAGCCGCCGGCCAGACCCCGGTCACCGGCGATGACGATCAGCCGGGTGCGGCCGTCCCCGGACTGCCGCATATAGGGGCTGCGGGCGCACTCCGGGCTGGCGGTCAGCAGGCCCAGCACCTGGGTGAGGGCCGCGGCATAGTCCCGGCCGTGGAGCATCCGCTCGGTGGCGCGCCGGATCTTGGAGGAGGCCACCAGGCCCATGGCCCGGGTCAGATGCAGGGTGGAGTTTACGCTTTTGATGCGGGTGCGCAGGCTCTTGATGTCAGCTCCCACGGCGCTCACCTCGCCATCTCTTGCAGCGCGTTCTCCATCGCGGCGACGTCCTCGGCCTCAAAATAGCCCTGCTCAAAGCGGCAGAGCAGGTCGTTGTACTTCTGGGTGAGCAGCTCGTACAGCCGCTCCTCGTAGGCACGCACCTCGGCCACCGGCACGGGGTCCAGCCAGCCGTGGGTGACGGCGTAGATGATCACCACCTGGCAGCCCACGCGCACGGGGCTGTTGCGGTGCTGACCCAGCACGGCCACGATGCGCTCGCCCAGGGCCAGACGGGCCTTGGTGTCCGCATCCAGGTCGCTGCCGAACTGGGCAAAGGCCTGCAGCTCGCGGTACTGGGAATAGAGCAGCTTGAGCTCACCGGACACCTTTTTCATCGCCTTGAGCTGGGCGGAGCCGCCCACACGGCTGACCGAGATGCCCGGGTTGATGGCGGGCATGATGCCGCTGTGGAACAGCTCGGTCTCCAGGAATATCTGGCCGTCGGTGATGGAGATGACGTTGGTGGGGATATAGGCGGACACGTCGCCCGCCTGGGTCTCGATGATGGGCAGGGCGGTGATGGAGCCGCCGCCGTATTCGTCGGCCACGCACACCGCACGCTCCAGCAGACGGGAGTGGAGGTAGAATACGTCGCCGGGATAGGCCTCGCGTCCGGGGGGACGGCGGATCAGCAGGGACAGGGCACGATAGGCCACCGCGTGCTTGGACAGGTCGTCGTAGACGATGAGGACATCCTTGCCCTGCTCCCGGAAATACTCTGCCATGGCGCAGCCGGCGTAGGGAGCGATATACTGCAGGGGTGCGCTCTCGCTGGCAGAGGCGGACACAATGATGGAATATTCCATGGCGCCGGCCTGCTGCAGCTCGTTGGCGATCTGCACCACCGAGGTGCTCTTTTGGCCGATGGCCACGTAGATACAGATAACACCGGTATCCTTCTGGTTGAGGATGGTGTCGATGGCGATGGTGGTCTTACCGGTCTGGCGGTCACCGATGATCAATTCGCGCTGGCCGCGGCCGATGGGGATCATGCTGTCGATGGCCTTGATACCGGTCTGCAGGGGCACCGCCACGCTCTTGCGCTCGATGATGCCCAGGGCCGGAGATTCGATGGGGCGGGTGTCGGTGGTGGCGATGGGTCCCTTGCCGTCGATGGGGGCACCCAGGGCGTTGACCACGCGGCCCAGTAGGCCGTCGCCCACCGGCACGTTCAGCACCCGGCCGGTGCGCCTGACGGTGCTGCCCTCGTGAATGTCGTTCTGGTCGGAGAGGACGGCCACCGAAACGGTCTCCTCTTCCAGGTTTTGGGCCAGACCCACGCTGCCGTCCTCAAACTCCAGCAGCTCGCCAGCCATACAGCCCCGCAGGCCGTAGACACGGGCGATGCCGTCACCCACCAGGATAACGGTGCCGGTCTCGGTCATCTCGATGCGGGAGCGATACTGGCGGATCTGTTCCTTGATGATCTGGCTGATCTCAGCCGGCTTATTGCTCACTGTTCAATCACATCCTTCACTACTTGCAGACGGCGGCGCAGACTGCCGTCCATCACCTTGCCGTCCAGCCGGACGGTGATACCGCCCAGCAGGCTCTCGTCCACGGCGCACACCAGCTCCACCCGACACCGGGACAGGGCGGACAGCTTTTCGGCCAGCCGCTCCTTTTCGTCGTCGGTCAGGGGCACGGCGCTGGTCACATAGGCGGTGGACATAGCCACCGCAGCCTGATACAGGCGGCGATATTCCTCTGTGCAGGCGGGCAGACTGCGGATGCGCCCGTGGGCGCAGAGCAGCTGGACAAAGGACAGCACCTGCTCCGGCAGACTGTCCCCAAAGGCCTGCTCGATCAAGCCGGTCCGCTCGCTCTGGGGCACAGAGGGGGCGGCCAGCAATTCGGTATACTCCGGGTTGTCGGCGAACAGGTCGTTCACCGACTCCAGGGCGTCTAAATAGGCTTTTTCCTGTTTTATTTCGGCCGCCAGGGCAAACAGTGCCTCGGCGTAATCCTTACTCAGCTCTGTCATGTGGCATCACCCATTTCGGCCAGGAAGGACTCGATCATCTGGCGATGATCCTCCGGGTTGATCTCCCGCTCCAGCATCTTCTCCGCCAGCTGGGTACCCACGGCGGCGATCTCCTGCTTGATACCGGCCTCAGCCTTTTGCCGCTCCAGGGCGGCCTCGGCCTCTGCCTGGCGGAGGATGCCCTGGGCCTTGTCCCGGGCGTCCGCCACGATGCGGTCACCGTGCTGGCGGGCGGTCTCGTCCGCCGCCTGGATGCGGGCATCCGCCTCGGCGTCGGCGGTGGCCAGACGGGCGGCCCACTCGGCCTTATCCCGGTTGGCCTCCTCCTCGGCGGCCTCGGCGGCGGCGAACTGGTCGTCCACCATGGCCTGCCGCTGGTCCATCACCTTTTTGACCGGCTTCCACAGCAGTTTTTTAAGGATAATATAGATGAGAAGCAGGTTAGCCAGAGAAATCAGAATCTGCCAAAGATTGACCGAAATGATCTCTAACGTCTGAATCATACAATCAACCTCTGTTTGTTATTTGCCGATGGATTCCATCAGGATGTTCACAAACTGACGGGGCGCCACGAAGATCAGCAGGATCGCGATAACCAGACCGTACAGACCGGTGGTCTCGGCGATAACGCAGCCGGTGATCATGGTCGAGGTGACGTCGCCCTTGCACTCGGGCTGACGGCCGATGGCCTCGCAGGCCTTGGCAACGGCGTTACCTTCGCCGATACCGGGGCCCACACCCGCGATCATGGCCAGACCGGCGCCTACGGCGCAGCCACCCAAGATGATACCTAAAGCCAGTTCCAACATAATGATTACCTCCGTTTATTTAATGGTTTTTGGTTGCTTTATTGCTCGGCTTTCGCCGTTTTTGCCTTTAATTTTGCGCGCTTTTTGGCCTCGCGCTTGGCCTTGCGGGCCTCAAACTCGCTCTGGGGGAAGCCGCCGGATATATACATCATGGTCAGCGTGGCGAAGATGAAGGCCTGCAGACCGCTGCTGAAGATATCGAAATACAGGCTCAGCACCGCGGGGACGCCGATGCGCAGCAGGGGGAAATCACCCAGCACACCCGGCAGCCAGCCCAGCAATAGGTTGCTCAGCCCGCCAAAGGCGGCGGCCAGCAGCGCCGATATGATGCTGCCGGAGAGGATGTTGCCGTAGTGACGGAAGGACATGGACACCGGGGTAGCGGCCTCGCTGATGATGTTCATGGGCAGCAGCACCGGCACCGGCTCGGTAAAGCCCTTGAGATAGTGGAGGGGGCCGGCCTTGAGCTTATAGTAGGTGATGAGGCCGAATACCAGGATGGCCCAGCCGGCCACCACGTTGATGTCCGAGGTGGGGGCGAACAGCCCCAGCAGGCTGGACAGGCTGGACAGGGCCGACAGTCCCATAATGGCGGCGATAAAGGGAGCAAAGCTCTTGAAATATTCGCCCATATTGGTGTTGACCATATTCTGACATTTTTCGACAATCCACTCGGCAACCAGCTGCCGCTTGGTGCCCGGGCGCAGCGCCAGGCCGTGGGTCAGATACAGGCATAGAAACAGGATGGTCAGCATCACCGCCCAGGAATTGAGCTGTGCCTCGGTGATGGGCAGATCCTGCAGCGGCATAGGAATGGTGAAATAGATCATGGCGCCGGTGATGGAGATCCCTTCGCTGGCGGGTGTGGTCAGCACCTTGAGGGTCATCACCGCCAGCAACGGTAGAATGGCGCCGGCCAGCAGCAGGATGTCCACCGTCTTAAACCGGCGGCTTTTTGTGTTCATACAATCACCTCAAATTAAATGAGAAATGAGTAATTAGTAATGAGGAATGAAGAGTGAGGAGTTAGGAGTTAGGAGTGAGGAATGAGAAATGTAGGGGACGGGTCTCCCGTCCCGTTCTCGTTTTGCGCACAATCCCAGATTGTCACCGTAGGGGCGATTCACGAATCGCCCGTCTCCAAAATTGCCACAATCTCAAACCAACGCCGTAGGGGCGGATTCCATATCCGCCCGGGGGGATCATAAACTCCCTCCGTCTTTTGCTTGCGGCAAAATCCACCTCCCTCAAGCGGGAGGCTTCACGAGGTTTGTGCTTTTCTCTGCGGGCGCATTGTGATGCGCCCCTACAAACCCTATCCAACCCGGTGTATGACCGTAGGGGCGATTCACGAATCGCCCGTTCCCAGGATTCCCGCAATCTCAAATGGATGCCGTAGGGGCGAACTGTGTGTCAAGTGTAACATGGTGTGTTCGCCCGCGGGCGTTCAAAGAACGCCCCTACAAACCCCATCCAACCTCGATGTGTGACCGTAGGGGCGATTCAGGGGCGCTTGTAGATTGTGCAGACCATTAATTGCGTTGCGCCCCTTTGAAATACGGCATGCGCCGTATTTTCTTCGATTCTGCAAACACATTTGTTCGCCCATAAGCCTCTCCCTCCGGGAGAGGTGGCCGAGCGCCAGCGAAGTCGGAGAGGGTTGAAGATCAATCCTCGTCGTCCTCTTCCTCATCCTCCTCATCCTCCCAGCCGATGGCGGGGCGGTCGGGCGAGGGATTGCGCTTGGCTTCGAGCTTGGCCCGGACGGACACCGCCACCCGGGGCACCAGCAGAGGAATGGCCGCCGCCCAGATATTGAAGCAGGGCAGCACGGCAGCCAGCACCAGGATCATGCCCTGCAGCAGTAGGCGGCCGCCCTGGCTGAGCCGCACGGTGTTTTTGGCTTGCTTTTCGGTCTGGGCCAGAGCCTTCTGGATCATCAGCCCCACCAGCAAAAAGTTAAAGATCGCGGTGGCGCCGCCCAGCAGACTGCCCAGCAGCACCGCATAATCCCACTGGCGCAGCAGCAGAAACACCGCCTGCACCGGCAGGATGGACACCGCCACCCACAGGGCCACGTGGCCGGTCTCCCGGCGGACGGTGGGATCGATTCTGTTTTTCATCCGGCACCTCCCGCACATCAAGATTAGTATGTACCAAACGGGGCTTGTCTTTCCCCAAATTGGCCCATATTAACCGATTATAATTTAAGATACCATAAGTTTCCAAAAAAGTCAAAGGGAAATCCGTGATTTTTCCAACTTTCTTTGACAAGAAATGCGGCGCGTGGTATACTGGCGGCAGAAAAGGGGGAGACGGGATGACACACCGGGCGCTGACAACCTATCTCACAGACTGCAGCCGGAGGGCGGAGGCCTCCCGGCTGACCGTGGTGGGACACCCGGCGCCGGACACCGATGCGGTGGTGTCCGCGCTGTTCGAGGCCTGGCGGCTGACCCGCACGGGCACCCCGGCGGTGCCGCTGGTGCAGGCGGCGGCGCTGCCCCGGGAGACCGCCTGGCTGTTGGGGGATGCGGCGTCTCTGGCGCCCCTGGGGGCGGTGAACCCCGCCGCCCAGCTGGTGCTCACTGACCACCACGATACGGCCGCCTATGCCGGTCGTGTGGTGGCGGTGGTGGACCACCATCCCCTGTCCCCGGGCACCGACCTGACCGACATCGACGCAGAGATACAGCCGGTGGGTGCCGCCACCACCCTGGTGGCCCGGCGCATCCGCCGGGACGGGCTGGTGCCGGACGCCTTTTGCGCCCGGGTGCTGCTGGGGGCGATCCTGCTGGACACCGAGGGGCTATCCCCCTATAAGGCAAAGGAGCAGGACCGGGAGACGGCCGGGTGGCTTGCCGACCTGTGCGGCGAGGACCCGGCGGCGCTGTTTGCCGCCCTCCAGAACGAGCTGCTCAGCGAAACGGATCTGCCCACCCTCTTTGCCCGGGACTATCGCCGCTATACCGACCCGGAGGGTGCGCCGCTGATGGGCTTTGCCATCCTCAAGGTGTGGGCGGATGCCGAGCCGGACCTGGCGGCGGTGCGGGCGCTGCTGCAGGCGGATCTGGCGGCCGGCGGCTGCCGGGTGTGTGTGGCCAAGACGGTGCTCCACCGCCCCGACGGAACCCGGGAGGAGCGGTATCTGGCCGCCGGTCCGCAGGCGGATGCGGTGCTGGAGCTGGTGCGGCGCACCGGCGGACCCCAGGCCCGTCGCACCGGGCCGGACCAGGTGTTTTTGCCCGCCGCCTGCGTTCATCGGGGCCGGAAATGGTACGCGGCACGTCTGCTGGAAGCAATTGCCGAAAAAACTTGAAAAAAAGCAGAAAAACCCGGAAAAAGACTGGCTTTTTTTGCAGGCTTGTGATACACTAATAGGAGTGAAAAGTGCGGGGTCTGTCATCCCTGCGGAAAGGGCGTTTTGTATGGATGCAATCACCAAAAAAGAGCTTTCGGTCATCGCCACCAAGATCCGTCTGGCGGTCATCGAGGGCACCTTTCACGCCAAGAGCGGCCACCCCGGCGGCTCGCTGTCCATTGCGGACGATCTGGCGTATCTGTATTGGAAAGGGATGAATATCGATCCCGCCGACCCCAAATGGCCCGGCCGTGACCGGCTGGTGCTGTCCAAGGGCCACGCCGCCCCGGCGCTGTACGGCGCCCTGGCTCTGCGGGGCTATTTCTCCACCGACTTGATCCCCACCCTGCGCAAGACCGATTCCATTCTGCAGGGCCACCCGGATATGAAGCACATCCCCGGCGTGGATATGTCCTCCGGCTCGCTGGGCCAGGGCATCTCCTGCGCGGTGGGCATGGCCCTGGCCGCCAAGCTGGACGGCGCGGACTACCGGGTCTATACCATCCTGGGCGACGGCGAGATCAGCGAGGGCCAGGTCTGGGAGGCGTCTATGTTTGCCGCCGCCAAGGGGCTGGACAACCTGGTGGTGATCGTGGACAACAACAACCTGCAGATCGACGGCACGGTGGAGGAGGTCAACTCCCCCTATCCCATCCCGGAAAAGTTTGCCGCCTTCGGCTTCCACGTCATCGAGATCGACGGCAACGACCTGGATCAGATCGAGGCCGCCTGCAACGAGGCCAAGACGGTCAAGGGCAAGCCCACCGCCATCGTGCAGAAGACGGTCAAGGGTAAGGGCGTCTCCTTTATGGAGAACCAGTGCAGCTGGCACGGCGCCGCCCCCAAGCAGGCTGAATACGATATCGCTATGGCGGAACTGACCGCCCGACTGCAGGAATTGGAGGGTTGACGGATGGCAGACGTGATTAAGATCGCTACCCGCGACGCCTACGGCCAGGCACTGGTCGAACTGGGCAACGAGCGACAGGATATCGTGGTGATGGACGCCGACCTGGCCGCCGCCACCAAGACCGGCGCCTTTAAGAAGGCGCACCCCGACCGGTTTATCAATACCGGCATCGCCGAGGGCAATATGATGAGCATTGCGGCCGGTCTGGCCGCCGCGGGCAAGCTGGTGTTTGCTTCCTCTTTCGCCATGTTTGCGGCGGGCCGTGCCTTTGAGCAGATCCGCAACTCCATCGGCTACCCCCATCTGAACGTTAAGATCGGTGCCACCCACGCCGGCGTGTCGGTGGGCGAGGACGGTGCCACCCACCAGTGCTGCGAGGACATCGGCATTATGCGCACCATCCCCGGCATGGTGATCCTCAACCCCGCCGACGGCCCGGAGGCCAGAGCGGCTGTCCGTGCCGCCGCAGAGTGGGACGGCCCGGTGTATCTGCGGTTCGGCCGTCTGGCTGTGCCGGTGTTCAACGAGGAGAACGTGGAGTTTGTCATCGGCAAGGGCAAGGAGCTGGTGCCCGGCACCGACGTGACGGTCATCGCCACCGGCCTGCTGGTCAACGAGGCGCTGATCGCCGCCCGGCAGCTGGCGGAGGAGGGCGTCTCCGTGCGGGTGATCAATATGGCCACCATCAAGCCCATTGACAAGGATATTATTCTCAAGGCCGCTGCCGAGACCGGCGCCATCGTCACCGCCGAGGAGCACAATATCATCGGCGGTCTGGGCAGTGCCGTGGCCGAGGTGCTGTGCGAGAGCGGCAGGCCGGTGCCCATGCTGCGGGTGGGCGTGGAGGACACCTTTGGCCGTTCCGGTCCGGCGCTGGAGCTGCTGGAGCTGTATGGCCTGACCGCCCCCCATATTGCGGAAAAGGTCAAGGCCGTCATCGCAATGAAATAAAAACGAACAAAACGGCTGACGACAGCACGCTGTCCGTCAGCCGTTTTTTTCTATGGCAACCCGACACATAGGGGAAAGGAGGAGCCTTTGTGCCGAAAAAATCCATTGATATGTGCAACGGACCGTTGTTCTCCAACGTCGTCCGGTACACGGTGCCGATCATCCTGACCGGTCTGCTGCAGCTGTTGTTCACCGCCGCCGACCTGGTGGTGGTGGGCCAGTTCTGCGGCAGCGCCTCGGTGGGCGCGGTGGGTGCCACCAACTCCATCATCAATCTCATCACCAATCTGTTCATCGGCCTGTCGGTGGGCGCCGGTGTGACGGTGGCCCAGGGCCTGGGCGCCGGTGATGACGAGGTGGTGCGCCGCACGGTACATACCGCCATTCCGCTGGCGGTGGTCAGCGGCCTGCTGCTCACCGGCGTGGGCATTTTCGCCGCCCCGATTTTTCTGCGGTGGATGAACACCCCCCAGGAATTTATCCATCTGTCCATTCTGTACGTGCAGGTGTATTTTGGCGGCATCGTGTCCACCATGGTGTACAACTACGGCGCCTCCATCCTGCGGGCGGCAGGGGATTCCCGCAGCCCGCTGATCTTTTTGATGATCGCCGGTGGGGTCAACGTGGCACTCAACGTGTTTTTCGTCACCGCATTCCGGATGGACGTGGCGGGCGTGGCGCTGGCCACCGCCCTGTCCCAGACCCTGTCGGCGGTGCTGGTGCTGCGGGCGCTCTCCCACCGCACCGACGCCTGCCGGTTGGATTGGCGGCACATGCGGCTGGAGGGCCGGGTGCTGCTGCGGATGCTGCGCATCGGTCTGCCCGCCGGCATACAGGGGTCTATGTTCTCCATCTCCAACGTGATGATCCAGTCCTCGGTCAACGACTTCGGTCCGGTGGCGGTGGCCGGTTATTCCGCCGCCGGCAGTCTGGAGGGCTTTGTATACGTATCCATGAACGCGCTGCACCAGACGGCGCTGAACTTTGTGGGCCAGAACGTGGGCGCCGCCAATTATAAGCGGGTGCGGCAGGTGATGAACACCTGCGTGGCCAGCGTGACGGTGATCGGCGTGGTGATGGCGGGGCTGCTGATTGTGTGCGGACGCCCCCTGCTGGGGCTGTACATCTCCGACTCGCCTCAGGCGATCGAATATGGTATGACCCGTCTGCTGTTTATCGGTACCGCCTACTTCCTCTGCGGTGCTATGGACGTCATCACCGGCGGCATCCGGGGCCTGGGTGCCTCGGTGGCGCCTATGCTCATCACGGTGCTGGGCGTGTGCGGCATGCGGCTGGTGTGGATATGGTTTGCGCTGCCGCTGATGCCTACCCTGGAGATGATCTATCTTTCCTATCCCATCTCGTGGTTGCTGACCACGGTGGCCCAGTGGATCACCTATCGGCTGATCCTCCGCCGCCGGGATCCGGAGGGAGGCCTGCGCCGTGGGCGAGTATAGCTATATCGTGCCGCCGGAATACCACGGCGAGATGCTGCAGACCTTTCTGCGGCGGGCCTGCGGCCTGTCCTATCGGATGGTGGTCAAGCTCAAGCGGGTGCCGGGCGGTATGACCGTGGACGGCCGGCCCTGGCGCTCCATCGACCGGGTGGATGCGGGGCAGCGGGTCTGCCTGCGGATGCCGGAGGATGCGGTGCGCATCGAGGGGGCGGATATGCCCCTGTCGGTGGTGTACGAGGACGACTATCTGCTGCTGGTGGACAAGCCGCCCTATCTGGCGGTGCACCCCTCCGCCGGCAAGCCGGAGCCCACCCTGGCCAACGCGGTGGTGGGCTATTTTGAGCGCAAGGGCACGCCCCTTTCCTTTCGGCCGGTGAACCGGCTGGACCGCAACACCAGCGGCCTGCTGCTGGCGGCTAAAAGCCCCCACATCGCCTTTGCTATGGCGCAAAAGCCGCAAAAGGTGTATTTTGCCATCGTGCTGGGCGAGCTGCGGGGGGAGGGCACCATCGATCAGCCCATCCGGGTCAAGGAGGACTGCACCATCACCCGGGAGGTGGGGGAGGGCGGCAAGGACAGCCGCACCCACTGGCGGGCGTTGGCCACCGACGGGGAGATCACCCTGGTGCGGGTGGTCATCGAGACCGGCCGCACCCACCAGATCCGGGTGCATATGGCCTGGCTGGGCCATCCCCTGGCCGGAGACACCATGTACGGCACCGACGAGACGGTGCTGCCCCGTCACGGGCTGCATTGCGCCCGGACGGTGTTTGTCCACCCGGTCACCGGCGAGACGGTGCGGGTCAAGAGCCCCATCCCGCCGGATATGCGCGCAGTGCTGGAGGTCCGCGGCCTGTGGCAGGATGAATGGGATGAAATCGAGTGAAGAGCGAGAAAAATGAGTAATGAGTAATGAGGAATGGAATGAGGTTGTTGTGATCTCGTAGGGGCGAACTGCGTTCGCCCGGCGATAACTCCCCTGCCCGCCTTTCGGCGGGAGCCCCCTCGGGGAGGGGGCCTTGATCCTATCCAACCATGGTCAACACCGTAGGGGCGGATTCCATATCCGCCCGCAATGAATTCGTACATTCTAGCGAGAGGGGGTGGAACCTCTCCCCTACAAAATCTATCCAATCTCGTGCGTCATCGTAGGGGCGAACTGTGTTCGCCCGCGGGCGCATCGTAATGCGCCCCTACAAGTCCTCTCCAACCTCGTGCGTCATCGTAGGGGCGAGTCACGAATCGCCCTTACATCTCTAAAATTCTCATAATGAAAAGGCTGGGGCTTGCAGCTGCAAGCCCCAGCCTTTTTGTAATATCCAACCCGGTTTATACTCCGGGTATATGT
>JAFQKB010000013.1 GCA_017397125.1 Clostridia bacterium | reverse complement strand
ATACGTTCAATAATCCCAACTCGGTGGAGGACACCGCCGAGATGCTTCTGAAACTTTTTATTGAAGCCAACAAAGCAAAGGTTGAAGAAGTAATTAAAAACGCTGTTAATGACAGCGAAAAAACAGCCAGCCATCCTGCATAAAAGCGGGATGGCTTTTATAAAAAACAATAGTCGTGTTTGTCTGGACTTGTAAAACAGTATGTGGTATTGTGTTGTCGCAAACCACAGGAAAGGAGAAAATTATATGAATATAGCAGCCTACTGCCGTGTGTCAACTGAAAAGGAAGATCAGCTCAATTCACTTGAAGCACAGAAAAACTTCTTCCTTGAATACACGGGGCGTTCCGGTGATAACCTCGTAAAGCTGTATGCCGACGAAGGTTTATCGGGAACCAAAATTAAAAACCGCAAACAATTTCTGCGGATGATGGCCGATGCCGAAATGGGTCTGTTCGATATGGTTGTGGTAAAGGATATATCACGCTTCGCCCGAAACACCGTTGACCTACTGCAGAACATCCGCCGCCTTCGTGAACTTGGAATTGAAACACAATTCCTTACTGCGAATATGACAAGCATGGGAAACAGTGAGTTTGTGCTGACCGTCTTCGGTGCATTGGCACAAGAGGAAAGCGCAAACACCTCCAAGCGTGTTAAGTTCGGCAAAAAGATAAACGCCGAAAAAGGCAGGGTACCGAACATCGTCTTCGGCTACGATAAAACCATCGGCGATTATTTTAATCTGACAATCAACAAAGCAGAGGCCGATATCATCCGACAAATTTACCGATGGTACTTGAACGAAGGACACGGCGCCGCAAAAATTTCCTATATGCTTAACGAGCGAGGAATCAAAACAAAGCGCGGTTGTGAATGGTCGCAAAATGCCGTCTGCCGTATCCTTGAAAACGAACTGTATACCGGAAAAATTATAAACGGAAAAGAAGAAGTCGCCGACTTCCTTACGGGCAGACGAGCCATGAAAAGCGAGGATGAATGGTATGTTGTTGACCGTCCCGACCTTCGTATCATAAGTGATGAGGACTTTGCTGAAGCCGGTCGTCTCAAGGCAGAGCGTGGCAAAAAGTTCAAAGTGGACAAGGAACGGCATAGCAATCTGCACCTGTTCTCAACCCTTATCAAATGTAAGGATTGTGGATGGTCTTTCCGCCGTAGTGTACGCACCTATAAAAACACCTATGTAAAATGGGTATGCTCAGGGCATAACAGAGGCGCAGACAGTTGTCCAAATGCTCTCTCGGTTGATGAAAACGAACTGATCGAGGTTATCGAACAGTACTTCGCCGATATACTTTCTCGAAAGAAAAATGTTATCGGTCGTGTGGTGAATGAGTTTCAAAAGGTGTATCGTGCAAAAGATGAAAATGTTGCCTACGAAAAAGAACTTCGTACAGCGATTGAAAAGTTAAAGCGCAACCGTCAAAAGTATATGGATATGTACACCGATGACCTTATCACCCGTGAAGAACTGAACGCTAAGATCGGTGGGGACAAGCAGGAACTGGAACGACTCGAAAGCGAACTGCGAATGGTGGAACGGCACCTAACAAAAGGCGACCAACTGCAGATGATACTTGCCGATAGCTTCAAACAAATCGAGGATATCAGCAATCTGCGAGAGATAACCAACGCACAGCTCAGGAGAGTGATTGATAGAATCGAGGTTGACCACAACGGAAACGTTGAGGTCTTCCTCAAACTCTTCCGAGAACTCGGTCTTGACGAAACCGTTCCCATTTGTAACGACCGCACATAAGGACGTGGCGGAGCGCCTGCAGGTGGTCAATCCCCAGCTGTACGGCCAGGTGCGCCACGTGCTGGAACTCAACAAGGCCCAGCGGCACATCCGGGGCGGCCAGGCCACCCGCCGCAAGTATAAAGGCGACTGATCTATAAGTACCGAGAGAGCCTCCGGTGTGTACCGGAGGCTCTTTTCACAGCTCTCGTTTGATCTTATCCAGGGCGCCTTTTTCCAGGCGGCTGACCTGGGCCTGGGAGATGCCGATCTCCCCGGACACCTCCACCTGGGTCATGCCCTTGAAAAACCGCAGATTGAGTATTTTCTTCTCCCGGTCGGACAGGGCGGCGATGGCATCCTTGAGGGCGATCTCGTCCAGCCAGTTGCTGTCGTCGTTGCGGTCGCCCACCTGGTCCATCACGTAGATGGTGTCGCCGCCGTCGTTGTACACCGGCTCGTACAGGCTCACCGGATCCACGATGGCCTCCAGGGCCATCACCACGTCCTCCCGGGGCAGGTCCAGCCGGCGTGCAATCTCGTCGATGGTGGGCTCCCGGTGATTCTCTGCCAGCAGCTGCTCCTTGGCCTGCATGGCCCGGTAGGCCACGTCCCGCATAGAGCGGCTGATGCGGATGGCGTTGTTGTCCCGGAGATAGCGGCGTATCTCACCGATGATCATGGGGACGGCGTAGGTGGAGAAGCGCACGTTCTGGGACAGGTCGAAATTGTCAATGGACTTGATCAGCCCGATACACCCCACCTGAAAGAGGTCGTCGGGGTTTTCACCCCGGCCGGCAAAGCGCTGCACCACGCTGAGCACCAGCCGCAGATTGCCCTGCACCAGCTCCTCCCGGGCCTGTCGGTTGCCGGCCTGCATCTCCCGGAGCAGGCGGATCTTTTCCGCCTCGGTGAGCACCTTCAGGGTGGCGGTGTTGACACCGCATATCTCCACTTTATTGTACATGGTCCATCCCGTCCTTTCTCTTTTGAGTATGGACGGAGGAGGGCGCAATCATACGGCGTGAAAAACAAAAAAGCCCTCGGCATCAGCCGAAGGCTTTTTGTTTACCTTTTGGTGGAATTACACCGCGCGGGTGACCTTTCCGGAACGCAGGCAGCGGGTGCAGGCGTACACACGCTTGGGGGAACCGTCGACGATCGCCTTGACACGGCGGATGTTGGCCTTCCAGCAACGGTTGGACCGTCTGTGAGAGTGAGACACACGGATGCCGAAGGTAACACTCTTACCGCAGTAATCGCATTTTGCCATTGTTCTGCACCTCCTTCTGTTACGTCGGCCCGGGGCCGAATCCAGCATAGTTTATGCGGGGACATAGTTATCCCGCAGAGCAACGGGAATAGTTTAGCAGATAATGCGAAAAAAATCAAGTGTTTTTTACAAGGTTTCTGAAAAAATATTCTGTATAAGCCGGGAATACAGAAAGCAACGCCTCTCCATTGTTGGGTTTACCAAAAACAGCCTCATCTATTTGTGCAAAATGCGACTGTTATACTGAGGTGTAATATGGTATAATTTATTCACAGTAAACCGGTTCGCGTCGGATGTGAAAGGGGAGTTAACCAAATGAAAAAAACAATCGCTATTCTGCTTGCCACCGTACTGTGTGCGGCGCTGGTCACCGCCTGCGGCCAGACACCGGTCTCACCGGAGAGCTCCCTCCCGCCGACGGATGTTTCCACCACCACGACCACGACGGAGGAAACCACCACCACGGAGGAGACCACCACAACAACCGAACAGACCACCACCGCGACCACCACCGCCAAACCCACCACGACTACGAAAAAGCCCACTACCACAACGACTACGACCACCACTACTACTACGACCACGACCACTACGGCGGTAACCACCACGCGGCGAACCCATTGTTCTACGCGCGACCGGGTTCCCGTTACTACGGCGCTTCCTACAGTGGAGGACGCGGAGTTTCCGCCGTTTTCCAAAGGAAGCGTAACAATTAGCCTGTATCATTTGGACGTTCTACAGTATCAACGGTTTCTGATGGATCCGTCTATGGGTCGATTGAAACAAGGGACGGAAGAAACGGTTTATACGTATGTTTATCTCCAGGGAGGATATAAGCTTGTTTCAAGGGAGGTAGATGAACTGGTCAACTCCGAAGAAGTATTGACCCAGTATCTGGCAGAGCACGGAATAAATGAAACTCCGATAGGAGTTGCTTCTTTTGCATATCCCGGTTCGACCATTATCATTTGGGTGAAGACGGATCTGCAGAATCTGTATATTGTTGTGGATTGCAAAAGCGGCAATCAACGGACCACTCTGCCTAGGGGAGAGATAGAGACCTATTATACTTTCACGCTATATACCGAGGCCGAGTTTATTGAAAAACACGCCTTCCGTGCGGGTGACTTGTGTGTGGATGGAGTGCGTAAAGAGACAGAACTTCCCGTCCTCTACAATAAGGATAGCGCGTTCTTACCGATTACTGATGCGCTGGTAGCGTGCGGCGCTATTGTGACCAAAGAAAGCGACACCCAGAGAGAATTTGTCATGGATGATATGGAGCTGTTGCTGGATTTGGAGGAAGAAAAGTTGTATAAGCGCCGTGAGGATGGAACGTTGTATCAGTATGTTCCGTATCAAGCACCCGGAGGAGTTATTTACACAACCGATTACTATTTTACGAATGGAGACCTGATGGTCAATACGAATTCTCTGTGGCCCTTGTTCAGGATGTTATATTCCAAAAATATATCCATCCATATTGGCGAAACCGGCGTTAACATTCAACTGAATGGTCAAGAAAACGACAGCACATCCTGATCTGTTCGTAAATCCGGGCAACGGAAATTCCGTTGCCCGGATTTCTTTTTGCCTTTTCTTTCAAACCTCTTGTATTTTTCTTCTATATTTGGTAAAATAACTTAAATATGTACATTGGTGTAGTTTTGGGTTTTATGGACGGAGGGATACCGTGATACGTTATTTTCTGACCAATATGGATTCGATGGACGTGGTGGGCATTCTGTGTATGATGTTCTCCTATGCCGTTATATTGCTGCTGACCCTGCCGGTGCACGAGTTTGCCCACGGCTACGTGGCTCATCTGTGCGGCGACGACACCGCCAAGTGGCACGGCCGTCTGTCCCTCAATCCTTTTCGCCATCTGGATCTGTGGGGCTCCATTATGATCCTCACCATCGGCATTGGCTACGCCAAGCCGGTGCCGGTCAATACCCGCAATCTTCGCAATTATAAGCGGGACACCCTGCTGGTGTCTCTGGCGGGACCCCTGTCCAATCTGCTGATGGCCTATGTGGCGGTGCTCATCTTCCGCATCTGCTATATTTTTGTGGACAACGCTGAGGTGCTGTTCTGGCTGTGGATGGCGCTGGTGAATATCATTGCCTCGGTGAATATCTCCCTGATGGTCTTTAATCTGCTGCCTATCCCGCCCCTGGACGGCAGCCGGCTGTGGAGCCGGCTGTTGCCCGCCAAGTGGGGGTATGCCCTGGAGCGGTACAGCCACTACATTGCCATCGGTCTGTTTGTGGCGGTGTTTGCGGGCCTGCTGGACGGACCGCTCAGCTTCCTGCACAATGGGGTGGGTGCCCTTATCGGCTACGGCGTGGGCCTGCCGGGTGTGTTCAATCCCTACAATCTCTTTACCTTTGGATAATCATACGCATACAGGAGCGTAATTATGGAAACCATATCCTATAAGCTGCCGGATTTTGAGGGGCCTCTGGACCTGCTCCTCTTTCTGGTGCAGAAAAATAAACTGAATATCTATGATATTCCCATCGCCCAGGTGCTGGAGCAGTATCTGGCCGCCATCCAGCAGATGAAGGACTACAATATGGACGTGGCCAGCGAGTTTCTGGAGATGGCGGCCCGCTTGGTACATATCAAGTCGGTGATGCTGCTGCCCCGGTACGAGGAGGAGACCGAGGAGCTCAAGCGAGAGCTGTCCGGACAGCTCATCGAGTACCAGCTCTGCCAGCAGATGGCCCGCCGCCTGGCGGTGGACTACGTGGGTGGCGACCTCTTTATCCGCGAGGCGGAGGAGGTGGAGCCGGATATGACCTACCGCCGCGCTCACAAGCCGGTGGAGATGCTGGACGCCTTTTTGTCCGCCGCCGGTCGCGGTCGGCGCCGCCTGCCGCCGCCGGCCCAGGCCTTTCACGGCATCGTGGCCCGCAAGATCGTGCCCGTATCCACCAAGATCACCTACGTCCTGCGCAAGCTCTACGCCCGGGGCAAGGTTTCCTACCAGTCTTTGTTTAAGAAGGCAGAGAGCAAGTCCGATCTGGTGGCCACCTTTCTGGCGCTGTTGGAGCTGATCAAGTCCAAGCGCATCAGCGTGGATGGCGAGGGTGCCCAGCAGCAGGTGCAGATGCGCCCGCCGGAGGAGTGGGACAACACCGTCCCGGAGGAATTTGACGAGCAGACGGAGGGACAGACCGATGGAAATTAAACAGTATCAGGCCGCTATCGAGGCCATTTTATTTGCCAGCGGCGAGCCGGTGCCGGTGTCCCGTCTGGCGCTGGCTCTGGAATTGGACGAGGAGACCACCCGGCGCATCGCCGAGGACTGGGCTCAGGACGTAAATACCCGGGCCGGCGGCGTCACGGCGCTGAAGCTGGACGACCAGTTCCAGCTGTGCAGCAGCAAGGCCTATGCCGGCTACGTGCGCAAGGCCATGGACATCCGCCGCAATACGCCCCTTTCCCAGGCGGCTATGGAGGTGCTGGCCATCATCGCCTACAACCAGCCGGTGACCCGTCCCTTTGTGGAGCAGGTCCGCGGCGTGGACTGCAGCGCGGTCATCCAGGGCCTCCAGCAGAAGGGTCTTATTGAGGAAAAGGGCCGTATGGACCTGCCGGGACGGCCGCTGCTGTACGGCACATCGACCAATTTTCTGCGGTGCTTCGGCATCTCGTCCCTGGACCAGCTGCCGCCCCTGCCGCAAAAGGAGGACAACACCATGCGGGAGACCACCCTGGACGAGGTGCTGATGGAGCAGCAGCCGGTGACCGAGGCCGTGTTCGGTCCTGATGAGACGGACGATATCGGACAGGAGGAATGACCTGTGTGGGTCGTGTATATCCTGCTGGGGTTGGCGGTGGTGGTGCTGATCGTGCTGCTGGTGCCGGTCTACGGCCGCATCGTGTACGATGGCACGCTGGATGCCCGGCTGCAGCTGTTGGGGGAATCGGTGTCGTTGTTGCCCGGCTCCGGAAAGGAAACATCCTTTATTAAAAGACAGATCAAAAAAACAACCATCGTAAAGAGACTGTCCAAAACAGAGGAACTACTGGAGTTGTTGCGTGAGGACAGTTTGGCCGGCACTCTGCAGTTTTTACAGGATGTGGCGGTGCTGCTTGGACGTGCGGTAGGGCGGCTGCTCCGGTTCGTGACGGTGACGGACCTGCGGCTACAGATGCTGGTGGCCACCGGAGACCCGGCGGATACCGCCCAGCAGTACGGCCAGGTGTGTAGTGTGTTGTATCCGTGTTTGGCGCTCATCGGGCAGAAGATGCGCATCCGCCGCCGCCATGTGCGGGTGGAGCCGAATTTTCTGCTGGATAGCGGTGCGGCCCGGTTTGATATCCGTTTTCGGATTTCGCTGGGACGCTTGGTGTATGTGGTCGTTGCCCTGTTGTGGGGCTCAATAATGATTGATGCAAAAGAACAATTACAAGATAACAAGGAGGTTACTGGATATGAAAAATAATGTAGAGGGCTTGATGGGCGTTTCTGTGGAGAAGATCCGCGAGATGGTGGACGCCAACACGGTGGTGGGCACCCCCATCGTCATGGGGGACGGCATCACCCTGATCCCCGTTTCCAAGATTTCTTATGGTTTCGCTTCCGGCGGTACTGACCTGCCCAGCAAGACTACCAGCGACCTGTTCGGAGGCGGCGCCGGCGCAGGTATCCACATCACTCCGGTGGCGTTTCTGACCATCAAGGATGGCGAGATCAATCTGCTGCCGGTGGTGTCCAAGCCGGATACCGCTGACCGCCTGATCTCTATGGTGCCGGATATGATGGATAAATTCTCCAAAAAGAAAAAAGAAAAAGAGACCGCCGAGAACGGTTGCGTAGAATAATTGCGTATGGATGACCGCTCATCCGCATAGATTTGTATGAATCTATCGTTAGGGTGGGTGGTCATTTTGCGGATACGGATAGCCGTGTTGGCGGCTTTGCTTTTGTGGCTGTGGGGCGGGGTGCCGGTTGTGGCGGCGTCGCCGCCGTCCATATCGTCTCTGTCGGCGGTGGTGTATGAGCCGGAGAGCGGCCTGGTGCTGTACGAAAAGGACCCGGACACCCCCCGGCCTATGGCCAGCACCACTAAGCTGATGACCGCTCTGCTGGCGGCGGAGTGTCTGGACCCGGAGGCCGTGGTCACCGTCCCTGCGGCGGCCCTGCCCGTGGAGGGCAGTCAGGTGGGTCTGGCGGTGGGGGATACCCTGACGGTGCGGGACCTGCTGACCGGCCTATTGCTGGCCTCCGGCAACGACACCGCCAACGTGCTGGCCTGTCATATGGCCGGCAGCCTGCCGGCCTTTGCGGACCGAATGAATGAGCGAGCCGCCGAACTGGGCATGACAGACAGCTTGTTTGTCACCCCGTCCGGACTGGATGAGGGGGGACACAGCGCCTCGGCCCGGGATATGGCTCTGCTGGGCGCGGCGGTACTGGAACAGCCGCTGCTGGCCGAGCTGTGTGCTGCCAAGACGGCCCCTATGCACATCGGCGACCGCCGCATCACTCTATCCAATCACAATAAGTTGCTCAAGCTATTGCCCGACTGCGTGGGGCTTAAGACCGGCTTCACCAAAAAATCCGGTCGCTGCCTGGTGTCCGCCGTGCGGCGGAATGGCATCACCCTGGTGGTGGCTACCCTCCATGGCGGCGACTATTGGAACGACCACATGGCCCTGTACAACTATGGCTTTTCGTTGGTCGTCCGCCAGCCGGTGCCGGATACCCTGCCGGACAGCTGCCCGGTGGCGGGCGGCGCAACCGGGCAAGTGGCGCTGACCGCCGACCTGCCAAAGGATGTGGTCACCCGGGTCGGGGAGGACGTCACCCTGCAGGTGGAACTGCCCCGCTTTGTGTGGGCACCGGTGGCGGCGGGGGACACGGTGGGCCGTGTGCTCTGCCGGATAGGGGACAGAACGAACATAGAGGTGCCGCTGACAGCGGCAGGGGAGGTGGCGGCCCGGCCGATGCCCCGACGGTGGGAGCTGGTGCGACGCCACTACCGCCAGCTGCTGCAGGCACTGCTAGAATAGGAATTTGTAAAAGGAGAGGATACGCCCATGGCTATGGTGCGCTTACAAAAAGTATTGTCCGAGCGGGGAGTGGCCTCCCGCCGTAAGGCGGAGGAACTCATCGAGCAGGGCCACGTCAAGGTCAACGGCCGCCCGGCAAAGCTGGGGGATAAGGTGGACGACCGCCGGGACGTGATCCACGTCCGGGGCAAAAAACTGGGCGTGGCGCCCAAGTCCGTGTATATTGCTCTGCACAAGCCCCGTGGCTATATCACCACCATGCAGGACGAAAAGGGCCGCAAATGCGTAGAGGAGCTGGTGCGCAGCGTAGGGGTGCCGGTGTATCCCATCGGCCGCCTGGACCGGGAGTCCGAGGGCCTCTTGCTGTTCACCAACGACGGCGATTTTTCCAATGCGGTGATGCATCCCTCCACCCATATACCGAAGTTGTATCGGGTCACCCTGCGCCAGCCTATGAGCGAGGAGCAGCGACTGCAGTTTGAGGAGGGCATCGTGCTGGACGGCCGCCGCACCGCGCCGGCCGAGGTGCGTGTGGTGTCCAGCTCCCCGGACCGTTGCGTCACCGAGATCACCCTGTACGAGGGCCGCAACCGGCAGATCCGCCGTATGTGTGAGGTGCTGGGCCTGGAGGTCATCCGCCTGCGCCGCAGCGCCATCGGCAAGGTAAAGCTGGGTATGCTGCCGGTGGGCAACTGGCGGTATCTCACCCCGGACGAGGTGCGGGATCTGGTGATGGCCACCGGTGCCACCAAAAAGATCGCCGCCGGCTATATTAAATACGGAAAGGAGCCGGACCGTGATTACCATACTGCCCGCCGATAAGGCGTTTTTGGACAGCATTGCCGCCCCCACGGGGGCGGACGCTATGGTGCTGCGGGATAGCGACGGCACCGTATTCGGCCACGCGCTGTTCACTGTGGTCGGCGATGCCGTGGAGGTGCTGGCGGTGCATACCGAGATGCCGGTGATGGCAGAGGGTCTCATCCGCTCGGTGCTGAACACCGGCGATTGCCGGGGTGCCACCGTGGGTATCTGCCGGGACGAGAGTCTGGCACCCCTGCTCCGACATCTGGAGTTTGAGCCAAAAGACGGCGTGTACACCGTCTCTGTCCAGGCGTTTCTGTATGGGGATTGCCGCTGTGGCTGATTTTTCCAAAAACCGAAAAAATATAGCGAAAACACTTGCTATTTTCTTGACGATGTCGTAAAATAAACACATATTGGGAAATATGGTCTTTGCTCCCAAAGACCCGCTAGAAAGGATGGAAGAACATTATGAAAAAGTTCCATATCACGGTTAATGGTAACGCCTATGAGGTAGACGTCGAGGAGATCGGCGCCGCCGCTCCGGTTGCTGCTCCGGCTGCTGCTCCGGCTGCCCCTGTTGCCGCTCCGGCTGCCGCCGGCGCCACCGTCGTCACCTGCCCCATGCCCGGCACCATCGTGGACGTTAAGGTTGCTGCCGGTGACGTGGTGGCCGAGGGCCAGCTGCTGGTGGTCTTTGAGGCCATGAAGATGGAGAACGAGATCATGGCTCCCTGCGCCGGCACCGTTGCCTCCGTCAACACCACCAAGGGCGACAGCGTGGATTCCGGTGCGGTCCTGCTGACCCTCAACTAATGCGTGCGAGGTGAATACGATGGCAAGACCCATTAAGATCACCGAGGTGGTGCTGCGTGACGCTCACCAGTCCCTGCTGGCCACCCGTATGACCATGGACGAGATGCGCCCGATCCTGGCGGAGATGGATAAGATCCCGTATTTTTCCGTCGAGTGCTGGGGCGGCGCCACCTTTGACTCCTGCATCCGTTTCCTCAGCGAGGACCCGTGGGAGCGCCTGCGCATCATGCGCCAGGAGATGCCCCATCAGAAGCTGCAGATGCTGTTCCGCGGTCAGAATATGCTGGGCTATCGCCCCTATGCGGATGACGTGGTGGAGTATTTTGTGCAGAAGTCGGTTGCCAACGGCATCGACGTGATCCGCATCTTTGACGCGCTCAACGATGCCCGCAACCTGCAGACCGCCATCAAGGCCGCCAACAAGGAAAAGGCTCACGTGCAGGGCTGTATCAGCTATACTCTCAGCCCGGTGCACAACAATGAGTATTACACCGCCTACGCCAAGACCCTGGAGGAGATGGGTGCCGACTCCATCTGCATCAAAGATATGGCCGGCCTGCTGACCCCCTATGCCTGCTACGACCTGGTGTCCCGGCTCAAGGAGACCGTCTCCATCCCGGTGGATATCCACAGCCACTACACGGCGGGTCTGGCCTCTATGTCCATTATGAAGGGCATCGAGGCGGGCGCCGATATCGTGGATACGGCCATGAGCCCCCTGTCGGTGGGCACCTCCCATATGCCCACCGAGAGCCTGGTGGCCGCCCTGCAGGGCACCGAGTACGACACCGGCCTGGATCTCAACCAGCTCAACGTGGTGCGTACCCACTTTGCCAAGCTGCGCGAAAAGTACATCGGCTCCGGCCAGATCAGCCACAAGTCCCTGGGCGTGGACGCCAACACCCTGCTGTATCAGGTGCCCGGCGGTATGTTCTCCAATATGCTGGGCCAGCTTAAAGAGGCCGGCAAGGAGGACAAGCTGGAGGAGGTGCTGGCGGAGATCCCCCGGGTCCGCGAGGATTCCGGCTATCCGCCTCTGGTCACCCCCACCAGCCAGATCGTGGGCACCCAGGCGGTGTTCAACGTCATTATGGGCGAGCGGTACAAGATGGTCACCAAGGAGTTCCGCGGTATGATCCACGGCGACTACGGAAAGACCCCGGCCCCCATCGACCCGGAGTTCTCCAAAAAGATTCTGGGCGACGATCAGCCCATCACCTGCCGCTTTGCGGACACCCTGGAGCCGGAGCTGGATAAGCTGCGTGCCGAGGCTGCCCCTTACGTCAAGCAGGAGGAGGACGTGCTGACCTACGCCATGTTCCCCCAGGTGGCACCCAAGTTCTTTGCCGCCCGGGATAAGGCGGCGGACACCTCCGCCCCCTACACCCCCGAGGTGGTCGTCACCCCGATGAACTGATCCTAAATTTCACAGCAAAAAGAAGGCTCAACCCGGCGGGTTGAGCCTTCTTTTTGCTTATATGGTTTCTACCTTGATCAGATTGGTGTTGCCGGATTCGCCGGTGGTGACGCCGCCGGTGATGACGATGCGCTCACCTTTCTGGAGAGCCAGCTCCCGCTCGGCGATCTTTTTGGCGGTGTAGAAAAGCACGTCGGTGGAGGTGAATTTTTCACACATAGCCGGCAGAACGCCCCAGGATAAGGCCAGCCGCCGCCAGGTGTTCTCATCGGTGGTCAGACCGATGATGTCCATGGGCGCCCGGAATCGGGATACCATCCGGGCGGTCTTACCGGACAGGGAGCAGGCCACGATGGCGGTGGCGTCAATGTCGATGGCCATGCCGCAGGTGGCGTGGGAGATGGCGTCCACGATGTTGCGGATCTCAAACTCCGCATTGTGGAACCGCTTTTTGTAGTGGATGTTTTTCTCGGCGGTCTCGGCGATCTTGGCCATGGCCTGCACCGCCTGAACGGGGTACTTGCCAGCGGCGGTCTCGCCGGACAGCATAATGGCGCTGGTGCCGTCGTACACCGCGTTGGCCACGTCGGAGATTTCCGCACGGGTGGGGCGGGTGTTGTGGATCATAGACTCCAGCATCTCGGTGGCGGTGATGACCCGCTTGCCCAGCATACGGCACTTGGTGATCAGCTTCTTTTGGGTGTAGGGGAGCATCTCATAGGGGATCTCCACGCCCATATCGCCCCGGGCCACCATAATGCCGTCGCAGTGCTGGCAGATCTCCTCAATGTTGTCCACACCGGACTGGTTTTCGATCTTGGCGATCAGCTCGATATCCCGGGCACCCAGCTCATCCAGATAGGCGTGTACGTCCAGCAGATCCTGCTTATTGGACACAAAGGAGCAGGCGATGAAATCCACGCCGTTCTCCACACCAAAGCGGATGTCCTCCTTGTCCTGCTCGGACAGATAGGTCTGCTTCATTACCTTGCCGGGAAAGCTCATGCTCTTGCGGTCGGACAATTCGCCGCCGCAGGTGACCCGGCAGAGGATGTCGGCGCCCACGATCTTCTCCACCGCAAAGGACAGCAGCCCGTTGTTGAGCAGGACGGTGTCACCGGCCTCAAGCTCCTCGGTCAGTTTTTTATAGCTGACCGAAACCTTGTGCTCGTCGCCCTCCACCTCGTCGGTGGTAAAGGTGAAACTGTCGCCCTCTCGCAGCATCACTTTGCCTTTTTCAAAGGTCTTGATGCGGTATTCCGGCCCTTTGGTGTCCAGCATGATGGCGATGGGCAGCTGCAGGTCGCTGCGTACCTTCTTCACCATCTCGATGCGGCGCAGATGGTCCGCATGGGTGTTGTGGGAGAAGTTGAGCCGGGCCACGTTCATGCCCGCCTGGCACAGCTCGGTGATGATCTCCTCGGTGTTGCTGGCCGGGCCCAGGGTGCAGACGATTTTTGTTTTACGCATAGTATCCTCTTCTTTACTCCGTTCTTGTGTTTTGGTGCAAAAGATGGTTTTAGTGTTTCCGCAATCCCTTTGCATATTCCTTTTTTTGCATTATAGCACATTGCCGCTATGTAATCAATAGGCAAACAGCGTGATCACACCGGCTCCAGGTCCAGGTAATTCAGTATCCCGGTGTAGATGCCTTGGGCGAAGCCCCAGGGGTCCTCGGTCATCTTTTGCACGTCCTCGGCGTTGGTGATGTAGCCCAGCTCCACCAGGATGGCCGGCATCCGGGTGCGGCGCAGCACGTAGAGGGAGGGGTTGACCCGCACGCCGTTGTCCTTGGTGCCCATCCGGTTGACGATGCCCTCCAGCACCTCCCGGGCCAGGGCTGCCGCCACCGACCCCTCTCGGTAGACGTACACCTCCGTGCCGTTGGCGGCCGGGTTTGTGCTGGCGTTGGCGTGGATGCTGATAAAATAATCCGCGCCCCAGTCGTTGGCGGCGTTGACCCGGGCCGCCAGGCTGGTGGCGTTGCTGGTGCCCAGGGTGTCGGTGGGGGAGTTGCGGGAGGTCCTTACCTCAAATCGCCCGTCCTCTCGCAGCAGCTGTGCCAGCCGGGTGCCCACAGCGTAGTTGATGTCCTGCTCCCGATAGCCAAAGCCCTCGGCGCCGGCGTTGACACCCTCGGGGTTGTGCCCCTGGTCGATGAATATTTTGATTGCCATACAATATCGCCCCTTTCCCGCTATGTATATGCGGAAAAGGGGCGATTCCATTACAGTTGTTGCAGCAGGACGGCCACCGATTGGCGCACGCTGTTGCCGTCCCGGATGTGGACGGTCAGGTCTGCGTACTTTTCGTACAGCGGCACCCGCTCATTAAACAGATCCTGCAGGGTGGAGCCGGGGGCGATGGCCACCCCCCGGGCGTGCAGGTCGCCCAGCCGCCGCTCCACCTCGTCAAAGGTCAGACATAGATACACTACCCGGCCCAGGGCCTTAAGATGAGCCATGGCCTTTTCGGAGTAGATGGCGCTGCCGCCGGTGGCGATGACGGTGCGCTGGGCCTGGACGCTGCAGATGGCCTCTTCCTCCCGGCGCACAAAGCCGTCCACGCCCTCCCGGTCCAGGATGTCCCGCAGGGGGCAGCCATTCTGGCGGATGATGACGTCGTCCGTGTCCACGTAGCCGTAGTTCAGTTCCTTAGCCAGTATCCGCCCCAGAGTGCTTTTGCCGCAGGAGGGCATACCAATCAAAATAATGTTGTCCATAGTTTATTTCCATCCTTTTTGTGTGGTGTCAGGTTGTTTCAAAGTGGCGGCGGATGGCCTCTGCCGCCGGTCGGGTCATACCCTTGACCAGTAATAGTTCCTCCAGCGTGGCGTTTTGCACCCCCCGCAGCGAGCCGAACTGCCGCAATAGGGCCTGGGCCCGGGTGGCGCCGATGCCGGGTATCCCGGTCAGCGAGGTGGAAAGGGAACTGCCTTTACGCCTTTGCCGGTGGTAGCGGATGGCGCTGCGGTGCACCTCCTCCTGGATGGCGGAGAGCAGAGTAAAGGCGGCCCGCTTGCGGTGGATGGCGATCTCGCCCCGGTCCAGGGCGATGGCCCGGGTGCGATGGCGGTCGTCCTTGACCAGACCGTATACCGGGATGGTGGGGTCATAGCGGTGGATGATCGGGGCTACGGCGGCCACGTGCTCGTTGCCACCGTCCAGCAGGATCAGGTCGGGACGACGTCCAAAGCCGGCGTTCTCCTCCTTGTGGGCCGCGTATTCCTCCATACGGCGGGTCAATACCTCCTGCATAGAGGCATAGTCGTCGCCGCCCTGGGCGGTCTTGATGCGAAATTTCCGATAGGCGTTGCGCAGGGGGCGTCCGTTTTCGAACACCACCATGGCGGCCACGGGGTCGCTGCCGGCGGTGTGGGAGATATCGTAGCATTCGATATAGGCCGGGGTGTCCGGCAGATCCAGCAGCTGCCGCACCTCCTCCAGGGCGGTGGTGTCCCGCCCGGTCATGCCCACCTGCTGGGCGATGCGCTCGGCGGCGTTGCTGCGGCACATCTCCACCAGCTTGGCCTGTTCGCCGATCTGGGGCTGGACGATGTGTACCCGCCGTCCTGCCTGTTGGGTCAGCCATTGCTCCAGCAGTTCGCCGTCCTCCACCTGGCCGTCCACGGTGATCTGGGCCGGGACCCGCTGCCGCAGGGTGTAGTACCGCTGCAGAAACTCGCTGCGGGCGGCGACGGGGTCCTCCTGCTCCTCCAACATAAAATGCTCCCGGTCGGTCAGCTGGCCGCCGGTGAACCGGAACACCTCAAAGCAGGCGTGCCCGGACCCCTGGGCCAGGGCGATGACGTCCTGCCCCTCGATGCGGGAGAGCACCACCTTTTGCTTTTCGCTCAGGCGGCGGATGGCGCTGATGCGGTCCCGCAGCCGGGCCGCCTGCTCAAAGTCCAGGCGCTCGGCGGCCTCCTCCATCCGCTGCTGCAGGGTGGCCAGGGTGCGGGCGCTGCCCTTGGTCAAAAACTCGATGGCTTCGTCCACCCGGGTCTGATAGGCGTCGGGGTCCACCGTGCCGGTGCAGGGGGCGCAGCATTGGCCGATGTGGTGGTTGAGACAGGGGCGCTCGCCGCCCTTTTTGCCGTGGCATAGGGGGCGGGCGCAGGTGGATAGGGCGTATATCTTATTGGCCTCGTCCACCGCCTGCTTGACGGCGTAGCTGCTCATATAGGGGCCGATGTACCGGGCGCCGTCCTCTGCCGTCTGCTTGGCCTCGCTCAGGCGGGGATAGGGGGGAGGGGACACCCGGATGTAGTGATACCCCTTGTCGTCTTTCAGAAGAATGTTGTATTTGGGGTTGTGCTGTTTGATGAGGGCGCACTCCAGCACCAGAGCCTCAAACTCACTGCCCACCACGATGTAGTCGAAGGTGTCCACCCGGCTGACCATCTGCCGCACCTTTTCGGTGTGGTTCGTGTCCGAGCCGAAGTATTGGCTCACCCGGTTTTTGAGTTTTTTGGCCTTGCCGATGTAGATGATGGTGCCGGTGGCATCCTTCATCAGATACACACCTGGCTCCGGCGGCAGGGCCATGGCCCGGCGGCGCAGGTCGCCCAACTTTTCGTTTGTGCGGGTCATAGGTTTTGCCTCGCCTGCCAGTATTTTCGGTCCAGACTGCGGTACTGAATGGCCTCGGCGATGTGGGGCGTGTCGATCACGTCACAGCCGTCCAGGTCCGCAATGGTGCGGGCTACCTTCAGCAGCCGGTCATAGGCCCGGGCGGACAGTCCCATCCGCTCAAAGGCACCCTTGAGCAGGGTGCCGGCTCCTTCGGTGAGGGGGCAGAATTCCTTTAACTTGCTGGTGGGGATGCGGGCGTTGCTGAGTATGTCCGTGCCGGCAAATCGAGCCTGCTGACGGGCACGGGCGGCGTTGACACGCTCCCGGATGGAGGCGGAGGATTCCGCTTTTTGCCGGGATGCCAGCTGGTCGTATTCCACCGGTGGCACCTCAATGTGCAGGTCGATGCGGTCCAATAGAGGGCCGGACACCTTGCTCAGATACCGGCCCACGGCCTGGGGGTTGCAGGTGCAGGAGCGGGTGGGATGCCCGTAATAGCCGCAGGGGCAGGGATTCATAGCCGCCACCAGCATGATGGAGCAGGGATAGGACAGAGAGGCGCTCACCCGGGATATGGTGACCCGGCCGTCCTCCAGGGGCTGCCGCAGAGACTCCATAGACGGGCGGGAAAACTCCGGTAGCTCGTCCAAGAACAGCACGCCGTTGTGGGCCAGAGAAACCTCACCGGGGCGGGGGGTGATGCCGCCGCCAGCCAGCCCCTGGGAGGATATGTTGTGGTGGGGAGAGCGGAAGGGCCGGTGGGTCAGCAGACCGTTGCCACCGGCCAACGTGCCGGCGATGGAATGGATCTTGGTGCACTCCAGGGCTTCCTCCCGGGTCATATCCGGCAGGATGGAGGGCAGCCGCTTGGCCAGCATGCTTTTGCCGGAGCCGGGCGGGCCGATGAGCAGGATGTTGTGGCTGCCGGCCGCGGCGATCTCCATAGCCCGGCGGGCGGCCTCCTGGCCCATCACGTCGGCAAAGTCCGCCAGCATCTCCGCCGCCGCAGGCGAGAACTCCTGCGCCTGCAAGGGAGCCAGAGAGTCATGCCCCTGCAGGTGCATCAGCAGGGCGGCGATGTCGGTGACGGGGTACACGGTGATGCCCTCTACCACGGCGGCCTCCGGTCCGTTGTCCGCGGGCACGTATACCTCCTGCATACCGGCGTCCCGGGCGGCGATGACCATAGGCAGCACGCCCCGGACGGGACGCACCGCCCCCTGCAGGGACAATTCACCGATAAAGGCCCGCTTTTTCATATCCGCTTTCAGCTGACCGCTGGCGCATAATAGGGCCAGCAGCAGCGGCAGGTCGTAGACCGAGCCCTCTTTTTTTACGTCCGCCGGGGCCAGATTGACGGTGATGCGGCTGACGGGATAGGTGAAGCCGGCGTTTTTCATGGCGGAGCGCACCCGGTCCCGGGATTCCCGCACAGCGGCATCGGGCAGACCCACTACGTCAAAGCCGGGCAGACCCTGGGACAGGTCTGCCTCCACCTCTACCATAAATCCGTCGATGCCCCGCAGGCCCATACTTTTCAGACTGGCAAACATACACACAGCCCTTTCTTACTTCCTTTTTATGAGAAAAACAATGAGTTTATACAGTTCCATAACGAGCAGCGGCGCCACAGCCAGGCCGAGCACCGTGCCCCAGGCGGCTCCGCTCATGGTTACCAGAGAGAATACTCCCTGCACACCGGGGATGAGCAGCACCGCCAGCAGCAGTACCAAAGAGGCGAAGAAGGCCCCCACCATATACAGATTGGTGTGCAGTCCCACCTTAAACAGCGAATGGGAGGAGCGCATATTCACCGCGTGCACCAGCTGGCCGATGGCCAGGGTGGCAAAGGCCATGGTCTCGCCCAGAGGGATGCTGTTCCATACCCGGGAGCCGATGAAATAGGCCACCAGGGTCAGCACGGCGAACATAGCACCCTGCCAGATGGCGCCGATGCCCACACCGCCGGCAAAGAGGCTCTCGCCCCGCTGGCGGGGACGCCGGCGCATAACGTCTGCCTCCGGGGGCTCTACGCCCAGGGCCAGGGCGGGCAGACTGTCGGTGACCAGGTTGATCCACAATAACTGAATGGGCAGCAGCGGGCTCTCCCGCCAGAGCAGCATCGCCACAAAGACGGTGAGGATCTCGCCCAGATTGCAGGACAGCAAAAAGCTGATGGCCTTGCGGATGTTGTCGTAGATGCCGCGGCCTTCCCGGGCGGCGTCCACGATGGTGGCAAAGTTGTCGTCGGTGAGGGTCATATCCGCGGCACTCTTGGCCACGTCGGTGCCGGTGATGCCCATGGCACAGCCGATGTCGGCGGCCTTGAGAGCCGGGGCGTCGTTGACGCCGTCACCGGTCATGGCCACCACATCGCCCCGCTTCTGCCAGGCCTTGACGATGCGTATCTTGTCCGCCGGTGTCACCCGGGCGTACACCCGGTATTGCTCCACGGTGGCGTCCAGCTCCTCCTCGGAGAGGGCCTCCAGCTCCTGCCCGGTGATGGCCTTTTCGCCCTCGTGCAGGATGCCCAGCTCCCGGGCAATGGCCGAGGCGGTGATCACGTTGTCGCCGGTGATCATCACGGTGCGGATGCCGGCGGTATCGCAGTCCCGGATGGCGTCCCTTACCTCCGGACGGGGCGGGTCGATCATACCCACCAGGCCCGCCAGGGTCAGGTCGCGCTCCAGTTCCTCCGGGGAGTATACGGAGGGTGCGGTATCCAGTATTTTATAGGCCACCGCCAGCACCCGCAGGGCATCCTTGGCCATAGCGGCATTGGCGGCGTTGGCTTCTTCCATATTTCCTTTGGTGCAGAGGGCCAGCACCACCTCCGGTGCGCCCTTGACGATAACCAGGATCTGCTCGTCAGCCATGTGGACGCTGGTCATGCACTTGCGCTCGGAGTCAAAGGGCAGCTCGCCCAGACGGGGCATATCCTGCAGCAGCTCGGATTTGTCGTAGCCGATCTTGCGCAGGTGAGCCAGGATGGCGGTCTCGGTGGGGTCGCCCACCAGCTTCTCCTGCCCGTTTTCCACGGCGATGTCCGCATCGGTGCATAGGGCCGCCAGACGAGTGAGCTGCTCCAGCCCGGGCACCTGCCTGGTGCTGTCCAGATCCACCATCTGGTGGCTGACAAAGGCCCGGCGCAGGGTCATCCGGTTCTGGGTCAGGGTGCCGGTCTTATCCGAGCAGATGACCGAGGCGCTGCCCAGGGTCTCCACCGCCGGCAGCCGCCGGATGATGGCGTTGTGCCTGACCATCCGCTGTACCCCCAGAGCCAGCACGATGGTGACGATGGCGGGCATACCCTCCGGGATGGCGGCCACCGCCAGGGACACGGCGGTCATAAACATATCCATCAGGTTCAGGCGGAAGCACAGACCGATGATAAAAATGATCACGCAGACGATCAGTGCCAGCACACCCAGGATCTTACCCAGTTGAGCCATTTTCTGCTGCAGGGGCGTTTCGGCATCCTCCTCGCCCTCCAGCAGAGAGGCGATGTGGCCCATCTCGGAGCGCATACCGGTGGCCACCACCACCGCCACCGCCTTGCCGTTGGTGACGGCACAGCTGGCGTACAGCATATTGGTGCGGTCCGCCAGGGGGGTGATGTCCTCAAAGGTTCCGTTGGCGGATTTTTCCACCGGCATGGATTCGCCGGTGAGGGCGGACTCGTTGCTTTTGAGGCTGTAGGCCTCCAGAATGCGGCAGTCCGCCGGCACCAGGTCGCCGGCCTCCAGCTCCACGATGTCGCCGGGCACCAGCTGATAGGCGGACAGGGTGGTGAGAGCGCCGTCCCGGCGTACCCGGGCGTTGGGGGCGGAGAGGCTCTTGAGCGCCGCCAGGGCGGCCTCTGCCTTGTTCTCCTGCACCACACCCAGTATGGCGTTGAGCATCACGATGGCCACGATGACGATGGGCTCGATCCAGTCGCCGGGCCGGCCGTGGAAAAACTGCTCGTAGAAGCAGATGGCCAGCGAGATGGCCGCCGCGATCAGCAGGATAACCACCATGGTGTCCTGCATCTGCCGCAGAAAACGCTGGAAAAAGGTCAGCGGCTTTTTTTCCTGCAGCCGGTTTTCTCCATATTCTTCCAATCGGGCAGCAGCGGTGGGGGAGGAAAGACCCACAGAGGGGTCCACCTGCAGCTCGTCGCACACGGCACGGATGTCATTGCTATGCCAGATCATAGTGCTCTCCTTTCGAAATTGCATAAATCTATATAAGTATAACACACTCTGCTCAAAAATCCAATACATTCGGGTGGTTTTTTGAAAAAGATTGCCGTGCAAATACATTCGGCTCCGGTTTGTAAAAACCGAAGCCGATGGTGTATCGTATTCTATGCGCTGCAGACAAGAGAAATACCCGGAATGGGTCAGATAACGTATCTGGCGATGCAGACAAACTGCAGAATGCTGCCCAGCACCACGAATAGATGAAAGATGGAGTGCATATAGCGGCGCTTTTTGCCCAGACCGTACAGCACCGCTCCCACCGTATAGGCGATGCCGCCGCCCAGCAGCCACAATAGCCCCGGCAGGGGAATGGCCCGGATGGCCACCGGGGCGGCGATGACGATGCACCAGCCCATACCGATGTAGCAGGTCATGGATAGGACGGCGTATTTCTTCAGGTCGATGGCGGTGAAGGTGGCGGCCATCGCCGCCAATCCCCACACCAGCCCGAACAGCGTCCAGGCCCAGCCCGGAGACACCGGACGGATGGCGCAGAGGAGGATGGGGGTATAGGTGCCGGCGATGAGAAAATAGATGGTGCAGTGGTCGACCACCTGCATCACCTTTTTGGCCATGGGGTGGTGCAGACCGTGGTACACGCTGGAGGCGGTGTACAGCACCACCAGCGCCGCTCCGTATATGGCACTGCCCACCACCGCCCAGGGGTCGCGGTGCAGGGTGGCCAGGATCACGCACACCGCCAGGGCCAGGACACCCAGTCCACCGCCCACGATGTGGGATACAGTGTTGAAACGTTCTTCTCCTCTCGTATAGTCCGGCAGCCGCCGGTCGCGTAAACGGGTTCGGGTCATACTGCGACACTCCTTTTTTGTGTGGGGCAGCGGCTGGCGCTGCCTCTTTGTGGGCTAGTATACCCCGGCGGCGGCAAAACCACAACCTACTACACCCGCAGAAAACTACACACCTGCTTTTGCGCCGGTAGAACGGCACTCTACTGCCGGTAGAGTTCTGAAACGGGACTCTACCACAGCCACCGAAGGGGCTGCGCAGGGGTGCGCTTGTGTGCGGGGAAACAGGTTGTGAAATTTTTATCGTTTTTTGTGATTAAGGTCTTGCAAATTCAGAGAATTATGCGTATAATACTATGCGTACGAATGTGCGCTTTTGGGCGCGTACAGTAAAAACCGAAAGGAGTACCAATATGAACTATACTCATGAAGTTGAGCAGATGTGCATCGTGGCTAAGGGTCCCCACCACGGTCCCGCCCCGATCCCGGAAGAGGGTCTGTGGGTAAAAGCCAAGGAGATCGGCGACATCTCCGGTCTGACCCACGGTGTGGGCTGGTGTGCCCCCCAGCAGGGCGCCTGCAAGCTGACCCTGAACATTAAAAAGGGTATCGTCGAGGAGGCTCTGGTGGAGACACTGGGCTGCTCCGGTATGACCCACTCTGCGGCGATGGCCGCCGAGATCCTGCCCGGCAAGACCATTCTGGAGTGCCTGAACACCGACCTGGTGTGCGACGCCATCAACACCGCTATGCGCGAATTGTTCCTGCAGATCGTTTACGGCAGAACGCAGTCGGCATTTTCGGATGACGGTTTAACTATCGGCGCGGGGCTTGAAGATCTCGGCAAGGGTCTTCGTT
>JAFQKB010000012.1 GCA_017397125.1 Clostridia bacterium | reverse complement strand
TCACTTTTCTGAAAACAAATCAAGGCGAAGCCTTGTATATCATCCGCAGCTTGTCTGCGGTATATCATCAACACGCAGTGTTGCATCTCATCAAGCCGCAAGGAAATGCACGCTGACGCGTGATGAGATACAAGGTCGGCTTGCCGACCTTGATGATATGCACCGCTCTTCGTGCGGCGATGATATGCCAAGCCTGCGGCTTGGATAAAAAAAGAACGAACTTTTGGTAGACAAAAGTTCGTTCTTTTTTGGTGGGCGCGAATGGACTCTGAACCACGGTTTTGCGCCAAGTTTCTGCTTGTCCCCATTCCTGCTCGCAAAACCTGTGCAATCCCTGCGGGATTGCCATGCTTCGGTCATCTCAGTCTACGAAAAAGAACAAGGACACCCGGAGGGATGTCCTTGTTCTTTTTGGTGGGCGCGAATGGACTCGAACCATCGACCTCCTGCGTGTGAAGCAGGCGCTCTAACCAGCTGAGCTACGTGCCCATATTGGTGACCCGAACGGGAATCGAACCCGTGATACCGCCGTGAAAGGGCGGTGTCTTAACCTCTTGACCATCGGGCCGTGTGCCTTCCCCGGTCTCCGAACGGAGACCGGGGAAAACGATGGTGGCTGTAAGTGGATTCGAACCACTGACACTGCGGGTATGAACCGCATGCTCTAGCCAACTGAGCTATACAGCCGCATTGACGCCCCGCGGTGGGAACGCTGTATATTATATAATACAACCGCCGGGTTTGTCAACCCTTATTTTTTCTTTTTGCGAAATTCTCACATTTCTGCCCCAGGAACGCCCACAGCCGCCCCATCTGGCGGCCCATCAGCCGGCCAAAGGGCACCAGCGCCCTTGTCCACAGCCACACCGCCGCCACACAGATGCCCCGCCAGGCCAGGCGGGCAAAGGGCACCAGCGCCCGGCTCCAGAACCACACACTCCCGATGCAGGTGTACTGCCACGCCTTACGCAGGGCGATGCCGGACCAACGCAAAAAGGGCGCATACACCGGGGCCAACACCCCGGCCAGCAGAACGCCCACCGCGGCGCCGTCCATACCGGCCGCCGCCCGCAGCAGCACCGTGGTGCCGCCGGCTACCACGCCGGCCACCGCCTGCGCGCCATAAGAGGCCGGGGCATACATCCGGTCCGCTACCAGCAGGGCCGCCAGCACCGTGCCGCCGGCCAACAGACCGTACAGCGGCGCACCCCACACCATCCAGGACAGCAGGGACACCGTGGCCAGCATCACGCCGGGCACGATCAGCCGTAGCCGCCGGCGCAGCAGCAGATACACGCCCGCCAGCAGGATCACCGGCACACAGCCGCCGCCAATGGAGCCGGCGTGCACACCCAACAGCAGGCGCACACCGTCATTGATCGCCAGGGGCTCGCCCAGGCCGGCCAAAGGCGTGGCCGCGGACACGCCGTCCAGCGGCGCCCACTGGACCGGCATGGTATACGTGGTGGTGTAGGCCGGAAAGGCCAGCCGCACCAGCAGATAGCCCACCAGGGCCGGATACAGCAGGGGGCGGGAGATGGGCCAGCCGGGCTTTATCCGGGCCAGCAGGCCCGGCACAGCCGTCAGCGGCGCGGCGATGGCACCCGCCAGAGCCGCCGCCCACAGGGGCGTGGTGGCCGGCAGGCAAAAGGCCGCCAGCATACCGGCGGTCACCGCCGGGGCGGTGCGGCAGGCAAGGACACCCGCCCACTGAAGCAGCACCGCAGCGGTCAGATAGCCCGCCGTGGCCATCAGCACCACACCCACCGCCGCCCAGCGGTAATAGCACAGGGCGATCAGCAGGATCGGGGACAGTGCCGTCAGCCAGTCCAGGGTGTATTCCCTCTCCTGAAGGTCTACGGGTACAGAAATCTTTTCCTTTACCATAGGGGCACCGTCCTTTCCTTTAGAATGTGGTTTTTTTCAGAAGCTCTTCCCGTATTTTTTGCCGAAAAACTTGGCCAGCAGGAAGGAGCCGCCCTTTTTGATCCAGTTGGTCTTTTCCATACCCACGATGGGGGCGGTGGCGCAATCCAGCGGATTCTGCTCCAGCCACACGTCCAGCAGCAGCTCGCTGACACGGCCGAAAAACCGGGCGTGGAAGCTGTCGTACTGGCTGGCGTCCACCCGGCGCTCCAGCTCGAACAGAATGTCGAACAGCCAGGTGCAATAGGCGTCCAGGTGATCCCGGCGCAGAATGAACATATTGAACATGTGGGCGCCGGTGCGCTCTTTCAGCCGCTCAAAGGCGGGCACATAGGTCGGGTATTTCTCCCGCAATATGTCGCCGGTCAGATCCAGAGGCTCCACGTGGCAGGTGTGGGCGTAGTGAGAATACAAGGTCTCGATGTAATACTGGCGCTTTTTGGGCAAAAGGCCGTCCTTGCCCTCCATGAGCCGCGCCGCCTGCTCGCCGGTCAGCACCCGCTCTATGGGCTCGCCCTTTTTGCTGCCGCCAAAGTGCCGGCGGTAATGGGCCAGGCCGATGTAGTCCGCCTCCAGGTTCTTCCAGGCCCAATACAGGCCGGTCAGCTCGCAAAAGGTGGCGTTCTTTTCCGAAATATGGTCGCCGGTGTTGTCCCCGGTAAAGCCGATGGGCTCCTTGCCCTCGGCGCCCACGTGCAGGGGCAGATACATGTCGTCCGCCGGCATAGCATAGGGCTTGTGGGTGGCGACGATAACCTGAATGTTCATTACAGAATCTCCTCCGTCAGCGCCAGGGCGGCCTCGATGACCTTGTCCATATCGTAATACTTATAATGGCCCAGGCGACCGCCGAAGATGACTTTTTCCTCGCCGGCGGCCAGCTGGCGATACTGCTCAAACAGAGCCTGGTTCTTCTCGTTGTTCACCGGGTAATAGGGGCGCATACCCTTTTCCCAGGTGGCGGGGTACTCCCGGGTGATCACCGTCTTGTCCTGGGTGCCAAAGTTAAAATGCTTGTGCTCGATGAGCCGGGTAAAGGGGATCTCCCGCTCGTTGTAGTTGACCACCGCCACGCCCTGGTAGTTGGGGGTGTCCAGCACCTCGGTCTCAAACCGCAGGCTGCGGTACTCCAGCTCGCCGTAGCAATAATCATAATACTCGTCGATGCAGCCGGTGTACAGCACCGTATCCGCCAGGGCGTCCAGCTCGGCCCGATTGGCCAAATAGTCGGTATCCAGCCGCAGGTCTGCCCCCTCCAGCAGGCGCTCCACCAGGGCGGTGTAGCCCTCTTTGGGGATGCCCTGGTAGGGGTCGTTGAAGTAGTTGTTGTCAAAGGTGTAGCGCACCGGCAGCCGCTTGATGATAAAAGCCGGCAGCTCGGTGCAGGAGCGGCCCCACTGCTTTTCGGTGTAGCCCTTGACCAGCTTCTCGTAGATGTCGCGGCCCACCAGCGAGATGGCCTGCTCCTCCAGATTCTTAGGCTCGCCGGTGATCTCGGCGCGCTGCTCCTCGATCTTGGCCCGGGCCGCCTCGGGGGTGGTCACCCCCCACATCTGGTAGAAGGTGTGCATGTTGAAGGGCATATTGTACAGTTCGCCCTTGTAGTTGGCGATGGGGGTGTTGATGTAGTGGTTGAACTCCGCGTACTGCTGTACGTAGTCCCACACCGCCTTGTTGGAGGTGTGGAAAATATGGGCACCGTATACGTGGACCTGGATGCCCTCCACCTCCTGGGTATAAATATTGCCGGCGATGTGGTCACACTTGTCCACCACCAGGCAGGTCTTGCCCCGGTTCATAGCCTCCCGGGCAAACACGGCACCGAACAGGCCGGCGCCCACGATCAGATAATCGTAGTGCTTCATATTACACCGCTCCCTTTCCGGAAAATACCCGCTTGACGGTCATCAGCAGGATCTTGACGTCCATACCCAGGCTGACGCGGTCGATATAATACAGCTCCTGCTGCTGGCGCTCGCCGGTGATATAGGAGGACTCGTTGCGGGAGACCGCCTGCCAATAGCCGGTCAGGCCGGGCCGCACCGACAGCAGGCGCGCCTGCTCCTCCGGGGTATAGTTGCCCCGCAGCTCCGACTCCAGCAGGGGCCGGGGACCCACCAGGCTCATATCGCCCCGCAGGATATTAAACAACTGGGGCAGCTCGTCGATGCTGCTCTTACGCAGAAAATTGCCGATGGGAGTGATGCGGGGATCGTGAAGCAGCTTGTACTCTTTTTTGTACTCCGCCAGCTCCTCCGGGGTGAGAAAATCCTCCAGCCGCTCGGCGTTCATCTTCATGCTGCGGAACTTATACACCGCAAAGGGATGGCCGCCGCGACCCACCCGGGTCTGGGCGTAAAAGGCAGGGCCGCCGTCCCGGCGGACCAAAAGCCCCACCACCAGCAGCACCGGCCAGATGACCAGCAGTGCCATGGCGCTGAGCACAATATCGAACAATCGCTTAAAGAACAGGTAAGGGCTCTTTTTTTGTGTGCTACTCATACCGTTTATCCTCTCCACGCTTTTGTAATCAGGTCACGGGCTCCTCCGACTGGGTGGTGGTATTGTCATTCAGGGAGGGCTCGGATGTAGTGGTGGTATCCTGGGGGGTGTCCGTGTCGGTGCCGGTGGTGGTGCCGGGGTCAGCATCGGTGCTGGTGGGGTCATCCCCCGTGCCGGTGGTGCTGTCCCCTGTGCCGGTGCCCGTGCCGGTGCCGGTGGGGTCGGACACATCCCCTATGTCGGTGGTGCTGCCTCCGGTACCCGTACCGGTGCCGGTGGGGTCGGACACATCCCCTATGTCGGTGGTGCTGCCTCCGATATCCGTACCGGTGCCGGTGGGATCGGATACGTCCCCTATGTCGGTGCTGCTCACCCACATAACGGTGGTGCTGGTGGTGGTGCT
>JAFQKB010000011.1 GCA_017397125.1 Clostridia bacterium | reverse complement strand
TAGTCGCCGCCGACCCAGGTGTTGTAGACCATACGGCCATTGGCATCCAGATAGCACCAGCCCTTGGAGTCCTGCACCCAGGTATTGGTCAGGCAGTAGCCATCTTTGCCGATGTAGCACCAGCCCTTGGAGTCCTTCACCCACTTGTTGGTCACCATACGGCCGTTGCTGTCGAGGTAACACCAACCCTTGGAATCGGCCACCCACTTGTTGGTGACGCAGTAGCCGTCGGTGCCCAGATAGCACCAGCCCACGCTGTCCTTCACCCACTTATTGGTGACCATACGGCCGCTAGCATCCAGATAGCACCAGCCCTTGGAGTCAGCCACCCACTTGTTGGTGACGCAGTAGCCGTCCGCGCCCAGGTAGCACCAGCCGACAGAATCCATCACCCACTTATTGGTGACCATACGGCCATTGCCATCCAAGTAACACCAGCCAACACTGTCCGCCACCCACTTGTTGGTAACGCAGTAGCCATCGGCACCCAGATAGCACCAGCCGACACTGTCCTTCATCCACTTGTTGGTGACCTTGGCGCCATTCTGATAATAGGCCCACTTGCCGCCCTCGTTGACCCAGCCGTCGTTGACCACAGGCTCGTCAAAGGGACGGTTGTCGTTAACTGCCTCGGTGGCATTCTCTTCCTTGAACAGGCGCAGATTGTCGATATAAGCCTCGCCGCCGCCATCATAGACGATCAGCGCCACGCGGTCAAAGGGGCCGCTGTTGAAAGCGCTGACCAGTGTGATCCAGCCATCGCCATCTTCGTCCAGTAGTTCTGCGAACTCCTTATCAAAGTCCAGGGCAAAAAACTCGGAGGGAAGACTCGTCTTATCGTCCATCAGGCCGACGTAGCCATTACCGCTCTCCACCACCTGTACATCGTAGGAGAATACATAGTCCGTATTGGGCTCTACGTGCACCCATTTGGTGAAGTACAATCCTCTCGGATCATCCCCCACATAGTGCAGAGAGGTACCGTAAACGCCTGCGGGGTCCTTATCCACGGTCACGTAGTTGCCATAGCCGTGGGTCTTATCCCAGAAGGAGAGATCCTCACTCTCCAGGTTATAATTCTCCAGCAGATTGTGCTGCACAGCGCAGCCCTTTTCGCCGGAATAGATCTTAGTTTCCACATCGGTCTTATTCAAGGGGTTGACGTAATTGCCCGCGTGCTCCACCCGGCACAGCATGATATCGTCGATATCCATCTGAGCGTTGGTGCCGGAGATCATAATGCCCACCCGGGTCATATCCAGGGTGTTGAAAGTGATGCCTCGCAGATGCCAGTCGCCGTCAAAGGAGGAGGGCTTGATGCAGCGGGTGACGCTGAAATCCAGTTGGGCACCGGCACCGTACTCCAGCGGATCACCCACCAGATAGTAGTTGGTCTCCGGGTCCACAATGCCGATGAAAATGTCGCCGTTGTTGTCAGGAGAGAGGTTGGGACCCTTGATCCAGGCGCCGAAATTGTAGCTGGTGTTGGACTCCACGTCCACGTAGAAGATCGCCTGATGGGTCTCAGTCAGTCCCTTGCCCTCATAGCGGAGGAAGGAGTCTCCGTAGCGGGCGCCCTCGGCATCGGCGACCACCTTCAGGGTGGTGCCGTCAGCAAAGGAGCTCACGTTCCAGTTGCCGTTACCCACCTCAAAGCCGGCGTCGGTGATCAGGTTGTTCGCCTGATCTCTCACGACCAGCTCGGTGACCATATAACTGGTGATCTGGTTGCGCACCGGCTTTTCGGTCTCTTTGTAGAGGGTGATGTTGTCGAGATAATAGACCTCGGAGGGATACGGATTGGAAAAGCACAGCCGTATATACTCGTTGTCGTCGCTATTAAAGCGGAAGGTCTTATTCTCCCACATACCGGCGGTGGTGCCGGGCCAGAAATCCTTGAAATCGGTGGCGCAGCTGGTCTCGTTACCGGTCTTGACGTATATGCCGATGATCTGCCCGTTGACGGCACACTTCAAATCGAGATTCAGCACGTAGTCGCAGTTGGGATCCACCTTCAGGATGGCGGTGGACAGCTCTGCCGAATAGCCGTTGGCACCGGAGGCGCTGGCCAGCTTAACCGCCGCAGCGCCGTTGAGATCGCCGGTAGGATCGATCTCGCAGACGCCGTCCGAGGACGTCCACACGGTCCACCAGTCCAGACCGCTGTTGAAATAAGCGTTGCGGATCAGGTTTTCATCGTTGCCGACCTCCTCGATGTGCACGTTGTCGATCAGCTTCTCCGAGCCCTTACCGGTGTCCGGCTGGAAGGCCAGGCGGGCATAGGAATAGCCCTCGGAGGTAAAAACGGCCTCCTTAGTATGCCACGCCGTATCCTCACTGGAGAACCAAATAGATACGGCATCCTCTGTGTAATTGCCATCCGTATGGGAGAGTCGAATGTAGGCGGCAGAATCACCCTTTTGGTTCAGATCCTTATAGCTGAAGGAGATGCGGTAGGTCTTGCCGGGCTCCACCCGGAAATACTGCTGGAAGCCGCCCCAACGGTTCGTAGCATCCATGATCTTCATGGCATGCTCGCTCTCGTGGCCGCCCTCTACCCATGCACAAGTACCATACGCACGAACGGTCCAGTCATTCATACCGTTCTCAAAATCGCCGTTCTTCAGGATGTTTTTGGAGGGATCCTCCGCCAGCGGAGCATCGTCCACACCGGCAGGAGCGCCGCCGCCCTCAACGGTATTGTCCATAGGCGGCACCTGAACGGACACGTCGGATACGCGGCTCTCCCCCGCCTCGTTATAGGCGATCACGCGGTATAGCACCGCCTGATCCTCTTCCACCTCGTCGTCCTGATAATAGCCGATATTGGCGTTGCGGCGGGACACGTATTCGCCATTTTTCTTGCCGGTCAGCAGCTTCGTCCAGGTTTTGCCGCCATCCAGCGACCGCTCCAGATCAAAGGTCTGTCCATTCTTGGCGTGCAGCCAGGTCACCAGGCCGTCGCCGCCATAGGCAAACATTGTGGGCGGATCAAAGGAACCGTCAGTCCCCTGATATTCGTGCAGATCCTTGCGGGCCTCATAGGCAAAGCGGGTCGCCAACGTATTGTAATCCGAGGGGAATTCCCACAGCGAATTGTACATCGTCAGCTCCGAATCGTCCTTTTGGGTATGCTCGTACCGCCAGAAGAAGGCGCCGAAATAGCCCCATTCCCGGATCCGGTCCAGCATCACCATATTGCGGTCCTGGAACTCCTGCCAGGTCATGTCGGTATACCAGCAGCCAATACCCCATTCCGGGAAATACATAGGCAGACCACCCTTGTATTCCCAAAAATTGATGGGTTCCATGTCCGTACCGAAGGAGGTATAGCGATTGCGGCCTATGGCTTGCAGATCCAGGTCGCCGTACTTGTGCAGATAGCTGGCGTTGGCGCCGATGGTGCGGGGGATATCCGGCATCTTTTCCTTACACAGATCGTTGAGTTCGGAATAGAACCGGTACATATCGTCAAAGGAGACACCGTACACCACACGGGTGTTGTCGGTATTCCAGCCGAGATCGTTGTCGTTGATCTCATTCTCCAGCTCGTCGCCCAGCGACAGGAACAGAATGCGGTGCTCCACCTCCTTGAGCATATCCAGGATGGGGGTCATCACCAGATCCATATACTGCTGGCAGACCTCTTCGCTGGCATAGAACTGAGTGGCGTAGTCCCACGCATCCTTACCCAACTTTTCATAGATCTGGGTGGTGTGGAACTGCAGGAACACGGCAATATTGGTCTCGGTCTCATCGATGATCTGCAAATACTTGCGGAAGTTCTGCTTGTACTCATCGGAAAGGCCCAGAATCTCGCCGTGCTCGCCGTAGATGACACCCTCCATCATGCCGCCCTGGGCCATGATATGCACGGCGTTGTAGCCCAGCGCCTTGATGTTGATCATATCGCTGTACACCTGTTCGGCGCCGTTGCCGTCGCTGAAGGTGTTGGTATCGTAGCCAAAAATGTAGTTGTCCGAAAAGGTGTGGCCATCCTCGATCCACATATAGTCGATGCCGTTGAGGAAGCCGTCTTCTTTCAACACCTTGGACAGCAGCGTGTTCTCCTTAAAGCCATAGGAATCTCTGCCCACCATAATTCCTTCTGCAGAGACCCAGCCGGCGGTAGCGACCAGCGCCGTCAGGCACACGGTCACCGCCAGCAGCAGAGAGAGCCACCGTTTACCGCTTTTCAGTATCATATTCATTCCTCCTATAATCAAGACTGCGAATAGGTGCATTGGATAAAACAACCAAATTAGGCGCTTGACATATCATCCATTCTATCGTATTTCACAGCGCTTGACAAGTGTTTTTTCGATTTCTGGCAAAAACGCCGCGGCTTCAAGCGGAAACCGCGGCGTTCTTCATTCGATTGGCTTAGTAGTTGGTGCACACGCCGTCCTTGTTAAAGTTGTAGCACTTGCCTGGCTTGTGTCTTATTTTACCCAATAGCCGTCAGCGCCGACGTAGTCGCCGCCGACCCAGGTGTTGTAGACCATACGGCCATTGGCATCCAGATAGCACCAGCCCTTGGAATCCTGCACCCAGGTATTGGTCAGGCAGTAGCCATCCTTGCCGATGTAGCACCAGCCCTTGGAGTCGGCGACCCACTTGTTGGTGACCATGCGGCCGTTGCCGTCCAGGTAGCACCAGCCCTTGCTGTCCGCCACCCACTTGTTGGTGACGCAGTAGCCGTCGGCGCCCAGATAGCACCAGCCCACAGAGTCCTTGACCCACTTGTTGGTCACCATACGGCCGCTGCCGTCCAGGTAGCACCAACCCTTGGAGTCGGCCACCCACTTGTTGGTGACGCAGTAGCCGTCCGCGCCCAGGTAGCACCAGCCGACAGAATCCATCACCCACTTATTGGTGACCATACGGCCATTGCCATCCAAGTAGCACCAGCCAACACTGTCCGCCACCCACTTGTTGGTGACGCAGTAGCCATCGGCACCCAGATAGCACCAGCCGACGCTGTCCTTCATCCACTTGTTGGTGACCTTGGCGCCATTCTGATAATAGGCCCACTGGCCATCCTCGTTAACCCAGCCGTCGTTGACCACAGGCTCGTCAAAGGGACGGTTGTCGTTGACGATCGGCGCAGCGTCCGACTCCTTGAACAGGCGCAGGTTGTCGATATAGGCCTCGCCGCCATCGTCGTAGATCACCAGAGCCACACGGCTGAAATTACCGCTGTTGAAGGCACAGCGCAGGGTGACCCAGCCGATGCCGTCAAAGTCCAGATCCTCGATGAACTGCTTGTCGAAGTCCTGGGCATAGAATACGTTGGGATCCAGGGATTTGCTGTCCATCAGACCGATATAGCCGTCGCCATCCTCAGTAACCTGGATGTTGTAGGACAGGACGTAGTCGGTATTGGGCTCCACCTCCACCCACTTGGTGAAATAGCGGCCCAGAGGGTTATCGCCGTAATACTTGAGAGAGGTGCCGAACAGGCCCTTGGGATCCTGCGCCACGGTGACGTAGTTGTCGTAGCCGTGACCCGACTCCCAGAAAGACAGGTCGTCGCTCTCAAAGTTGTAGTTGGGCAGCAGGTTGTCCTCCACCTTGCAGCCGGCGTCACCGAAGAACAGCTTGGTGTCCATAGCGCCGGTGTTGGCGGGATGGGTATAGGCCTTGGCATCCGCCGTCTTGCACAGGGTCAGGTCGTCCACGTCCATCTGGGCGTTGGTGCCGGAGATCATGATGCCGATGCGGGTCATATCGCCGGTATCGAACACCTCGCCGCGCAGGTGCCAGGCACCGTCAAAGGCGGTGGGCTTGATGGCGCGGGTGGCGCTGAAATCGATCTGGTAGCCGGCGTCGTAGCTGAGGGGCTCGCCCACCAGATAGTTGCCGGTCTCGGGATCGAACACACCGATGAATACGTCGCCGTTGTTGGTGTTGGACAGACCGGCACTGCGCAGCCAGGCGGAGAAGGTATAGCTGGTGTTGGCCTCTACGTCCACGTAGAATACCGCCTGATGGGTCTCGGTCAGGCCCTTGCCCTCAAAGCGCAGATACTTCTCGCCGGAGTGGGCGCCTGCGGCATCGGTGACCACCTTAACGGTGGTGCCATCCACAAAGGTATTCACATCCCAGGCGTCGCCGCCCACCTCAAAGCCGGGGGCGGTCAGCATATTCTTGCCATCCATGGCTACCAGCTCCTTGGGAATATAGCTGGTGATCTGGTAGCGCACCGGCTTGTCGCTCTCCTTGTACAGGGTCACATTATCGATCAGATAGGTGGTGCCCTCCACTGCATTGGCGAAGGCAACGCGGATGTAGCTGTAGTCGCCGGAGTTAAAGCGTACCGTCTTGGACTCCCAGTTGTTGGGTGCGGTACCGGGCCAGAACTCCTTGATGTTGGTGCCGGCCGAGGTGGCGGTACCACCCTTAATAAAGACGCCCAGCACACTGCCGTTGGGGGCGCTGTTCATATCAAACTTCAGCACGTAGTCGCGGTTCGGCTCCACCTGCAAAATGGCGGTGGACAGCTCGGCGGTATAACTGTTGACGCCGTACAACTTAGCCGCTGCGCTGTCATCGGGGCCGGCGGTGGTGTCCACCTCACAGACTGCGCCCCCATTTTTCCAGACGGTCCAGCCGTCGGTGCCGTTGGAGAAATAGCCGTTCTGGATCAGGTTGTCGTCCACACCGATGCACTCTACGTGCACGTTGTCCAAGTACTTGACCACACCCGTGCCCGCACTGGGAGTAAAGCGGATGCGAGCGTAGGTGTAGCTGCCGGATGTGAATGTCACCGACATAGTATGCCAGGCATTATCGTCGCTGCCGAAAACCCAGCCCACGCCGTCTTCATTGACATTGTAGTTCACACCGTCGTTGGAGAAGACAACGGATACGTCAGAATCGCCCAGATTGTTGATGTCCTTGAAGCTAAAGCTGAGGCTGTACTTCTTGCCGGGCTCGATGGCGAAGTTCTGCTGGATACCGCCCCAGCGGTTGGGGCCGTCCATGATGGCCATGGCCTTGTCGCTACCGTGACCCACATTCACCGGCTCGTTGGTGCCGGCAGAACGGGAGCTCCAACCGGTCATACCGTTCTCGAAATCGCCGTTCTTAATGAGGTTCTTGGCGGGATCCGTCACAATGGGATCCTCGTCCACGCCCTGGGGCTTGTCGTCGTCACCCTCCGCGGTATTATCCATCGGAGGCACCTGGACAGAGGGCTCGGAGATGCGGGTAGCGCCGGAGGTCTGCTTGGCGGTAACGCGGTACAGGATCTCCTCGTCCTCAGCGGCATTTTTATCTACGTAATAGCCAATGTCTTTGTTGCGGTGCCAGACGTGCTCGCTGTTTTTCGCATCGGTCACCAGCGCCGTCCAGGTCTTGCCGCCGTCCACAGAGCGCTCCAGGGTAAAGGTCTTGCCCTGACGGGAGTGCAGCCAGGTGACCACACCGTCGCCATTATAGGCAAACATTCTGGGGGTATCAAAGGTCTCGCCCGTGCCGTCAAACGCGTACTGATCGTCCATCTCCTCGTACGCAAAAGCGGTGGCCAGAGAACTGAAGTCGGAGGGATGCTCATAATAGGTGTTGTACATGGTGAGCTCTTTATCCGATTTGGAACGCTTATCAAAGATCCAGAAGAAGGCGCCGAAATAGCCCTCGTCCTTGATCTTGTCCAACATCACCAGGTTCTCAGACTCATAGAACTGAGTGGTCATACCAAAGGTCCAACAGTTGAGACCCCACTCAGGGAAGTACATGGGCAGACCGGTCTTGTACTGCTCAAAGGAGATGGGCTCCATATCGTTGCCATCTTTGCCATAGCGGTTGCGTCCGATAGCATCGAGGTCCAGATCGCTGTAGCGATGCAAAAAGCTTGCGTTGGCCGCGATGGTGCGGGGGATGGCCGGCATCTTTTCCTTGCACAGGTCGTTCAGGTCGGAATAGAACTGATACATATTCTCAAAGGAGACGCCATAGTTAGCACGGTCGCTGGCATAGTTCCAATCCACCGAGTGGTCGTTAATCTCATTTTCCAGCTCGTCGCCCAGGGTCAGGAAGATGATGCGGTGCTCAAAGTCCTTGAGGATGTCCAGAATGGGACTCATCACCAGATCCATATACTGCTTGCGCACCTCGGCGTTGCCGTAATACTGGGTGGCCTTGTCCCACGCGTCCTTACCCAGGTCGGAGTAGATGATGGTGGTGTGGAACTGCAGAATGACCGCAATATTGGTATCGGTAGCATCAATGATCTCCAGATACTTGCGGAAGTTCTCCTTATACTGGTCGGACAGACCGAGGATCTCGCCGTGCTCGCCGAACAGCACGCCCTCCATCTTGCCGCCGCCGGCCATGATCTGCACGGCGTTGTAGCCCAGCTGCTTGATGTTGATAAAGTCGGCGTACACCTGCTCGGCGCCGTTGCCGTCGCTGAAGGTGTTGGTATCAAAGCCGTACAGCTGGTTGTCGGAGAAGGTGCGGCCCCAGTCAATGTACTGGTAGGAAATACCGTTGATGAAGCCGTCCTCCTTAATGATCTTGTCGGCCAGGGTTCCTTCCTTAAAATCGGACGTACCGAAAGCCCCGTCAACTTGCGCTGCCGAGACCCAGGACATGGTGGCCATCAGACTGCTCACGCAGATGAGAACTGCCAGCAGGATCGAAAGCCATCTTTTGCTGTGCCAATGTTTCATTATCCATTCCTCCTGTTGTTTATTCGGTGTCGGACATAAAGCGGAAAAGCGAAAGATCGCATCCGTCCACGTCCATTCGGCAAAATAGACAAAACTACACCTTGACAAACTACATTTTACACTATTTTTGCGAGTTTGGCAATCCTATTTTTTGCGTAAATCTGCAGATTTTTGTTCGCATTTGTGCAATTTTGTGTTATCGACGCGAGGCACCATCTCTCTCACCACGTAAAAAAGCCGCCCGCGTGAAACCACACGGGCGGCAGAAAACAGATTAACGGTAGCAGAGGAAGGTCTTGATCTCAAAGGGCTTGAAGGTAACGGTAGCGGCGCCGTCGGTCAGCGCCACGTCCGCCACAGCCTCCTCCAGCATATTGGCCTCGCAGACCCTCTTTACGTCGGCGGGGAAGGTGAGGGTGGTGACGGTGCGGTTGCGCTCGCACTCGTACAGGCGCACCACGTAGGCGCCTTCGATGTCCTCGGCGGGCTTGACCGCCTCGACGATGACGTTGTCGGCAGCCACCAGCACCGGAGCAGCCAGCGTCTTGGAGAGGGTGCCCGGGGCAGCGATGACCGGCATATTCAGCTCATAGGCGGGACGCACCACGTTGACCGCGTCGAAAGCGCCGGTGTGGGGCAGCAGGCTGTAGGTCATCTCGTGAACGCCGAAGTCACCGGCAGGATCCGGGTGAGCGCCGCCGCGATGCAGGGACAACTGCATATCCGAGCCACGGACAGAGATGCCGTACTTGCAGTCGTTGAGCAGCGCCACGCCAAAGCGGCTCTCGGACACGTCGGTCCACTTGTGGTTGCACACCTCAAAGCGGGCGGTCTCCACCTTGTCGTTCTCGGTGGTGGCCCGGTCCATGTGACCGAACTGGATCTCGTGCTTGGCGGTGGTGGTCAGCACGTCCACGTCAAAGCTGACCTTCAGCAGATGGTGCTTATCCTTCCAGTCCACCTTGGCCTGGAAGTCCACACGGGGCATATCCGCATAGAAAACGGTGTCGATATCGATGCGGGAGTTGTAGGCCAGAGCATAGGCAGACCGGATGCGCAGCTCGACAGCGCCATCGGACACAACCCGGCGCTCAATGAGCTTGGTCTGGGGGATCATCTTAAATTTCTGGTCGTACTCCACGTCCCAGTTATCCCAATACTCGGGGATATCCTCGCCCATCAGCAGGGTGCCCAGGGGCAGCGCGCCCTCCCGGCGCAGCTGACGGCCGGAGGCCTTGTCGATGAAGGAGGCGATGTAGCCGTTGTCGTCAAACTCCACGCTGGCATAGGGGGTCTCCAGCTTGTTGCCGTCACAAACAAAGGGAGAGGCAGCCGCCGGGCAGGCATCGGTCAAAGCCACGCTCTTGGCCTCAAAGGCGTCCAGCGCCACGCCGGACACGGCGATCTTTTTGCGGCCGAACACGTCCTCCACCGGCTGGTTCTTGGCATCTGCCACGTACTTGCCCTCGTCGTCCATATACAGCACGTCCGCACGGGCAAAGGACAGAGGGTTGACAAAGGTGACGGCGTCACCGGCGGCGGTGGCGGTGGCCGCCAGGCGCTGGGTCTCGCCGTCCACGGTGACGATCAATTCGCCGATGGTCTTTTCGGACAGATCGTGGACGCACTGCAGGCTGGTGCCGGGCAGAATGTCATGGAACTGGTTCTCCAGCAGCACCTTGACCCACCGGTCGTACTGCTGGGCATCGTGGCCGGCGTCGGTCATCACCGCCATCAGCTCCATATTGCGCAGGGCGATCTCACACTTGCGGTTGTTGCGCTTGGTCTGGTGGCGCTGGGTCAGGGTGCCGCGGTGCAGCTCCAGGTACAGCTCACCATTATAGACTGCCATCTTGTCTACGTTTTGCTCCAGCTCCTGACCGAACTCGCTGATGGTCTTGTACTCGATCTGGGGCAGACCGTTGATCTGCATCACGCGGGCGGCATCCTCCACCATCACGTCGGTGGGACCGCCGCCGCCGTCTCCATAGCCAAAGGCGGACAGACGGCTGTTATCCGCCTGCTTATCCTGCAGACCGTTCACCTGGTCCACCAGCACGTTGGGAATAGGATCAAAGTGGGTGGTGTTGAAGTGGGTGATGACCTCGCTGCCGTCGATACCCACCCAGCGGAAGGTCTCGAAGGGGAACCTGTTGTGCTCGTTCCAACTGAGCTTGGTGGTGTAGAAGTACTTCAGCCCGCAGCCCCGCATGATCTGGGGGATGGCGGCGTTGTAGCCAAAGGTGTCCGGCAGCCAGAAGGAGTCGTTGCGGATGCCGAACTTCTCCTCCAGATACTTCTGTCCCTTCAGGAACTGGCGCACCATAAACTCGCCGCCGGTGATGTTGCAGTCGCACTCTACCCAGGCGCCGCCATTGATCTCAAAGCGGCCGTCGGCCACCCGCTTTTTGATATCCTCGAAGATGGCGGGATACTTATCCTCCATCCAATAGGTGTGCAGCACAGAGGACTGGATGAACTTATAATCCGCATACTGATCCATCAGCGCCAGGGCGTTGGCAAAGGTACGGGCGCACTTACGGATGGTCTCGGCAATGGGCCACAGCCAGGCGGTATCCATATGGGAGTGACCGATGATACCCACCTTGCCGTAGGCGTCGCCGCAGGTGTTGCCGGTGTACATCTCCTCCATGATGGCGTTGCAGCGGCGCACGCCTGCCATCACCGCGTCAAAATCGGCGGTGGCGGGGACCAGCACCGCCTCGCTGAACACCCGCTCCAGCACGTCGACCGCCTTGGCCTGCAGGAAGGGGTTCTGATGCACGTGGGACAGAGACAGGGCAATGCGCAGATCCCGCACAAAGTCCTTGACCTCCCGGTTGAGGGTGCATACCCGCACGTTGTGGAAGGTGTGGCGATAATGCTCGTCCGGCATGGCGTGCTCGCGGGAATAGGGGTGCACCTCCCGCTCGTCGTGCCAGGCATAGCACTCCAGATCCAGATGGAAGACGGTGCCCTCTGCGGCACCGGGGGTCAGGCGGACGTTGTGCTGCAGACCCTCATAGTCTCTCACGATGGTACCGTACATGCCGGAGGGCTTGCCATTGATGAACAAAAGGCCCTCCCGCAGCTCGCAGCCCTGCAGGACGTACAGCTCTTTACCGGCCGCCTCGGGGGGGACGGTGAAATCCCACTTGACCCACAGGTTTCCGTATTCGCCGCCCCAGACGTAGCCGTCCTTGATGGGGGTGTATTCCACGTCCGGTGCCTGCCGCAGGTGCTCCAGGGTCTCATAGCCCAGCACCTCGGTAAAGGTCTGTACCGGCACGTAAATGTAGCGCTCGTACTGCCAAATCAGATTTTGCAGCTTTTTGATCATGCGTTCGTTAAAGCTTTGATAATGCATAAGATCTGCCTCCTTATAAACTTCGGATCGCCTGTGCCACCCCACCGCTCCAGCGGCCGCAGCAGCCCACACGGATGCGCCTCTGTGCACATCGCACAAGAGGACACACTCCTCTGCTTGCGATTATAGCATCTTGCTGACAAATAAGCAAGGTCTTTTACCATTTTTTGTGTAAAAATTCAATGCAAATGTGTATATTTTTGCGCGAAATTGTAGCAGCATCCTGTCTCTTCCTCTCCCCTTGTGCTGGGACCGATTGTGTGGTATACTGTATCGAAAGAAAGGAGGGCGAGCCTATGACCTACGCCCGCTGCCGCACCGGCATTTTCCGGTCGCGGCCCAACCGCTTCATCGCCATAGCGGAGGTGGACGGCACCGACACCGTCTGCCACGTGAAAAACACCGGCCGGTGCAAAGAACTGCTGGTGCCCGGGTGCACCGTCATCCTGCAGGCAGCCGCCGACCCGGGCCGCAAGACCGCCTACGACCTGATCGCCGTGTACAAGGGCGACCGCCTCATCAATATGGACAGCCAGGCCCCCAACGCCGTGGCGGAGGAATATCTGCGCCGGCGGTTTCCCGGCGCTCAGCTGCGCCGGGAGGTGCGCTATGGAGATTCCCGCCTGGATTTTTGGATGGAGCTCGACGGCGAGCAATGGCTCATCGAGGTCAAGGGCTGCACCCTGGAGCAGGACAACGTAGGCTATTTCCCCGACGCCCCCACCGAGCGGGGGGTCAAGCACCTGCGCCACCTCATCCACGCGGTGGAGGCGGGCTATCGGGCGGCGGTGCTGTTCATCGTCCAGATGGAGGGGATCACCGCCATCCGCCCCAACGATACCACCCACCCGGCCTTTGGCGACACCCTGCGCCAGGCCGCCGCGGCGGGGGTGGAGATGTGGGCGGTGGACTGCTCCGTCACCCCCGACACCCTCACCCACCGGCAGGTGGTGCCGGTAGAACTGTAAGCCTGTGCCCACGGGATCTTCCGGATTCCGTGGGCTTTTTTTCAGCAAATACTGGACATTTGCCGCAAAGTGGAGTAGAATAGAAAGGTAATGCATCTCATACTATGAAAGGAGGTGTGCCTTATGGAAAAATGGGATCTGCTGGACGCAGACGGTCACCCCACCGGGCGAACCATCGTCCGGGGCGAGCCGCTGCGGGCCGGTATGTACCATCTGGTGGAGCACATCTGGATCGTAGACTCCAAGGGGCGCCTGCTCATCCAGCAGCGCAACCCGAACCTGCGGCTGATGCCGGGGGTGTGGGCCGCCAACAGCGGCAGCGCCCAGGCCGGCGAGGACAGCGAAAGTGCCGCACGCCGGGAGCTGTTTGAGGAACTGAGCATCCGCACCACGCCGGGGGAGCTGGTCTACGGCGGCCGTATGCGCCGGCGCAATTCCTTCACCGATCTGTGGATCCTGTACCGGGACATCGACGTGTCCTCTCTGCGCCTGCAGCAGGAGGAGGTGGCCCAGGCCCGTTGGGTCACACCGGAGGAGCTGATCTCCATGCTGGAGGACCGGTCCTTCCACCACTATGGCACCGCCTATTTCCAGTTTGTGTTCCGCGCCATCGAGCGGGGACGCCGCACCCTGTACGTCACCGACCTGGACGGCACCCTGCTGCAGAACGATCAGACCCTGTCCGACCACACGGTGGAGACCGTCAACCGCCTCATCAACCGGGGTATGATGGTGTCCGCCGCCACCGCCCGGGGCACCATCGGCACCCAGCTGGTCAATCTGGACCGCATCCGGTTCCGTATCCCGATCGTGGCGCTGGGGGGCGTGCTGCTGTACGACGTATCCCAGCGGCGCATCCTGCACAGCTGCGATATGTCCGCCGGCACGGTGTCGGCGGTGCTGCAGGTGTTTGGCAAGCACAAGCGCAACCCCCAGCTCTACCGCCGTCGGGGCAACGAGGTACACATCTACTACACCGACCTGACCCCGGAGGAGGAGGCCTTTGTCCACCGCACCGACCGGGACGGCCGGCGGTTTGACCGCTTTTACCACCGGGTGTCCCATCTGCGCAACACCCCGGCTATCTTCTTCAGTTGCCAGGGCACCCACGCCCAACAGGAGCAGGTGGCCGCCGACCTGGAGCGGGTCCCCGGCATCCGGGTGATCCTGTACGCCGACACCTATCACGAGGACAACTGGTTCCTGGAGATCTGCCGGGAGGACGCCGACAAGGGCCAGGCGGTGCGCCGTCTGTGCCAGCGGGTGGGCGCCGACCGTCTGGTGGCCTTTGGCGACAACCGCAACGATATCCCCCTGTTCCGGGAGGCGGACCTGGCCCTGTGCGTGGCCAACGGCTCCCCGGAGGCCAAGGCGGTGGCAGACCGCATCATCGGCCCCAACACCGAGGACGGCGTGGCGGAATATCTCCACGCAATTTATAACAGAAAGCTGTGATGGTTTGTGCTGACCAAGGCACTCTGCCGGCTGTTCGTGCCGAACGCCGACGACCCCAAAGACCCCCGCACCCGGCTGGCCTATGGCCGGATGGCCGGTGTCACCGGCATCGTGTGCAATATCCTGCTGTGCGGCGGCAAGCTGCTGGCGGGCTTTCTTGCCGGCAGTCTGGCCATGATCGCCGATGCCTTTAACAATCTCTCGGACGCCGGCTCCTCCATCGTGACCCTGGTGGGCTTTAAGCTGGCGGGTATGCCGGCGGACGAGGATCATCCCTTTGGCCACGGCCGGATGGAGTATCTGTCCACCATGGGTGTGGCGGTGCTGATCATCCTGGCCGGCTTTGAGCTGGCCGCCTCCGCCCTGGATAAGATCCTGCACCCCGCCGAGGCCACCTTCAGCATCGTGTCCGCCGTCATCCTGACCGCCTCCATCGGGGTCAAGCTGTGGATGGCGGTGTTCAACCGCCGCATCGGCCGGCTGATCCATTCCGACACCCTGCTGGCCACCGGCACCGACAGCCGCAACGACGTCATCTGCACCGGCGTGGTGCTGGTGTCCTCTCTGGTGGGCTGGCACACCGGCTGGTCCCTGGACGGCTATGTGGGTATGGCGGTGGCGCTGTTTGTCATCTGGTCCGGCTTTTCGGTCATCCGGGATACGGTGTCCCCCCTGCTGGGGCAGGCACCCGACCCCGAGCTGGTGGAGGACATCCGCCGGACCGTCCTGGCTCACGAGGGCGTGGTGGGCATCCACGATATGATGGTCCACGACTACGGCCCCGGCCGGATGATGGTGTCCCTCCACGCAGAGGTGCCGGAGGCCCAGTCCATCCGGGTCAGCCACGATCTCATCGACAACATCGAGATGGAGCTGCAGGAAAAATACAACCTCATCAGCTGCATCCATATGGACCCGGTGGATATGGACAATCCGGAGACCCTGCGGCTCAAGGAGATGGTCACCGGGCTGCTCTCTGAAATGGACGGACGGCTGTCCCTCCACGATTTCCGGGTGGTGGCGGGGGATACCCACACCAACCTCTTGTTCGACGTGGTGGTGCCCCACGACTATCCCCGGCGGGAGCAGCTCTCCGCCCGGATCCAGGAGCTCGTTCATAGCCGTGACCCCAAGCTGTTCACGGTCATCAAGGTAGAGACCAGCTATACGTAAACCAATCCACGCAGCAGGTGCGCCCCACAGCGCACCTGCTTTTTTGTTGCGAAAATATAGAATTGTATCTTCCCTTTTCCGTTAAACTATGCTAAAATAATATTAATTATGAATGCCGCACAGGCATAGGAGGTCATAGCCATGACTAAACAGACGTATACTGTACCGCTGTCCGCCATCATCAAGGAGCACGCACTGGAGTGCGTGCATCTCCCCTGCGCCCCGGAGGAGCGCCTGGTGAGCAGCTCGGACGTCAACCGTCCGGGCCTGGTGCTCAGCGGCTATCTGGACTATTTTGATAGCGACCGCATTCAGATATTGGGCAAAAATGAGCACGGCTTTTTGGAGAATCTACCCCACGACCTGCGGGAGAGCCACCTCAACGAGTTGGTGAGCACCAACCCGCCGGCCATCATCGTCACCCGTGGTCTGGACATTATGCCGGAGCTGCTGGCCGCCTGCCAGACCCACGGCGTGCCCCTGCTGCGCAGCAAAGAGTCTACCTCCAGCCTGATGGCCACCCTCATCGCCTTTCTGAACGTGGAGCTGGCGCCCCGCATCACCCGCCACGGCGTGCTGGTGGAGGTATACGGCGAGGGCGTTCTGCTGCTGGGCGACAGCGGCATCGGTAAGAGCGAGACCGCCATCGAGCTCATCAAGCGCGGCCACCGGCTCATCGCCGACGACGCCGTGGAGATCCGCCGGGTGTCCGCCAAGACGCTGGTGGGCTCCTCCCCGGCCAACATCCGCCACTTTATCGAGCTGCGGGGCATCGGCATCGTCAACGTGCGCCGCATCTTTGGTATCGGCTCGGTCAAAAACACCGAAAAGATCAATATGGCCATCCAGATGGAGCCGTGGGAGCACGGCAAAAACTACGACCGGATGGGCCTGGACACCGAGACCATGGACATCCTGGGCATTGAGATACCCACCATCACCATCCCGGTCAAGCCCGGCCGTAACCTGGCCATCATCATCGAGGTGGCGGCCATGTCCAACCGCCAGAAGAAGATGGGCTACAACGCCGCCCAGGAGCTGATGCACAAGCTGGGTATGATGGATGAGACCGGTCTGCCCGGCGACGCCAACAACGAATGGGAGAAATTCTGACCCACACACAAGGGAGTGACACCATGGACCTGACGAACCTGACGCAGGTGGCCGCCGCACAAGGCTGCCGCATCACCGCCGACGCCCCCATGGCGGCCGCCACCACATTTCGGGTGGGCGGTCCGGCGGACCTGCTCATCGACCTGCCCACGGCGGACGCCGCCACAGCGGTCATCGCCTGCTGCAAGCAGGAGAATATCCCCTGGCTGTTCATCGGCAACGGCTCCAACCTGCTGGTGGGAGACAAGGGAATCCGGGGCGCCGTGCTGCGTCTGGCAAACGACGGCGCCGCCCCCATCCTATACCCCGACCATCGCCTCTACGCCCCCGGCGGCATGCCGCTCAAGCGGCTGTGCCAGTTCGCCCGGGACAACGGCCTGACCGGCCTGGAATTTGCCTACGGCATTCCCGGCACAGTGGGCGGCGCTGTGTATATGAACGGCGGTGCCTATGGCGGCTGTATGGGGGATGTGGTGGTGTCGGCGGACTGTCTGACCGCCGACGGTACCCCCTGCACCCTCACCGCCGCCCAGCTGGCTATGAGCTACCGCCACACCGCCCTGATGGAAAAGGAGCTGCTGGTCACCGGTGTGACCCTGCAGCTAGCCCCCGGTGACAAGGACACCATCGCCGCCACCATGCAGGACCTGATGGGCCGCCGGCGGGATAAGCAGCCGCTGGAGTACCCCAGCGCCGGCAGCTTTTTCAAGCGGCCCGAGGGCTATTTCGCCGGCGCGCTCATCGAGCAGGCGGGGCTCAAGGGCTTCTCCGTGGGGGATGCCCAGGTCAGCGAAAAGCACGCCGGCTTTGTGGTCAACCGCGGCGGTGCCACCGCTGCAGACATTATGGAATTGTGCCGGCAGGTACAGGAAAAGGTATACGCACAGTTCGGCGTCCGTCTGGAGCCGGAGGTGCGGTTTGTGGGTGAGTTTGCGTAAATCCCCGGAAAGGAAACACCATGGAACTGATCATCGTGACCGGTATGTCCGGTGCGGGAAAATCTCTGGCCAGCAACGCCCTGGAGGACCTGGGCTATTACTGCGTGGACAATATGCCCCCGGCGCTGATGCCGCCCTTTCTGCAGCTGTGCCGCCAGAGCGCCCAGCCCCTGGAGCGCATCGCCCTGGTGACCGACGTGCGCAGCGGATGCCTGTTCGAGGAGCTGCAGGCGGTGCTGCCCCGGCTGCAGGCCGCCGCCGACGTGTGCCGGGTGCTGTTTCTCGATTGCAACAACGAGGTACTGCGCCGCCGCTTTAAGGAGACCCGCCGCCAGCACCCTCTGGCCGGGGACGACCGCCCCATCGAGCTGGCTCTGCAGCAGGAGCGCCTGCTGCTGGCGCCCCTGTTCGATACGGCGGACTACCGCATCGACACCACCTATATGAGCACCGCCCAGCTGCGCAGCCGGCTGGCAGAGGTATTCCGGGACAAGCTGGGTGCCTCTATGACGGTGCATCTTATGTCCTTCGGCTTCAAATACGGCTATCCGGCGGAGGCGGACATTATGCTGGACGCCCGCTGTCTGCCCAACCCCTTTTACATAGACGAATTGCGCCCCCAGACCGGTATGGACGCCCCGGTGCAGGCCTACGTGATGGGCAACCCCGACGCGGTGGAGCTGTTGGCCCGCATCACCGCCCTGCTGGAGCATCTGCTGCCCCTGTACGAAAAAGAGGGCCGCACCCAGCTGTCCATCGCCATCGGCTGTACCGGCGGCAAGCACCGCTCGGTCACCCTCATCAACAAACTGGCCGGGCAGCTGACCGGCCGGCGGGTGCTGGTGCACCACCGGGATATGGGCAAGGAATGATCCCCATACACACTACTGAAAGGAGGGCGTGACCCGTGTCCTTTTCATCCGAGACGAAAAAAGAGATCGCCGCCGACCTGCCGGACAAGCTGTGCTGCCGCACCGCCCAGGTCTACGGCATGCTGGAGTGCGGCCACGCCTTTTCCGCTGACGAGATATCCCTGCAGACCGAGCAGGAGGCGGTGGCGGACGTGTACGACCGTCTGGTCAGCCGCATCTGCAACGTACCCCGCCCCACCCGGGAGTGCCTGCGCCGCCGCACCGCCCTGCACCAGAGTGCGGTGACGGATGCTGAGCACCGGCTGCGGGTGCTGGACCGGTTCGGTCACAGCCGCGGCGAGGTGTCCCTGCGGCTCAACCGGGCCAATCTGGACTGCGACGGCTGCGCCCGGGCCTATCTGCGGGGCGCATTTCTTGCCTGCGGGGCGGTCACCGACCCGGAGCACGACTATCATCTGGAGTTCAGCGTCCCCCACTACAATCTCAGCCGGGACCTGATGACCCTATTGCGGGAGGTGGATTTTCCCGCCAAGATGGTCAGCCGTAACGGCTCCTACATCGTGTACATCAAGGAGAGCGAGCGCATCGAGGACTGTCTGACCTATCTGGGCGCCACCCGGGCGGCCCTGGAGATGATGGGGGTCAAGATGGTCAAGAGCATCCGCAACGACACCAACCGCCGCATCAACTGCGAGAGTGCCAACATCGACAAAACGGTGCAGGCCGCCGGCGCCCAGACGGACGCCCTGCGCCGCATCGAGCAGGTGTGCGGCCTGTCCGCCCTGCCGGAGGAGCTGCAGGCGGTGGCCCGCCTGCGGCTGGACAACCCGGATATGTCCCTGCGGGACCTGGGGGCAGCCATGGACCCGCCGCTGTCCCGCAGCGGTATCAACCACCGGCTGCAGCGGATCCTGAAATTCGCAGAGGAACTGAAAGACTGATTTTACATAAGGGTAGAGCGAGATACCCTACCACACTATGAAGGAGGTGCCGACCGTGGACTTCGTACACCTACACGTGCATACCGAATACAGCCTGCTGGACGGCGCCTGCCGCATCCCGGCGCTGGTGGCCCGGGCCAAGGCCCTGGGCCAGACCGCCCTGGCCATCACCGACCACGGCGCCATGTACGGGTGCATTGACTTTTACAAAGAATGCAAAAAGCAGGGCGTCCGCCCCATCCTGGGCTGCGAGGTATACGTAGCGGCCCGCAGCCTGACCGACAAGGTCCACGGCCCGGACAGCGAGTACCATCACCTGGTGCTGCTGTGCGAGAACAAGGTGGGCTATCAAAACCTGCTCAAGCTGGTGTCCGTCGCCTGGGTGGACGGCTTTTACAGCAAGCCCCGGGTGGACCACAAGCTGCTGGAGCAGCACCACGAGGGACTGATTGCCCTGTCCGCCTGCCTGGCGGGTGAGATCCCCCACGCCCTGGCCCGCTCCGACTACGGACAGGCCAAGGAGCTGGTGCGCTGGTACGCCGCCACCTTTGGGGCGGGGAATTTCTATCTGGAGCTGCAGGACCACGGGCTGGCGGAGCAAAAGGAGCTCAACGCCGCCCTGGCCCGCCTGTCTGCAGAGACCGGCGTGCCCCTGGTGGCCACCAACGACGTCCACTACATCGAAAAAGAGGACGCCAACATGCAGCGGGTGCTGTGCTGCATTCAGACCGGCACCACCCTGCAGGAGCCCAGCCCCCTGACCTTTGAGACCGAAGAGTTTTATCTCAAATCCGCCGACGAGATGGCGGCGGCGCTCCCCCAGTACCCCCAGGCGCTGGAGAACACCGCCCGCATCGCCGCCCGGTGCGGGGTGGAGCTGGAGTTCGGACAGATCAAGCTGCCCGCCTTTGATGCCCCCGGCGGGGACAGCGACGCCTATCTGGAGCAGCTGTGCCGGCAGGGTATGCGCCGTCTGTACGGCGAAACCCCCGACAAAGCGGTCACCGACCGGCTGGAATACGAACTATCGGTCATCCACCGGATGGGGTATGCGGACTATTACCTCATCGTGGCGGACTACGTCAACTACGCCCGCACCCACGACATCCCGGTGGGACCCGGCCGTGGCTCCGGCGCCGGCAGTCTGTGCGCCTATTGCACCGGCATCACCCTCATCGACCCGCTCCAGTACGACCTGCTGTTCGAGCGGTTCCTCAACCCCGAGCGGGTGAGTATGCCGGATTTCGACGTGGACTTCTGCACCGAAAAGCGCCAGCAAGTCATCGACTACGTCATTGGCAAATACGGCGCCGACCGGGTGGCCCAGATCATCACCTTCGGCACCATGGCGGCCCGGGCCGCCGTCCGGGACGTGGCCCGGGCCATGGGCCTGCCCTACGCCACCGCCGACAAGGTGGCCAAGCAGATCCCCCAGGCGCTGAATATGACCCTGGAGCGTGCCCTGAAGGAGAACGAAAAGCTGCGCCAGCTCAAGGACAGCGATCCCCAGATCGGCCAGCTCATCGAAATGGCCCAAAAGGTGGAGGGCATGCCCCGCAACGCCTCCACCCACGCCGCCGGCGTGGTGATCGCCCCCAAGCCGGTCAGCGAATACGTGCCCCTGTGTATGAACCACGAGGCAGTGGCCACCCAGTACGCCATGCACAACCTGGAGGAGCTGGGTGTGCTCAAAATGGACTTTCTCGGTCTGCGCAACCTGACGGTCATCGCCGACGCGGAGAAAATGATACGCAAAACACACCCGGCCTTCGCCGTGGCGGGTCTGCCCCTGGACGAGCCCCGGGTGTATAAAATGCTGTCCGCCGGCCAGTCGGACGGCGTATTCCAGATGGAGTCCGGCGGCCTCAAGCGGGTGCTGACCCAGCTGCGGCCCACCCGGTTTGAGGACCTGATCGCGGTCATCTCCCTCTACCGCCCGGGACCCATGGACTCCATCCCCCGCTACATCGACAACAGCCGCCACCCCCAGCGGGTGCGGTATGCCCACCCCCTGCTGGAGCCCATCCTGCGGGTCACCTACGGCTGCATCGTCTATCAGGAGCAGGTGATGCAGATATTGCAGGCGCTGGCGGGCTATTCCTTTGGCCGGGCGGACGTGGTGCGCCGGGCCATGGCCAAGAAAAAGCACGACGTGATGGAAAAGGAGCGGGCCATTTTTATACACGGCCTGACCGAGGACGGTGTCACCGTCGTGGATGGCTGCGTGCGCCGGGGTGTTCCCGCCGCCACCGCCAACGCCATCTTTGACGAGATGGCCTCCTTTGCCTCCTACGCCTTTAACAAATCCCACGCCGCCGCCTATGCGCTGGTGGCGTACCAGACCGCCTATCTCAAGTGTCTGTATCCCCGGGAGTATATGGCCGCCCTACTGACCAGCGTCTTTGGCAGCGGCAAGGTGGTCACCTATATCCGGGAGTGCGAGCGGATGGGCATCCCCGTGCTGCCCCCGTCGGTCAACGAGTCGGGCGCCGACTTTATGGTGGTGGGTGACCACATCCGCTTCGGCCTGCTGGCGGTCAAAAACATCGGCCGCGGCTTTATCGACGTGCTGGTGCGGGAGCGGGAGAAAAACGGCCCCTACACCGGCTTTTACAGCTTTTGCAAGCGACTGACCGGCCAGCGGGAATTCAACCGCCTGGGTCTGGACAGCCTCATCCGCTGCGGCGCTCTGGACGGCCTGGGGCTGGGCCGGCGGCAGATGCTGCAGATGGCACCCCAGGTGATGGACCAGCTGGATAACCAAAGCCGCTACGCCATGGACGGGCAGGTGGGCTTTTTCGATGCGGCGGAGGCCGCCGGAGACACACCCATCGCGCCCCCGGAGGTGCCGGAATTGCCCTTTGCCCAGCTATTGCAGATGGAAAAGGAGGCCACCGGCCTGTACCTGACCGGGCATCCACTCACACCTTACAAAGACCACTACAAGCCCCTGCGGGCCGACCGGCTGGACCGGGTGCTGGACGGCGCCGAGGAGGCGGGCGGCCGCTATCGGGACGGCGCACCTGTGCGCCTGTTGTGTATGGTGAGTAGCTTGCGCAGTCAGACCACCAAGTCCGGCGCCAAAATGGCGTACGTGGGGCTGGAGGATCTGTACGGCGCCATCGAGATGGTGGCCTTTCCCAAACTGTTGGCCCAATACGAGGAGCTGCTGCAGCCGGGCCAGGTGGTGCTGGTCACCGGCCGCCTGGATATACAAGAGGAAAAGGAGCCCAAGCTGCTGGGCGAGCGGGTCGAGCCGGTACCGGAGACGGCACCGCCCATGCCGGCGGGTCGCCTCGCAGACCAGCCGCCGGCGCCCTCTGCGCCCCCTGCCCCACAAGCAAAAAAAGCCCTCTCCGCCCGGGCCGGTCTGTATCTGCGGCTGCCCACCGAGACCGATATTGAGCGGGATCGGGCACAGATGGTGCTGTCCACCGCCCCCGGTGATACGCCGGTGTACATCCGCTTTGCGGACAGCGGACGGCTGGTGAAAGCGCCTGCCGAGTGGTCGGTAACGCTCACGGCGTCGCTGATTGCCGCCCTCAAGCAGACCATTGGTGACGACAACGTAGCCGTGGTGGAGTGAGGAAGACAACCGTTCAATGCTCTTACGTTTATTAGGAGATATGCGCTATGAAAATTGAACTAAAACCAAATGGCATCTGGTATCATGGTTCTAATAAGATTTTCTCAGAATTACGAACAAACAGCACTATTACACAGTGGAAAGAACTTGCGGAAGCATTTTCACATCAACCAAGTGGCTTAGGCTATGATGATAACGGCATAATTCGTCATAATGGAACCGAAAAAGGATATTTGTATGTCGTTGACGAACCGATTGCAGTAGGCGTAGATATATACCAACACCCAAATACAACTATGGATGAAAATGCCGAGTTTTTAACCAAAAGGCCGTTAAAAGTAAGATTGATTTGTGAACTGTAAACCCCCTTGATTAAACGGATCAATGTCGATTTCTATAAACTGTTCGGTGTAGTGCATTGGGAGCCGCACTTGGCTCTCCCTTTGGGAGAGCTGGCGGCGAAGCCGACTGAGAGGGCAAAATATGACAATACCAAAAGATAACAGCCAATTGGAAAACGCCAGGCGACTTCGAAGAGAAATGACTCCTCATGAACGCAAGCTCTGGTATCTGTTTCTCCGCAAATACCCGGTTAAGATTTACAAACAGCGAATTATCGGCAAATTTATCGTGGATTTTTACTGTGCTTCTGCAAATCTGATTATCGAAGTGGATGGTTCTCAGCATTATAAAACGCAAGGTATGGCATATGACACGGATCGTTCCATGTATTTGTCGGCACTGGGTTTGGATATCTTGCGATTTTCCAACCGGGATATTGACAGGGATTTTTATGGTGTATGTAGGAAAATTGACATTACCATTCAAAATCGTCTGTACCCCCCTCTCAGTCACCTGCGGTGACAGCTCTCCCAAAGGGAGAGCCAAGTCTGCTTGTAATTAAATCTACGTGCACAAAAAAATGGAGCGCATCGATATCGATGCGCTCCATTTACTGTTTTACTTACATCTTATTGGCGGATTTCCACTCCAGATAATCGTCGTAGGACATCATCTTGTCGATCAGCTTGCCGTCCTTGATCTCCATGATGCGGTCCGCCACCGTCTGGATAAACTGGTGGTCGTAAGAGGAGAACAGCACGTTGCCGGGGAAGTGGGTCAGACCGTCGTTGACGGCGGTGATGGACTCCAGGTCCAGGTGGTTGGTGGGCTGGTCCAGCATCAGCACGTTGGAGCCGTACATCATCATGCGGGACAACATACACCGCACCTTTTCGCCACCGGACAGCACCTTCACCGGCTTTAATACGTCGTCGCCGGAGAACAGCATCTTGCCCAGGAAGCCGCGCAGATAGGTCTCGGTGTTGTCCTGAGAATACTGGTTGAGCCACTGGATCAGCGGCAGGTCCACCCCATCGAAAAAGGCGGAATTGTCCTTGGGGAAATAGGACAGGCTGGTGGTGCCGCCCCACTTATAAGAGCCGCTGTCCGGCTCCAGCTCGCCGGCCAGGATCTTGAACAGGGTGGTGGTGGCGATCTCATCCTGGCCCACAAAGGCGACCTTGTCCCCCTTATTGATGCGGAAGGACACGTTGTCCAGCACTTTCACGCCATCAACGGTCTTTGTAAGCGCTTCCACAGCCAGAATTTCCTTGCCGGCCTCTCGATCCATCTGAAAACCGACGTAAGGATAGCGGCGGGAAGAAGCCGGCATCTCCTCCACCGTCAGCTTATCCAGCAGCTTGCGGCGGGAGGTGGCCTGACGGGACTTGGACTTGTTAGCGGAGAACCGCTGGATAAAGGTCTGCAGCTCCTTGATCTTTTCCTCGTTTTTCTTGTTCTGCTCCCGCATGATCTTCTGGATCAGCTGGCTGGACTCGTA
>JAFQKB010000010.1 GCA_017397125.1 Clostridia bacterium | reverse complement strand
ATAGAGCACCTGCCTTCTAAGCAGGGGGCCAGGGGTTCGAGTCCCTTCAGGCGCGCCAATATGGTGGGTGTAGCGTAGTTGGCCTAACGCGTCAGTTTGTGGCACTGAAGATCGTGGGTTCGAATCCCATCTCCCACCCCATAAAAAAGACAAACGGCACCGCTTTGGCGGTGCCGTTTGTCTTTTTTATGTGCGGCGGAGCCGGGTGAGAAATAACCCACCTACCTTTTTCGCCGTTTTTTCGGATGAGCGTAAGATGTGTAAGCGAAAAAGTATAGGACTTTGGCATCGCCAAAGTCCGGGGTTCAGAATCCTCATATACTACGTTTGATAGCGGTTGTTTGGTTGGGACACCGCTTTAGCGGTGCCGTTTGTCTTTTTTATGTGCGGCGGAGCCGGGTGAGAGAAAAGCCACCTGCTTTTTCACAGGAGAAATTTTGAAAAGGATTTTTATGTATCAAAACTTCTCACGTAGCCACGCGGCATAGGCTTCGTAGAGCTGAGCGGATCCCGGGTGACCGCAGAAGGCAGTGGTGCCGGGCTTGTTAAACATACCGAGATACTGATACATCAGTATTTCATCCACATAGGGGGAGATGCTGCGCAGCTGGCGGTCGATTCGGTCCATGGCGGCGGGAATCAGGGCGCTGTGATATACCTCGCCTTCGAATTCGAACACCTCCATATCCGCCCAAAGAGCGGCACGGCCGGCTTTGTCGTGGGCTTTTCGCAGCGCCTCGTAATAGGCGGGGGTTTCGTGCGGCGTGGATTTGCGTACCCCCACCTCGTCCTGATAGGCAATGATGTCGCAGTCCAGCTTTTCGAGCTGGCAAACAAAGCGGTCATCAGCCTTGAGCATGTTCGTGCCGTAGGGCGCGATCAGCACCTGCAGCGAGGGATCAAAGCTCTTACCGTATCCGGTGTACAGATTGGTGTACCGGATAAAATCGTGGGGATAATAGGGGCAGATGCCCAGCTCGTCCGGCAGATACCAACCGTAAAAGGACGGATGCCCACCGTACCGTGCATACAGCTGCTCCATAGCCCGAAAGGCCCGCCGGGTCACCTCCGGGTCGGTCATATTGCGCAGGGTGTCCTGCCAAAAGCCGTAAAACCCCGCTCCCACAAAGATCTTCATTCCGTGCCGGTCGGCAGCGCGGAACATAGCCTCCATCGGGTCAGCGGCGCTCATTTTGGCCATCGGGTAAATATCCGTCTCAAAATACGCCTCGCAGGAATCCGGATATACCATGGCGCTGGCCATCAGCACCACATACTTCATACCGATAGAGGCCATTTCCTCGATTTTGGTCTTCCATTGTGCCTCGGTGAACATACGGCAGGAGTGATTCCAGTATTTTCCTTCGGGCAGATTGTGGTGGTGAAATTCAAACCACGTACCGGTAATGGGCTTTAGCATAGGCCGATCATCCTTTCTGCACACAAATCGCTGATAAGAGCATACCATTTTTGCGGCTGCTTTTCAACAGCCATATTCCACTTTGCCGGCTTGACTTTTACCGGAATTCATAGTAGAGTTGTGGCATATACAGCAAAGGAGCAAACTTTATGATTCGATTGGCCCGACCGGAGGATATGCCGGCACTTATGAATATTTACGCCGCGGCTCGGCGGTTTATGGCCGCCACCGGCAACCCCCATCAGTGGCCGGAGGGGCATCCCTCGGCGGATATGCTGGCGGCGGATATAGCCGCCGGAGATCTGTATGTGGAGGAGCGGAACGGCGTCCCTCACGCCGCTTTTGCGTTCATTATCGGCGAAGACCCCACCTATGGCTACATTGAGGACGGCGCCTGGCTGTCGGACAGCTCCTACGGCACCATCCACCGACTGGCCTCGGATGGTACGGCTCCAGGATTTTTTGGGCGTTGCGTGGCCTTTTGCCATAGCCGGATGTCCCACCTGCGGGTGGATACCCACCGGGATAACCGGGTGATGCAGCACCTGGCGGAAAAAGAGGGATTCACCCGCTGCGGGATCATCTATCTCGCCAATGGCTCCCCTCGTATTGCATACGAAAGAATGGATGGATGAACGACGTCTGCGGGCGTCGTTCTTTTTCTTTTCGTAGTTGCATACAATGCGGTGAAAGGGGAGAGGACTATGATTGCGCGCATTACGGACATGCACGATAAAGAGGTCATCAACATCTGCGACGGCACCCGTCTGGGCTTTGTGGACGATATGGAGGTGGACACCTGCACCGCCCAGATCACGGCGCTGGTCATCTGCGGCCACAGCCGTCTGCTCGGCGCTCTGGGCCGGTCGCCGGACATCGTCATACAATGGAAGGATATCGAGGTCATCGGTGAGGAGACGATACTGGTCAATTTCAACTGCCCTGCCGGCAGTTGCCCGCCCCGGCCGAAAGGTCCGCAAATATTGGGCGGTTTGTTCAAATAGAGACCATAAAAATATTACAAATAAGTGCAAAAAAACACTTGCATTGCGCTGCGTTGTGTGGTATAATACTCCGGCATAACGCACGTGGGGCTCAACGTAAGCGGTCGGTGCCGCATCCGGATGTACCGGACGGTGGCTGCTTATGCCCACGGAGGAAAAACCAAGGAGGAAAATAGTATGTCCGTTATTTCCATGAAGCAGCTGCTGGAGGCTGGCGTCCACTTCGGTCACCAGACCCGCCGCTGGAACCCCAAGATGGCTCCCTACATCTTCACCGAGCGCAATGGTATTTATATCATTGACCTGCAGAAGACCGT
>JAFQKB010000009.1 GCA_017397125.1 Clostridia bacterium | reverse complement strand
ACCTCTAACACCAATATGTCCAAGGAGGACGTGGAGAAGGCGGTCCGCGAGGCGGAGCAGTATGCCGCCGAGGATAAGGCTCGCCGCGAGGCGGTGGACACCCGCAACAACGCCGACCAGATGGTCTATCAGTGCGAAAAGACCCTGGAGGAGATGGGCGACAAGCTGGACGCCGCCGACAAGGACGACGTGCAGGCCAAGATCGACGCCCTGAAGGAGGCGCTGAAGGGCGAGGACATCGAGGCCATCAAGGCAAAGCAGGAGGAGCTGACCAAGGCCTTCTACGCCGTCAGCGAAAAGATGTACCAGGCTGCCGCCCAAGCCAACCCCGGTGACGCCGGTGTGGGTCCCGACGGTGCTGCTGCCCCCGACAGCGAGGGCTACTACGATGGTAGTGTGAACTAATTCGGCTATCCAACCACCGCCCGACGTCTGTCGGGCGGTGACTGGTGTTTTTAAGGAGAGTTCCTATGGCGGAAAAACGCGACTATTACGAGGTGTTGGGTGTCAACAAAAACGCCTCGGACGACGAGATCAAAAAAGCCTATCGCAAAATGGCGAAGGAATATCATCCCGACCTGCACCCTGGCGACAAGGTAGCTGAGGCCAAGTTCAAAGAGGTGGGCGAGGCCTATGAGGTACTGTCGGATGCCCAGAAGAAGAGTCGCTACGACCAGTTCGGCCACGCAGGCGTGGACCCCAATTTCGGTGCCGGCGGCGCCGGTGGCTGGGGCGGCGGAGTCAACGTGGACTTCGGCGATATCGGGGATATCTTCTCCTCCTTCTTCGGCGGCGGTTTTGGCGGCGGTACCCGCCGGCAGAACCCCAACGCGCCCCGGCAGGGCACCGACGCGGGGGTCAACGTGTTCATCTCCTTTGAGGAGGCGGCCAAGGGCTGCAAGAAAAAGGTGGACGTCCAGCGCATCACCACCTGCGGTGATTGCGGCGGCAACGGCGCCAAAAAGGGCACCAGCCCCACCAGCTGCCCCGATTGCGGCGGCAGCGGCCAGGTCAGCCGCCAGCAGCGCACCCCCTTCGGTGTGATGCAGACCCAGTCCCCCTGTCCCCGTTGCCAGGGCCGGGGCCGCATCATCGAGAGCCCCTGCCCCTCCTGTGGCGGTCAGGGCCGGGTGCGCCGCACCGAGCAGGTGGGCATCAACATACCCGCCGGCATCAACGACGGCCAGGTCATCACCATCCCCGGCCGCGGCAACGCCGGCCAGAACGGCGGCCCCGCCGGTGATCTGCAGGTGCAGGTGTCGGTGCGTCCCCATCCGTTGTTTGAACGGGACGGCTTCAACATCTGGTACGAGCTGCCCATCACCTATGCCCAGGCGTGTCTGGGCGCCGAGGTGGAGATCCCCACCCTGGACGGCAGGATGGAGTACACCATCAAAGAGGGCACCCAGCCCGGTGACATTCTCCGTGTGCGCGGTAAGGGTATTCCCTTCCTCAATGGCCGGGGTACCGGCGACCTGTTGCTGAAAGTGGTGGTGGAAGTGCCCAAGAACCTCAATAAGGAGCAGAAAAAACTGCTGCAGGAGTTCGAGACCGCCACCGGCGACAAGCAGTATCAAAAGCGCAAGAGCTTCTTTGATACGATTAAAAAGCATTTTTCATAACAAAAAAAGCAACCGCCCTGGCGGTTGCTTTTTTGTTAGCAAAAGGTCGATTGTGGTGTAACTTCCCTCGGAGAGGGAGCCTGATAAAAAGCCCGCTGTCCTCTCGGATAGCGGGCATTTCACATACACATTACTTCTCCTCAATGACCTCTTTGCCGCCCATATAGGGGCGCAGGGCCTCGGGGATGCGCACCGAATATTTCTCGCCGTCAAACTGCAGGTTGTTCTCCAGAAAGGCGATCAGCATACGGGGGGGCGCCACCACCGTGTTGTTGAGGGTGTGGGCCAGATACTTGCTGCCGTCGGCACCCTTGACCCGGATGCCCAGGCGGCGGGCCTGGGCGTCGCCCAGGTTGGAGCAGGAGCAGACCTCAAAATACTTGCCCTGCTTGGGGGACCAGGCCTCTACGTCGTAGGACTTGACCTTCAGGTCTGCCAGATCTCCGGAGCAGCACTCCAGGGTGCGTACCGGGATGTCCAGGGATCGGAACAGCTCCACAGAATAGCTCCACATCTTGTTGAACCAGTCCATGCTTTCCTCCGGCTTGCAGATGACGATCATCTCCTGCTTCTCAAACTGGTGGATGCGGTAGATGCCCCGCTCCTCGATGCCGTGGGCGCCCTTTTCCTTGCGGAAGCAGGGGGAGTAGCTGGTCAGGGTCAGGGGCAGCTCCGCCTCCGCCGTGAAGGTGTCGATGAACTTGCCGATCATGGAGTGCTCGCTGGTGCCGATGAGATAGAGGTCCTCGCCCTCGATCTTGTACATCATGGCGTCCATCTCCTCAAAGCTCATGACGCCGGTGACCACGTTGGACCGGATCATAAAGGGCGGGATGCAATAGGTAAAGCCCTTGTCGATCATAAAGTCCCGGGCATAGCTGAGCACCGCCGAGTGCAGGCGGGCGATATCCCCCATCAGGTAATAGAAGCCCTCACCGGCTACCTTGCCGGCGGCCGCCTTGTCGATGCCATTGAACTTGGCCATAATGTCGGTGTGGTAGGGGATCTCAAAGGTGGCCTCGGCTGCCTCGCCGTAGCGCTGCACCTCCACGTTGTCCTCGTCGCTCTTGCCGATGGGAACAGAGGGATCGATGATATTGGGGATCTTCATCATCCGGTCGGTCAGCTCTTTGGCCAGCTCGGCCTCCTGCTGCTCCAGCTCGGCCAGCTCCGCCGCCTGCTGGGATACCAGCTGCTTTTTGGCCTCGGCCTCCTCACGCAGGCCCTTGGCCATCAGACCGCCGATCTCCTTGCTGATCTTGTTGCGGTTGGCCCGCAGCTCGTTGGCCCGGGTGTTGATCTCCCGCTTTTTGGCGTCCAGCTCGATGACCTCGTCTACCAGGGGCAGCTTGTTATCCTTAAACTTTTTGCGAATGTTCTCTTTGACCAGATCGGGGTTCTCCCGAATGAATTTCATATCCAGCATAGTCAGCATCCTCCGTGTTTGGGATTCATAATAAAAAAGTATACCACACGCCGCCGGGATTTTCAAGCCCTTTCGGCCGTTGCGGACAACAAAAAAGGGACACGCTGTAGCGGCACCCTCCGTAAGGAAGGTGCCGCAGTTATATTCGCCTTTGGCGAGTGATATTGCTTCGCAGTGATATACGGCTTACGCCGTGTGATATTTGGCTTCGCCGAGTTTTGGAGCGAATATAATATCACAAAAGCCATCGGCTTTTATATCACTTTGCCGTAAGGCAAAATATCACTGCAAACGGTAGTTTGCAATATCACTTAAACCTACCGAAAAAGTTTTTTTGGCAAGAAATTTTTATACATACGTATAAGTATGTAACCCACTAGGACACTTTTGTTTTTGCGTAAAGTGTCATATTTATATAAGAACAGGGAGACAACTTCCTTACGAAGTGTCTCCCTGCAGAGTGTCCCTTTTGGGTGGATTCAGTCCTCGGTGGCCGCCTTGACGGTGTTGCGCAGCATCCGGCTGACGTCGATGGTGCAGCCGGCGATGGCATCGGTCTTGCCGTCGTCCCCCAGCGCCAGCCGGGCCAGCTCGGCCCCGGTCTTGCCCCGGGCATAGACCGCAAAGGCGTCCGCCTGCTCGTACCACTCCCGCTGGATGCCGGAGGCGCTCTTCATCCCATAGGCGTCCCCCTTATCCCGCTTGGTGTCGATGCCGCCGGACACGGTGGTAAAGGCCCGGTCGGCGATGGTCAGCTTGGCCTGCAGGGAGTCGGTGACGCAGCCGGTGATACGGTCGCCGCTGTCCAGGGTCACGGCGGCCATCTCCACGTCGTACTGGGGCTTTTGGTCGGTGGCGGTCTCCGCCCTGGCGGCGGAGACCGCCAGAGACAGGTCGTTGCCGGCGCCGACGTTGTGGGCGGTGGCGTTGTCCGCTGCCTTGCGCACCGCCAGAATAAAATCGGTGAGGATCAGGTCGCAGCCGTCGATCTGGGGGCTTTTGCCGTCGGTGGCGGCCAGGGCGCTGACCTCGGCGCCGGTCTTACCCTCCACAAAGTCGCAGAATTCTTCCACCTGCTGGTGCCAGGGGGTGGCGGTGTCTCCCGCCTCACCCGCGTCCTCGGTGGTGGGTTGGTAGCGGTCCCCTTTTTCGCCCTTGGTGGTCAGGTCCGGCACCTCCGCCGCCACCCCGTCGGTCAGCGTCACCATAAAGTCCAGCTCGTCGATCTCACACTCCACGATGCGCCCCCGGGTATCCAGTATCACCGCCGCCACGGTGGTCTTGACCCGGGTGCGGTCGGTGCCGTGCATGGTGTTGGTGCTGACAGCCCCCATGCCCAGGGTGCGCTGGGCGGGCTCGGAGCCGCCGTCGGAATCATCCGGCTCCGGCTTCGTTTCGCCGCATCCGCTCAGGGACAGAAGCAGCAGAGCACTGCACAGCCATACCATTGTTTTTTTCATAGTCGTCTCCTCCTGTTTTGACGGCTCTGCGCCGCGATTTGCTTATGCTCTCTTACTATGCGGAGAAACCGACAACCTTATACAGAGAAACCTGTGTTTTTTTGAGAGAAAAGCAAAAAAATCGGCGGCGTCAAACGACGCCGCCGATCTGAGCGGTAATGGATTACGCGCCGAAGAAGTGGCGGTGTACCGCCTCCACGGCCCGGTCTGCGTCCTTCTTATCCACCAGGACGGACACCCGGATCTCGCTGGAGGAGATCATCTGGATGTTGATGTTGGCATCCGCCAGAGCCTCAAACATACCGGCGGCCACGTTCTCGTGGGTCTCCATGCCGGCGCCCACGATGGACACCTTGGCCACGTCCTTTTCCACCAGCAGCTCTTTAGCGCCCACCATCTCACAATAGTCGCGCAGAGCCTCCGCGGCCTCGTCGGCGTCGCCGGCCGGCACGGTGAAGGCGATGTCCTTGGTGCCGTCGCGGCCTACGGACTGCAGAATGTTGTCTACACAGATGTGGGCCTTGGCCACACGGGAGAACACCTTAAAGGCGATGCCGGGGTTGTCCGGCACACCGATAACCGCCACACGGGCCACGCCGTCGTCCTTGGCGACGCCTTTGATGAGCATTTTTTCCATATTCGTAACCTCCTTGACCTTGGTGCCTGCCGCCACAGTGATGCTGGACAGCACCTCTAATTCCACGTTGTACTTTTTCGCCATCTCCACAGACCGGTTGTTGAGCACCTGGGCGCCGGAGGTAGCCATCTCCAGCATCTCGTTGTAGGTGATCTCCTCCAGCTTGCGGGCGCCGGGGATCTTACGGGGGTCGGCGGTGTACACGCCCTCCACGTCCGTATAGATCTGGCACAGGTCCGCCCGCATGGCGGCGGCGATGGCCACGGCGCTGGTATCCGAGCCGCCGCGGCCCAGGGTGGTCACATCGTCGTAGCGGTTGAGGCCCTGGAAGCCGGCCACAATGACGATGCGCTTTTTATCCAGCTCCGCCCGGATGCGCTCCGGATTGACCCGCTTGATGCGGGCGGCGCTGTATTTGCTGTTGGTCTCAAAGCCGGCCTGCCAGCCCAGCAGAGAGATGGCCGGAAAGCCCAGAGAATCGATGGCCATAGCCAGCAGGGAAATGGAGATCTGCTCGCCGGCGGCCATGAGCATATCCATCTCACGCTTGCTGCCCCGGGGATTGATCTCCTTGGCCTTTTCGATTAGGTCGTCGGTGGTGTCGCCCTGGGCGGACACCACCACCACCACGTCGTTGCCTTTTTTATAGGTATCCGTGATGATTTTGGCCACACGCAGCACCTTGGCGGCGTCCGCCACCGAGCTGCCGCCGAATTTTTGTACGACTAACATAATGTTGCACCCCTTTGGTGAATGAAAATAAAAAATCTTAAACCGGACGCATCCGGGATTAAGCCTATCAGAACAACCGCAGACGGCGGGTAAGGGTCATGCCGGCGAGGGCCGCCGCCTTTTCGGTCAGGGCCTGCTCCGGCATACAGGGTGTGATAAAGGCCACCTCGTCTGCCGGTGCGTCCGCCACCGTGATATACTGCACGTCGCCGTATGCGGCGGCGATCTGTGTCCGGGCGGCGGCGCTGTCCGCGCAGGCAAAGCGCAGCAGCATCCGGGTGGGGGCCAAAGTGTGGTCGGCCACGTAGCCGTCCACAGCCGGCTCCCAGAAGAGATGCTTGCGGGCACCCAGGTGCCTGGCCGCGTCGATGACGTCGGCCACCACCGCGCTGGCGGTGGGCAACTTGCCGGCGCCCCGGCCGATGAACACCACGTCACCCACGCTGTCGCCCTGGACCATGACGCCGTTGAATACGTCGCTGACGCCGGCCAGAGGATGGTCGCCGGGCAGGATCATGGGGGCCACCAGGCAGGTCACCTGGCCATCTGCGGTGCGAACAGCCCGACCGATGAGCTTGATGACTCCGCCGCAGGCCGCAGCGTACTGCACGTCCGCCTCGGTGATGGCGGTGATGCCTTCGGTGTATACCGACTGGGGATACACGTGCTTGCCAAAGGCCAGAGAGGCCAGGATGCAGATCTTGCGGCAGGCGTCGTGGCCCTCCACGTCGGCGGAGGGGTCCCGTTCGGCATAGCCCAGGCTCTGGGCCAGTGCCAGCGCCTCGTCAAAGGACATACCCTCCCGGATCATCTTGGTGAGCATAAAGTTGGTGGTGCCGTTGAGAATACCGGCGATCTCCCGGATGCGGTTGGCAGCCAGGCACTGGTCCAGGGGGCGCAGGATAGGAATGCCGCCGCCCACGCTGGCCTCAAAGAGAAAGTTGAGATTGTTCTCCCGGGCGATGGCCAGCAGCTCGTCGCCCTTGGCGGCCACCAGCTCCTTGTTAGAGGTGACCACGCTCTTGCCCGCCAGCAGGCAGGCCTTGACAAAGTCGTAGGCAGGCCGCAGGCCGCCCATGGTCTCCACCACGATGCGGATGTCCTCGTCCTGCAGGATCTCGTTAAAGTCGGTGGTGAACAGATCGGCGTAGGGCAGCTCCGGGAAGGTGCGCAGATCCAGAATGCGCTTGACCCGGAGGGCATCCCCGGCCTTGGCGGCGATGCCGTCGGCGTTGCCGGCGAGCACCTCGGCTACGCCGGAGCCCACCACGCCGTGGCCTAATATGGCAATGGAAATCATGGAATCATCCTTTTCTTTTGGGGTTCGGTTGCTTGTTGTGTCTTTATTCTTGGGGTTCTCCGGTGTCGGTGGACCCGGTGGCGCCGGTGGTGTCGGTGGATCCGGTGGTGGCATCGGCATCGGTCGTTTGCCCGGTGCCGGAGGTAGAGCCGGTGCCGGAGGTAGAGAAAGTACCGGAGGTCGACCCGGTGCCGGAGGTGGATCCGCTACTGGAGGTAGAGGAAGTACCGGAGGTAGAGCCGGTAGTGCTGGCCGAGGTGGTCGCCGAGGTGCTGCCGGTGGTGGAGGCGGTGGTGGTCGAGGTGCTGGGGTTGGTGGTGGAGGCGGTGCCGCCCTCACCGTGCAGCTCGCACAGGCCGGGCTTAAACTCGGTCTTGTACACGCCGGTCTCCTTGTCGGTGCAGGCCTCGGTGGCCAGCTGGCCGGTCTTTTTGCAGTATTCCAGCAGCTCGATGCCGCCGGGCATATCGAAGTCCTTGATCTGCAGATCCTTGTGCAGCACCTTCATAGCCTTGTTCCACAGGCTTTTGGCATAACCGGTCTGACTCTTGTTCAGCTCCTGGTTGTTATCGTAGCCAAACCAGCTGGAGGCACAGTAATAGGCGGTGCCGCCCACGAAATACACGTCCTTTTCGCTCTCGGAGGTACCGGTCTTGCCGAATACCGGCCAGTTCTTCCAGTTCTCGCCCACGCCGCTCCAGGCGGTACCCTGCTTGGTCACCCGCTGCAGCAGGCTGACCATCACGTAGGCGGTCTGGGGATCCAGGGCCGGGTCGGACTTTTGTCCGCCGGTGAGCAGGACGGTCTCGTCCTCGTCCTTGCCCTTGGTCACCTGATAATAGGTGTAGGGCTCGCTGTAATAGCCGCCGTTGCCGAAGATGGCATAGGCCGCCGCCATCTCCCGGGCGGTGGCGCCGTCGGTGAGAGCGCCCAGGGCCAGGGGAGAGAGGTCTATATCGGTGTGGATGGAGCCGTTGACCGCCTTGGCCTCTACCAGAGTGGACAGGCGGAAGGTGTTGACCGCATAGTCGTAGCTGCGCTGCGGTGTCAGCGTCTGGACCAGGCGGGCGGACACGGTGTTGAGAGATTTCTGCAGGGCCACGCCCAGCAGCACGTCGCCGTTGTCGGGGGTACTCTTGACCTCATAGTTGTGGGGCCATTTTTTGCCGTTAACCAGGGTGATGGGCGCGTCCCGCACCATCGAGGAATAGTGCACCAGGTTCTCCGCAATAGCCGGGCCGTAGGAGGCCAGGGGTTTCATAGAGGAGCCGGGGGAACGCACGGACTGGGTGGAGCGGTTGAGCACCCGGTTGGCGGTCTTTTCGCCGCGGCCGCCGATGGTGGCCACCACCCGGCCGGTGTAGTCCACGGCGAAGAAGGCGGTCTGGGGATCCTCCTCATCCTTCTCCCGGTGTTTGGGATAGTTGCTCTCGTCCGCATAGATGGCCTCGATCTCGGCCTGTACCTCGGGATCCTCGGCAGAATAGATATTCAGACCGCCGTAGAAAACCATATTGTTGGCATAATTGTAGGTGTAGCCGTATTCCTCCATCAGGTCGGCGATGACATCCTCCACCACCAGATCCACATAGTAATCCTGGACCGGCTGACGGATGGCGCTGCTCTTAAACACCAACTCCTGATTGAGTGCGTTGAGGTATTCGTCCTTGGTGATGAAGCCCACCTCGTACATTTTGGCCAGCACCAGCTGCTGGCGCTGCCGGACGTTCTCCGGATGCAGGTAGGGGTCGTATATGCTGGGGTTGTTGGTGATGCTGGCCAGCACGGCACACTCGGCCAGGGTCAGATCCTCCAGTTCTTTACCGAAATAGGTGCGGGCACCGATGCCCACGCCCACCAGGTCGCCGGTCAGGGGCACGTTGTTGAGATAGCCCTCCAGGATCTCGTCCTTGGTGTATTCGGTGGCCTCCATGGAGGAGGCGGCCAGTATCTCGTTGAGCTTACGCTTGATGCTGTGGTCGGTGTTCTGGGTGGTCACCTTAATGAGCTGCTGGGTGATGGTGGAGCCGCCGTACTCGTTGGAGCCCAGGTGGAACACCCGGTTGAGCACCAGGTTGAGCATGGCGCCGGCGGTACGCTTCCAGTCCACACCCTCGTGATCGCGAAAGCGCTCATCCTCGATGGCGATGACGGCGTTCTGCATATTCAGCGGGATCTTCTCCAGGTCGATCCACACGGAGGTGCCGCCCTGCAGATTGTGATAGGGCTCAAAGTCGCCCTTGTCGTTCTCTACGTAGATGACCGAGCGGTTGTCCATGGACATCTCGCCCAGGATGGGGATAAACTCCTCCGGGTCAAAGGTGCCCACCACGTACACCACCAGCACGCAGCCGACGATGCTGACGGTGATGATGCAGATGAGGATGCCGGCCAGGATCACGTGCCACAGCCGCCGCCAGGAGCGGCGGCGCCGCTTGGCCCGCTCCTCCGCGGAACGGCCCCGGGAGGCGCCTCCCTTTTGGATGCGCTGTACCAGCGCAGCAAACCAGGCGCCGATAGCGGATTTCTTTTTCTGAGGATTCACAGCCATAGGGTATACTCCTTTCCGACCGGTGGGACACCGGCCCTGCAGGTAAGGGCAAGGAACATTCCTACCCATTATAATACTTAAATAAATACACACTAATAGTATTGCAAAATCCCGCAAATGTCAAACCCAAAATGCGCATTTTTCTTATTTTTTCATACTTTTTGCTTTCAAACAGCCGCCGTTTTCTCGCGTGCCCCATATTTTTTGCGTTTCTGGGCAAACTTTGTGTACTGCGATATAGAAAGGGGAAGGCGATATGCAGCGCGTGGGACGGCTGATACTCTGGGCGCTGGTGGTGTCCTTTGCATTGGCAGCGGTTATTCTGTTCTTTTTGTTCCGGTACGTTCTGCCGGCACCCGGCACCGCCCGGAGCACCGCCCGCTATACCATCGGGGAGTGGGAGGGACAGGTGGCGGTGTTTGAGGGGGACCAGGATTTTCCCCGACAGGTGTTCGACGTGTACGTCAACGCCCTGCCGGAGCAGCAACGCCAGCAGGTGCTGGAGGGCGTGCCGGTAGAGGACGAGACCCAGCTATCTATCCTGCTGGAGGATTACACCAGCTAGGCGACAAAAAATGACCGCCTCGTAAGAGACGGTCATTTCGGTATCGGATGTTATTAGCCCAGGAAGTTCTCGGGCTTGCACTTTTTGACCACTCTCTTCTCAAAGGTGATCTGGACCTTGTCGGCCTTCTCCTGCACTTCCTTGTTGAACTCGTCGTACTTCAGAGCGGAGAGGATGGCCTCGTAGGAGTCGGTGTACAGCTCGGCGGGCTCGCTGATGCTCAGACGGACGATGAAGGCGGCGGTGGGGGTGGTGCCACCGGACTTATACTCCACCACCTGGCCGGTGCCCACACCGATGCCCTGGATGGCCTTGGCCAGATTCTCGTCGATGTCGTTGAGGTCCACGTTGCGGCGGTTGTCCTCGTCCTTGGAGGCCTCGACCGTGGCGCCCTCTTCTGCGTTGGCCTTGTTATAGGCGTCCATGGCGGCCTCAAAGTTCTTGTCCTTGTTGAAGATCTCCAGATAGCCGTTGAGCTCGTCCTTGATCTTCTTCTTTTCGTCGTCCTTCAGCTCTTTGCCGTCCGAGCCGGTCAGCGGGATGGAGATCATCTTATAGGACAGGTAGTTCTTGTCGAAATACTCGCGGATATCCTTGTCCGCCACCGCGCGGGAGCCGTCCTTGCCGTACAGGCCGAAGAACACGGCACGCTCGTTGAGACCGATGGCCTTGTACACCTTGATGAAGTTTTCGTCGCTGATGCCCAGGGGCACATAGGCGTCCTTGGTCATCTCGGCGATCTCTTTGTCCATGTCCTTGACCTCTTCCTCGATCCAGGACAGGCTGTGCTCCTTCATCATCTCCTCCAGAGCCAGCTGACGCTTCATGTGGTCCTGGGCGGCACGGATGATGTAGTCGGAGAAGCTGAGCTCTTCCTGGTTATCACCCTCACCATAGGGATAGGTCTCGGCCCACACGTCGTAGCCGTACATCTCGTACTGATACAGACCCTGGTTGTAGTACATGCTGTAAAACTCGTTGTACAGATAGGCCAGATACTCGCCGGTGGAGATGGCGGTGTCGCCGTAGTGGGCGGCCACGTCGCCGGTGCCCTTAAAGGTGATCTTGGGCATCGAGCAGCCGGTCAGCATAATCGACAGCAGCATAGCCACCGCCAGCACAGAGCAGAGAATACGTTTTGCGTTGTTCATAGTGGTGTTCCTCCTTGAATGGACACTTAATCCCAACCATTATACTGCAAAAGTGTGGGTTTGTCCAGTCTTTTTCTCAACAAATTTCTCGCAAGTTTCGCAGGAGGGACTGATTGGGAGATTTTCGCAAAACAGAGGCGAAAAATTCGTAAAAAACACCCCGGTTTTCAACAAAAAATTCCGTTTATTTTTCACAAAATCCGTGCCGCATTATTGACACAAAAGCCTGCAGAGAGTATTATTATTGGGTAAGAATTATCCGCATTCCATATAAGGAAAGGACCGATCGATTTTATGGCAGATTCTACGCGTTTGGTAGGTACCGTATCCCGGGGCATCCGTTGCCCCATCATCCGGCAGGGGGATGACCTGGCGGCGATCGTGGCGGACAGCGTTCTGGCGGCGGCAGAGAGCGAAGGCTTTTCGCTGCGGGACCGGGACGTTATCTCCATTACCGAATCCATCGTGGCCCGCGCCCAGGGCAATTACGCCTCTGTGGACGCCATCGCCGCGGACGTGCGGCAGAAGCTGGGCGGCGGCACCGTGGGTGTCATTTTCCCGATTCTGTCCCGCAACCGCTTCGCCATCTGCCTGAAGGGCATCGCCAAGGGTGCCAAGAAGATCGTGCTGATGCTCAGTTATCCCTCTGACGAGGTGGGTAACCACCTGATCTCTCTGGATCAGCTGGACGAGGCCGGCGTCAACCCCTATACCGACGTGCTGACCCTGGAGAAGTATCGGGAGCTGTTCGGCGAGAACAAGCACGAGTTCACCGGCGTGGATTACGTCCAGTATTACGGCGATCTGATCCGTGAGGCCGGTGCTGAGGTGGAGATCGTCTTCGCTAACCAGCCCCGGGCCATCCTGGACTATGCAGACTGCATCCTTAACTGCGATATCCACACCCGCGCCCGGACCAAGCGCATCCTGCTGGCCGCCGGCGCCAAGGCGGTGTGCGGTCTGGACGACATCCTCACCGCCCCCGTGGACGGCAGCGGCTATAATGAGCGCTACGGTCTGCTGGGCTCCAACAAGTCCACCGAGGATACCATCAAGCTGTTCCCCCAGGCCTGTCAGGACCTGGTGCTGGATATCCAGCGCCGCATCCAAGAGGCCACTGGCAAGCACGTAGAGGTGATGGTCTACGGCGACGGCGCCTTCAAGGATCCCCAGGGCAAGATCTGGGAGCTGGCCGACCCGGTGGTATCCCCTGCCTATACCGACGGCCTGGTGGGTACCCCCAACGAGCTCAAGCTCAAGTACCTGGCGGACAACGACTTTAAGGATCTGTCCGGCGAGGAGCTGAAAAAGGCTATCTCCGAGAGCATCCGGCAGAAGGATGAGGACCTGGTGGGCAATATGGCCTCCCAGGGCACCACCCCCCGCCAGCTCACCGACCTGATCGGCTCTCTGTGCGATCTGACCAGTGGCTCCGGTGACAAGGGCACCCCCGTGGTGCTGGTGCAGGGCTATTTTGACAACTACACCAACTAATAATAAGGGAGGAATTACAATGATCGATTTCAACGCCAACGTCCGCCCCGAGGAAATGGAGCGCATTACGAGTTTTGAGCTGGCCAATGCCTTCATCGACGCTCAGGTCGAAGCGATCCGCGCCCAGGTGGGGGACAAAAAGGTGCTGCTGGCTCTGTCCGGCGGCGTGGATTCCTCCGTGGTGGCCGCCCTGCTGATCAAGGCCATCGGCAAGCAGCTGGTGTGCGTACACGTCAACCACGGCCTGATGCGCAAGGACGAGTCCGAGAACGTGATCCGGCTGTTCCGGGAGGGCATGGATGCCAACCTGATCTACGTAGACGCCACCGACCGCTTCCTGGATCTGCTGGCCGGCGTGGCCGAGCCGGAAAAGAAGCGCAAGATCATTGGCAAGGAGTTCATCGAGGTGTTTGCGGACGAGGCCCGCAAGCTGGACGATATCACCTATCTGGCTCAGGGCACCATCTATCCCGACATTTTGGAGTCCATCAAGGCGGCTGAGGGTAAAGAGGCGATCAAGTCCCACCACAACGTGGGCGGTCTGCCGGAGGACCTGCAGTTCCAGCTGGTGGAGCCCATCAAGCTGCTGTTTAAGGACGAGGTCCGCGTGGTGGGCGAGGCTTTGGGCCTGCCCCACAATATGGTATACCGTCAGCCGTTCCCCGGCCCCGGCCTGGGTGTGCGCTGCTTGGGTGCCATCACCCGGGACCGCCTCCACGCCCTGCGCGAGGCGGACGCCATCTTGCGGGAGGAGTTTGATAAGAACGGTCTCGCCGGCAAGGTGTGGCAGTATTTTGTGGTCATCCCGGACATCAAAAGCGTGGGCGTGAAGAACGAGAGCCGCTCCGAGGGCTGGCCGGCCATCATCCGGGCGGTGAACACCACCGACGCTATGTCCGCCACCATCGAGGAGATTCCCTATGCCCTGCTGCACCACATCACCCACCGCATCACCCACGAGGTGGAGGGCGTCAACCGCGTCCTGATGGACTTGACCCCCAAGCCGATCGGAACGATCGAGTGGGAATGACCCCGTGTGGCTGTATGGTTCTCTAAATAATTAGAAAAGCACCGTATTTTGTGGTATTTACCACAAAATACGGTGCTTTTTGTTCTTCTTTTGCATAATTCGAAATCTACTATT
>JAFQKB010000089.1 GCA_017397125.1 Clostridia bacterium | reverse complement strand
GTTTAATTTTCAAGGTCCTCTCTACTTCGGCAAGCCGAAGTAGGTCAAATACCTGCTTGACAGTCTGAACGACTGTCATTTTGCTTTCGCAAAACCGCAGCTATTTGCACGTTGCCATCTCGTAGTCAGCATCTGCTGTTTTCCGCGACAGCCTTGCTATCATACCACCACCATCCCCATTTGTCAACACCTTTTTTGCAGTTTTTATAAGATTTTTTATCCTTTTTCCAGCATTCTCCTTTTTGTACGGATTTATGCAAACAAGCGGGCTTTTTTCGTGTAAAAAACGCCTAATTCACGGGTGTATACTTACTATACATATTATAAAGCGGCTCCCGCACAAGGGCAGGAGCCGCCTTTTGTCACATATTATTGCTCGATGATGCGGCACTCCGTGACTGTGCCATCGGGGGCGATGCGGAGGGTTTTGATCTCCTGGGGCTTCCAGGTCAGGGTGGCCGCAGCCCCCAGCGCCCCAAAGGTTACCGTAGCGGTGGTGGCGGTGCCGTCCACCTCCACCGCCCGCAGGACGTAGCCGTTGCCGTCCTGAGCGCCCTTGACGGCGGTGACCACCACGTTCTCCCTGTCCACAGACAGGGCGGAATACACCGGCGGCAGAGCGCCGTCGTGGTGGGTCTCCAGATGACTCTGCAGGGGCGTGTTCAGCACCTCGGCGGCCCGGAAGAGGGCAGCGTTTGCCTTCTTCTCGTGGGGGAAGATCTCGTAGGTGAACTCCTGCTCCCCCTTGTCGAGGAATTCTACCTCGCCGTCCCGCTTGGACTGGCCGTAGTGGTCCAGATAGGCACAGCTGCGGGCGATCATCATACGCAGATCGTTGCCGATGGCGCAGAAGCTGTACTTAGCCGTATTGAGCAGACCCAATCCCTTGCCGCTGTCCTCGCACAGGTCGCACCAGGCGTGGGAGGGCTCCTCCTGGCCGTTGGCCGGCTTTTCGATAAAGCCGTAGGGCATGGAATAGGTGACCGTTTGGTTGCGGACGGCGGCCTCAAAGGACAGCTTGACCGATTTGTACGGCTCGTCCATATCCAGCACGGTGCGGACGGTCAGCCGGTGGCTGTCATTATAGAGCGAATAATAGCGGGTGAGGGTGGAGTTGCCATAGGTGGTCACCGACTTGACGGTGGCACGGACCGGGCCGGTCTCCACCAGCTCCAGGGTGCCGCCCCCAAAGGCGCCCACGTCCACGTTATACTCATACACGTCGTGGCCCCAGGTATCGTTGGGGGTATCGTCGCACACCACCGCCCGGCCCAGCAGGCCGTCGGCGAACTGGGTGCCGGTGTCCTTAAACACATAAGAGGAAACCGCGCCACTGTCCCGGTCGAACTCGATGCGGACCTGACCGTTCTCCAGATACTCCTCGCCGCAGGACAGGTCGGTGGCAAAGGGTCCCGCCGCCTCCGACTCCTGCTGATAGAGGTAATACACTCCATAACCGTAGGCAGGGATCTCCGCCTCAAAGATGCACTTATAGGAATAGATGCAGTCGGTATACGAGGCACGGACCATCTGGAAGGGGACGCTGTTGCCCCGGCTGTCCAGCACCTTGGTGATCGGCTCGGTGCCGAACTGGGCCACCGCCCTGACCGGGAAGGCGTGGGGGTTGAACACCACCAGGGGCGAGCCCTCGCCATCCCGGTACCACAGACGGTTGCGCATCTCGCTGTCCTTGCCCTCCAGGATGTCGGTGGTCTTGATCCGCCAGGAGACCCTCTGGGCGGCAAAGGTGTTGACCCCCAAGGCGGTCTCCCGGGCATAGCCGAAGGCGTTTTCCGCGTCGGTATACGCCTCCTTGATGGAGCAGCCCGCCAGAATGTCGTGGAACTGGTTGAACATCACCCGCTCCCAGGCGGACTCGATGGCGCTCTTATGCAACGCAGAGCCGGTCAAAAGGCCCGCCAGCACGTCCAGCTTTTCCGCCGCCACCAGCTCCGCCTCTGCCCGGCGGTTGAGCTGCTTGATGCGGCTGTTGGCGCTGTAGCACCCGCTGGCGTGATGCTGCAGGTCCTCCTGCACCAGCGGCCTGTCCACCCCGGTCACCTGAGCAAAATAGCTGTCGGGGGTGGCGTATTGGAAGTTGCCGGCGGCGATGCGCTCGCCGGCCTTTTTCAGCTGCTCCTTGGAGGGGCCGCCGCCGTGGTTGCCGATGCCGAAGAACACCATCACCGGCTGCTCCTGGCCGTAGTAATGCTCCTCAAAGCGCTGCTCGTCGATATCTCCGCAATAGCTGTCCGGAATGCGGAAGGCGTGGACCAGGCTGCCGTCGGGGCTCTGCCAATCGTGCAGAGGCTGGGCGGGCAGGCCGGGCTTTTCCTTGCGGTTATCCGGGCGCTGATAGACGTAGTTTTCCATGCCGGATTTCAGCAGGATCTGGGGCAGCATCCCATTGTGGCCGAAGGAGTCCACGTTGTAGCCGGTGCGGGCGATGCGGCCGAAATGCTCCCGAAAAAACTGCTGAGAATACAGGGTGTGGCGGCAAAAGGACTCGCCGGAGGGCAGGTTGCAGTCCGGCTGCACCCACATGCCGCCCGCCACGCACCAGCGGCCCTCACGGACCCGCTCTTTGATCTCCTCAAACATCTCCGGCTCGCTGAGCCATATCCATTTATAATACCCGGCGCAGGCGCTGGTAAAGGTGTAATCGGGGAACTCCTTCATCCGGTCCAGGGCCGAGCGGAAGGTGGATTTGACCAGGGACAGGCCCTCGGGCACGCACCACTGCCACACCGGGTCCAGGTGGGCGTTGGCGATCAGATGAAATTTCTCATTCATACGAACTCCTCCTGTTATTCCGAAAAGAAGTGGGCCTCCACCGCCGCGCAGAGATAGTGGTACACCGGCAGGTGGTACTCCTGCACCTGGTAGGTCTCGCAGGCGGGGACGTTGACGGTCACGTCGCACAGCTCCATCAGCCGGCTGCTCTTTTCGCCGGTGAGGGCCAGGGTCCTGGCACCCAGGGCCTTGGCCACCCGGATAGCGTCCACCACGTTGGCGGAATTGCCGGAGGTGGAGATGCCGATGACCAGATCCTTTTCGCCGGCATAACCGTACACCAGTTGGGCGTACACCATCCGGGGATCCACGTCGTTGGCAAAGGCGGAGAGAATGGCGCTCTGGCTGGGCAGGGAGACGGCGGGCAGGGCGCCCTGCAGACCGTCCCGCAGGTCCGCGGGGATGCGGTCGTCCCGCACCGGGCGCCTGAGCATAAAGCCCTTCATCAGCTCGCCCACGATGTGCTCGCTGTCGGCGGCACTGCCGCCGTTACCGCAGACCAGCACCTTGCCGCCCCGCTCGTAGGTGTCGATCAGCAGAGCCAGGGCCGCCTGTATTTTGTCCTGGCAGGACGCAAGCGCCGGATAGCGCGTCAGTAGTGTTTTCATCAGATCTCTCCTCTCAGGCCGCAGGCCGCAATGCATAGGGCCGCCACGTCCCCGATGGAATCCCCCAGCTCAGCCGCCACGATCCGGCAGGCTGCCCGGGAGGGCGCCAGGGTCTCCTGCTCGATCACCTTTTCCATCTCCCCTCGCAGCAGGTCCTCGGCCCGCTGGAAAATACTGCCGATGACGATGCGCTCCGGGTTGAGAACGTCGATGAGCAGGGACAGGCCGCGGCCCAGCATACGTCCGCACCGGCGGTACACCTCCAGGGCGTTCTCGTCCCCGGCCTTGGCGGCGTCCGCCACGGTCTTGGCGGTGATCTCGCCGGCGGCGAAGGATACGGGGCGGCCCATCTGCTGCTGCTCCCGGGCCACCGTCTGGCCCAGCTGTGCCAGACCGCCGCCGGAGCAGAACCCCTCAAAGGAGCCGGACTTACCGTAGCCCACCGGGCCGTGATCCGCCAGGCGGATGTGACCCACCTCGCCCGCACCGCCGCTGGCGCCGGTGTACAGCCGTCCGTTGAGGATCAGCCCCGCGCCAAAGCCGGTGCCGAAGGTGAGAAAGATCATATTCTCGGCGCCGCGACCGGCACCGTATTTCCACTCGGCCAGGGCGCAGGCGTCTGCGTCGTTGCGCAGAAACACCGGCACGCCGAACCGCTGCTCAAACATCCGGACGATCTCCACGTTGTCCCAGCCGGGCAGATTGGGGGGCGACTGGATCACCCCCGCCCGGGGGTCCAGCGGGCCGCCGCAGCTGATACCGATGGCCTCGCAGGCACCCATCGCCTCCACCGCCGCCAGGATCCTGGCCAGAGTGCCGGCGCAATCCTCTGTGGCGAACTTTTCCTTTTTAATGATGCGGCCCGCCTCATCGCCCAGCACCACTGCACATTTGGTGCCGCCGATATCTACACCGATCCGATTCATAGTCGCAACCTCCATTCAAGGGTATTCGTTCACTGTGTGACTGCACGGACAGCGCCGCGCTGATACTACCTCCATTTTACTTGTCCTTTTAGTTTCTTTCATTGTCTTTTTTTGACTTTCTGTTGCTTTTTATGGTCTTTTACAGTATAATCAAAACGAGGTGTGCACTATGCAACAGTTAATGAAGAGCAATTTCATAGAAAACGGGTATATCAGCGCCCGGCGCAAGCGGGAAGACTTTCTGATAGAGACCCATTTTCACGATTTTTTCGAGCTGGAATACATTCTCTCCGGCACCGGCACCTACACAGTGGACGGCATCTCCTACCCCATCGAGGCGGGTCAGGTGTTCTTTTTGACCCCGATGAACTTTCACTGCGTGGACAGCCGGGATTCGGAACTGTACAACGTGATGTTCGCCGGCAACGCCTGCAGCGACGCCATCCTGCAAGGCCTGATCCGCCACGCGCCGGTGGTGCTGGACGCCCCCGCAAAAAGCCGCCCGTTCTTTGAGACCGTCCTGCAGGAGATGTGCGACAGCGCAGAGGACCGGGATTATTTGGTGACCCTGCTGGAGGCTCTGCTGGCCAAGCTGGAAAAAGAGATCGCCGGGGATGCGCCGGCCAAGCCGATGTCCGCGGTCAGCCAGGCGGAGCTGTACATATTCACCCACTTCCGCAGCCAGATGTCCCTCACCGACGTGGCGGATGTGGTGGCGCTGTCCCCGGGCTATTTTTCCCGGCTGTTTAAGGCGGAGAAGGGGGTCAACTTCAAGACCTATCTCAACCGGATGCGGTTCGAATACGCCAAGCGGCTGCTGGACTATACCGACCGCACCGTCATGCAGGTGTGCGCCGACTGCGGCTTTGACGACTATCCCAATTTCATCCGCCGCTTTCGCCAATACACCGGGCTGTACCCCGTCCAGTACCGCCAGCGCAACACATAGCATAAAAAGCCGTCCACGGAATAGACCGTGGACGGCTTTTTCATCAGCGAATGCCGTATCTCTCGATGATGTAGTCCATATCCTTGTCGCCGCGGCCGGACAGGTTGATGAGTACTGAGCCCTTGCCCATCCGCTTGGCCAGCTGGATGCCGTAGGCCACGGCGTGGGCGCTCTCGATGGCCGGGATGATGCCCTCCAGGCGGGACAGCTCGAAAAAGGCGTCGATGGTGTCCTCGTCGTTGACCACGTCGTACTTGACCCGGCCCAGGGTGTGCAGGAATGCGTGCTCGGGGCCGGAGGAGGGATAGTCCAGACCGCTGGCCACGGAATACACCGGAGCCGGCTCGCCATTCTCGTCCTTGAGCATGATGGATTTGAAGCCGTGCATCACGCCCTCGGTGCCGTACTGCAGGCTGGCGGCGTGGTCGCCCAGGGCGGT
>JAFQKB010000088.1 GCA_017397125.1 Clostridia bacterium | reverse complement strand
GATTGTTGTAATGAAATAAAGCGTGTCGATACACTTGACAATCCCTCCGACCTCGTCGGCTTACCTCCTCGGCCACCTCCCTTTACACAAGGGAGGCTTTACTAGGCTCCACCTTAACCCATTTATGGGTAGCTAGTAATCCGTGCGTGGCTGGCAGGCCAATAAAAAGCGCACTTGTGCGCCGCCAGTAGTATTAGGGCTATGCCCGAAAATGAAATACCCCCCGCTATGCGGGGGGATATTTATTTATGTTGTGGGCAGCCAGCCCTGCTGGTCGTAGTAGCGGAGCATCAGCCGCACCATCTGGTTGTAGCTGATGACGCCGTCCTCCACGCCGTTGACCTTGATGAAGGTGTCGTTGAACTGCTGGGAGGCGTCCTGGGTGGGACCCTCAAACTGCTTCCAGTATTTCTGCTGGTTCCGGATATCCCGGATGACACCTGCAGAGCAGGTTTTGATCACGTCCTGATAGGCATCCTTGCTGTTTTTGTACAGGGCGTTGTTGCAGTAGATGAGCGCCGCCAGATACCCGGAATAGACGTAGTCCGGGCTGCCGCTGTGGACACAGGCCAGCCATCCGAGAAAGTTGCACTCGTCCTCCCTGGCGATGCCGGCGGTGTGGGCGATCTCGTGGGCGGCGGTGTGTCCGATCTCCGCCGGGGTGATGTCCACGTTGACGCTGGACTCACCCAGCCAGGGGCAATAGACGCCGGTATAGCCGGTGTAGGACCATTGGTGGGACAGCAGCACCGGCTTGACCTGCCACACGGCGGATCGCAGGAAGGGGTAGGTGTCCTGCAGAGCCCGGTAGCCGTCGTCCGCCCGGCGCAGGGATGCGTACAGTCCCTCCGACAGGACCATACAGCCGTTTTCGTCCTCCGCCACCGCCTCTCGGGCGGCAGAGGTCTTTTCCGCCAGGTCCATGCACACCGCCTTGAGCTCCTCCAGAGAGTATTCCCGCTCCGGCAGATCCATCAGCTGGGTCACGGTATAGCGGGAGAAATTGGCGCCGTCCATCACCATAAAGACCAGTAGCGCCAGGGACAGCCCCAGGGCCACGGTGCGCACACCCCGGGAGAAAATGCGGCGCAGGTGCTCCCTGTGGCGGCACATACGCAGGATCCATACGGTCAGCACCACCGGGATGGCCGGGACACCCAGCACCACCACCGCCTCGGTCACCGAAAAGGGGATGAGGGACATCAGCCACTCCACCGGAAAGGCCACCACCCGGAACAGCCCCCGGGCAAAGATCCACTCTGCCACCCAGGGCGTGTGGGGCAGGATGAGATACAGCGCCACCGCCAGCACCGCCGGCAGGGCACACCACAGCCACCACACCCATCCGGGTCTTGCTTTTTTATTCCGTTTCATGCACATCGTCCTCTCCGGGATAATAAAAAGGCGCCGAAACCCCATTTCGACACCCCAACAAATCCATTATAACACAAAAGTGTGTCAAGGTGGTAGTAAAAATTTTGACCAAAAAATTGGTTATTTTGTGGATAGACAGCGGCGAGAATATCGGCTATACTATAGCCAGAGGAAGACAAAAACACAACTAACCATGAAGTAGATGGGAAAGAAAGGGGACTGATTCCAATGGCATCTGTAGACACTCCGCCCAACGCGCAAATGAAAATCGATGTAGAAGGGAATGAGTCCAAAGATCTAGTTAATTAAGAAACCTCAACAAAAATAAGTCGTAAAGGAATGAGTCCAAAGACTTAGTTCATTTGTATCCAACAATAATTCACAAAGGAACGGTACAGACCGATGCACAACTAACGTGTAGATACCATGTACGCATGAAAGACCGTGACAACCTAAGGTGAATTCCAATGTACAAATAAAGCTTTCGCCGGCAAAAACCGGCGGTTTAACTGAATACGAACGATAAACAACTCCGCCGGATGGTGTCCCCATCCGGCGGTTACTTTTTTATGTCACCAGCCGCACCGCGGCGGTCAGCAGCATACACAGCCCCATCCCCAGCAGGGTGGGCAGCAGGGCCGCCAGCGTCGCCCATCGCAGAGAGCCGGTCTCCCGGCGGACGGTGAGCAGGGTGGTGGAGCAGGGCCAATGGAATAGACAGAACAGCAGGGTGCAGACAGCGGTCAGCGGCGTCCAGCCGCCGGCGGTGAGCACCCCCAGCAGGTCGCCGGTGTGCCCGGCCCCCGGCAATACGCCGCCGGCGCTGTACATCATCAGCACCAGGGGCAGCACCACCTCGTTGGCGGGCAGGCCCAGGATAAAGGCCAGCAGGATCACCCCGTCCATCCCCATCAGCCGCCCCAGGGGGTCCAGCCACCCGGCGGCGTGCTGCAGCAGGCTGCCGTCCCCAACGGTCACGTTGGCCAGCAGCCAGATGAGCAGCCCCGCCGGTGCCGCCACCGCCGCCGCCCGGCCCAGCACAAACAGGGTGCGGTCCAGTACCGAGCGGACCAGCACCTGCCCGAATTGAGGCAGCCGGTAGGGGGGCAATTCCAGGGTGAAGAAGGAGGGGGTCCCCCGCAATAGGGTGGCACTGAGCAGCCGGGTCACCAGCAGGGTGGCGGCCACCCCCAGCAGGATCAGGCCGGTGAGCAGGCACGCCGCCCAGAGGGCGGAGGCCCCTGCGGCTGTGCCGATAAAGAATAGAGAAATCACGGTGATGAGGGTGGGAAACCGGCCGTTGCAGGGGACAAAGCTGTTGGTGAGTATGGCCAGCATCCGCTCCCGGGGGGAGTCGATGATGCGGCAGCCCACCACCCCGGCGGCGTTGCAGCCGAAGCCCATGCACATGGTGAGAGCCTGCTTGCCGCAGGCGCCGCACCGGGCAAAGGGACGGTCCAGATTGTAGGCCACCCGGGGCAGATACCCCACGTCCTCCAATAGGGTGAACAGCGGAAAAAAGATGGCCATGGGCGGCAGCATCACCGCCACCACCGAGGCCAGCATCCGGTAGGCGCCCAGCACCAGGGCGCCGTGGAGCCAGTCGGGGGCGTGCAGCGCCACAAAGAGGTCGGTCAGCCGGTCCTCCACCCAAAAGAGAGCCGCGGACAGCCCGTCGGACAGGCTGTTGGCCCCCACCATGGTCAGCCACAGCACAAAGGCCAGCAAAAGCAGCATCAACGGATAGCCCCACCGCCGCCCGGTGACCAGCCGGTCCACCCGGCGGTCCCGCCGGTCCGGGGCGGCCTCGCCCCGGCGCACCACACCCCGGCACAGCTGCCCGGCGGTGTCGTCTACGGCGGCCACCAGGCTGTCCCGCAGGTCCTCGGCGGTGACCCCCTGCTCCGCCAGCCGCTCCCGCTCGCCGGCCACGGCGCTATGTAGCTCCGGGGTCAGCCGGTCCGCCAGGGGGGTGTCCCCCTCCAGCAGCCGCAGGGCCAGCCAGCGGGCGGTGACGGTGCCGGCGGCCACCGGCTGCAACAGCGGCGTCAGCCGGGATACGGCGCTCTCCACGGCGGCCGGATAGGTGACCGGCGCCGGCCGGGTGCCGGCCGGAGCGGACAGGGTGGCCGACAGCGCCTCCTTGAGTGGCGCCAGCGAGCCCTTTTGGCGGGCGGTGGCGGCCACCACCGGCACCCCCAGCCGCTTTTCCAGCAGGGGCAGATCCAGGGTGAGGTGCCGGCGCCGGGCCTCGTCCATCAGGTTGACGCACACCACCACCCGGCGCCCGGTCTCCAGGATCTGCAGCACCAGCCCCAGCCCCCGCTGCAGGCAGGTAGCGTCGCAGACAGCCACCACCGCCTCGGGACCGGAAAAGCAGATAAAATCCCGGGCCACCTCCTCCTCGGCGGAGTGGGTCAGCAGGGAATAGGTGCCCGGTACGTCCACCAGGCGGCAACGGTGCTCCCCGGCCCGAAAGGTGCCCTGGGCGGTGGCCACCGTCTTGCCCGGCCAGTTGCCGGTGTGCTGATGCAGCCCGGTGAGGGCGTTGAACACGGTGCTCTTGCCCACGTTGGGGTTGCCGGCCAGCGCCACCAGGCGTTCCTGTGGCTCTAGCGGTGCCGCTTCTTTATCCACCGCACCCCGGCCGGTGGCCCCTTTGGTCAGTCCCATGGGTATCCCCCTCCTCTATCGGTTGTACCCGGACGGTGGCGCTGTCCGCCCGCCGGATGGCGATGACCGCCTGGCGGATGCCATAGGCGGCCGGGTCCCCGCCGGGGGATACCCCCACACAGCACACCGGGGTGCCCGGGGTCAGCCCCAGGTCCAATAGCCGGCGGCGCATACGGCCCACGGTGTTGAGCTGCCACACGATGGCGCATTGGCCGGGCCGTAGCTCGCACAGGGGTATGGTGTTCATCGGCAGTCACTCCTTTTCAAAACAGCAAGATGCTTATTCCAAGGTATGCCGACTCGTAGTGCGGGGTGTATGTTTTTGGTTTTCTAAGAGAAATCTTATGAATTTGCAGGCTCTCCTTTTTGTGATTGTTTTACATTTGCGACAAAAAACTCTGTTTATAATGTCAATGGAAAAGAAACGGTTGTTTTTATATAATGAAATTGTAAAGATATATTTTCTGTCTATGCCGAAATATTTTCCCAAAAATGTGACCAAACGGTGTCGTTTCCCGTGTATATAAGAGAAAGGAACAGCTTGTAAAGGGGGATGTTTATGAAACAAATCGGTCTGTGGATTCTTTGTGTGCTTCTTTGTATGGTTTTGCTCACCGCTTGCGCACAGACACCGGCGGATCCGGACGGGTCGCTACCACAGGATACGCCCGTCTCCTCCACAACAGAGAGCACGACCACCACGACGGAAGAAACCACTACAACCACAGAAGAAACGACCACCACAACGACTACCACCGCGAAGCCGACTACAACGGCTACTACCACAACCACCACGGTGACGCCGACCACAACTACGGCAACGACTTCGGAGCCCGCCACGACAGTGGCATCCACTACTTATACTACTAAAACCATGACCTTGAACCCAGCTGACGAGCCGCCGCAGGAAAAGCGCCAATTCCGCTATACCTTCGACGGACAGGATATTCTGTTTTCCTATATTGGTGGTTCCTATACTGGTGGTTTCATTGAGGCACGAAACCTGTTGTGGTGCTACGAGGGAACCGCTAATACCGGTGAAAAGTTGACCGCCAATGTATCCGTAAAAAAGGGTTATGTACAATCCGTTTACTATGAAGAAGAATTATCCGGCGAACGAGGTACCTTTGAAGACTCGGAAGGCCGCCAAATGCTTCTGGCGAAAATGCCGGACGTAGAAGAAGTTCAAACGGTAAGCAACTTTATTGGCTCAGGTGATTATAAACCCGGCTACAAAATGCCGCTTCCCTTTCTGCAAGCCGCTGTCGCTCTGACAGATCAGAAGATAAACGTGTCGTGCTACTGGAAGGGGGCCTTATACGACGGTGTTTTCCGCATTACGGGCTATTCTGTAAAAGAAGACCAAAACAAAAATCCCAAAGTTGTAGAAGAAGGCACACTGGATTTCTTGTATCCTCAGTGGGTATAATCAACCGATCCATTCGGCGGCACTCCCGTTTTGTCAACGGGAGAGCCGCTTTTTGTATACGAAAAGCGGCGGATGTCGGGTGACATCCGCCGCTGTGGCTTGTATGGATTCGATTATACCGCGCCCTGGGCCAGCATGGCCTCGGCAACCTTTTCAAAGCCGGCCAGGTTGGCACCGGCCACCAGGTCGCCCTTCATGCCGTACTTCTCGGCGGCCTTGTAGGAGTTCCAGTAGATGTTGTACATGATCTGCTTGAGCTTGGCATCCACTTCCTCCGCGGTCCAGCTGTACCGCATAGAGTTCTGGCTCATCTCCAGACCGGACACCGCCACGCCGCCGGCGTTGACCGCCTTGGAGGGGGCGACGATGACGCCGTTCTTCTTCAGATAGGCCACCGCCTCGTTGGTGGTGGGCATGTTGGACACCTCGACGTAGTACTTGACGCCGTTCTGCACGATCTGCTCGGCCTCGGCCAGACCCACCTCGTTCTGGGTGGCGCAGGGCATGAGGATATCCGCCTTGGTGTTCCAGGGCTTCTGACCCTCGAAGTAGGGGACACCGAACTTGTCGGCGTAGTCCTTGACCTTGTCGCGGCCGGAGGAACGCATCTCCAGCATGAAGTTCAGCTTCTCCTCGGTGACCACGCCCTCCTCGTCATAGACATAGCCGTCGGGGCCGGAGATGGTGACTACCTTGCCGCCCAGCTCCGCTACCTTTTTGGCGGTACCCCAGGCCACGTTGCCGAAGCCGGAGATGGCGAAGGTCTTGCCCTTGATCTCGTCGCCAAAGGACTTGAGCATCTCGTCGGTGTAGTACACCGCGCCGAAGCCGGTGGCTTCGGGACGGATCAGGGAGCCGCCGTAGGGCAGGCCCTTGCCGGTCAGCACGCCCTCGTAGCGGTTGACCAGACGCTTGTACTG
>JAFQKB010000087.1 GCA_017397125.1 Clostridia bacterium | reverse complement strand
GGGTGGGAGATGGGATTCGAACCCACGATCTTCAGTGCCACAAACTGACGCGTTAGGCCAACTACGCTACACCCACCATATTGGCGCGCCTGAAGGGACTCGAACCCCTGGCCCCCTGCTTAGAAGGCAGGTGCTCTATCCGGCTGAGCTACAGGCGCCTGTCTTGTCCCATCGGACGAATCGTTTGGAGCGGGTGATGGGAATCGAACCCACACAACCAGCTTGGAAGGCTGGGGTTCTACCACTGAACTACACCCGCATATGTGCTCGTTACAGCGTGGTTTATGATACCATAACCCGTTTGCATTGTCAAGTATAATTTTGCTGAAAATAAAAATTGCTGTTTCGCATCACTTCTTCAACTTTTATATTGAAATGTTTATAACTATATGATATAATATTTCCCGGTTTGTCGAACCGACGGTGTTTACAGTATCGTCGATTTACATTCACATACTGTTCACAGGTTCGACGCACTTTTTTATTACAATTATTTCATTCTGTGTACGGAGGGATACATTCTTATGATCGAAGTCAAAAACCTGACCAAGCGATACGGCACCCATTGCGCGGTGAACAATATCAGCTTTCAGGTGGAAGAGGGTCAGATCCTCGGTTTCCTGGGACCCAACGGTGCCGGTAAATCCACCACTATGAACATCCTGACAGGCTATCTGTCCCCCACCGACGGTACCGTGACCATCAACGGCCACGATATCCTGGAGGACCCCAATAAGGCCAAGGCCAACATCGGCTATCTGCCGGAGCAGCCCCCGCTGTATCCGGATATGACCGTGCGTGAATATCTGGACTTCATGTACGATCTCAAAAAGTGCGTTCTGCCCCGCAAGCGGCATATCGCAGAGATCTGCAAGGTCATGAAGATCGAGGACGTGTACGGCCGTCTGATCAAGAACCTGTCCAAGGGCTATAAGCAGCGCGTGGGCATGGCCCAGGCCCTCATCGGCAATCCGCCCGTCCTCATCCTGGACGAGCCCACCGTCGGTCTGGACCCCAACCAGATCATCGAGATCCGCTCCCTGATCAAGGTGCTGGGCAAGCACCACACGGTCATCCTGTCCTCTCACATCCTGCCGGAGATCGAGGCGGTGTGCGACCGCATCGTGGTCATCAACGAGGGCAAGATCGTGGCGGATGACACCACCGCCGAGCTGTCCGCCAAGGTATCCAAGGACCGCCGCCTGACCGTCAGCATCGAAGGCCCCGTCAAGGAGGTCACCGCCCTCATCTCCGGCATCAACGGCGTGGAGAAGGTGGTCACCCTTAACAGCCGCGAGACCGGTGTGTACGAATACTCCGTGGACGTGGCCGAGGGCGCCGACATCCGCCGGGATCTCTTTACCCGTCTGGCCCAGCGCGGCTGGCCGCTGCTGTCCTCCAAGTCCCAGACTATGTCCCTGGAGGATATCTTTATCAATCTTACCATCCGTCAGAATGGAGGTATGCAATAATGGGTGCTATTTTCAGACGTGAGATCAAGGCCTTCTTTACCAACCCCATCGGTTACGTTGTGTTGGCCGTTTTGTTCTGTATCTCGGGTTTCTTCTTTTTCATTTATAACCTCAGCGGCGGCGTGGCCGACCTGACCGGCGTGTACAGCACGCTGTTCACCGTTGTGCTGTTGGCTCTCCCCTTTCTGACCATGCGTCTGTTCAGCGAGGAGAAGCGTCAAAAGACCGACCAGGCTCTGCTGACCGCCCCCACCGGCCTGACCGGCATCGTGCTGGGCAAGTTCTTTGCCACCATGCTGCTGTTCGTCATCGGCCTGTCCATCACGCTGCTGTTCGCCATCATCATCGCCACCAAGACCACCCCGGACTGGATGGTCATCGCCGGCAATTTCTTAGGCCTTATGCTGGTGGGCGGTATGATCGTTTCCATCGGTGTTTTCATTTCCAGCCTGACCGAGAGCCAGATCATCGCCGCCTTGGGCACTCTGGCGGTGTCCCTGCTGCTGATGTGCGTTGATCTGCTCAGTTCTATGTTCAGCAACATTGCGTGGATGGCGGACGTTACTAACTTCCTGTCCATCACCTCGCGCTACAGCGATTTCACCAACGGCCTGATCTACTACGACAACATCATCTTCTTCCTGTCCATCCAGGCTCTGTTCATCTTCCTGACGGTGCGTGTGCTGGACAGCAAGCGCTGGAACTAATGAAAGGAGGTACGCTGCTATGAACAATCAGAACAAAGCCACTAAGGCTCGCAATATGCGCCGTCTGCGTTTCGGCACCGCCTCCACCGTCCTCACCATTGTGGTGATCGTTGGCGTCATTCTACTGAACGTCCTGGTGGACGTGGTGGCTGACCGCTATCCCATCACCTGGGACCTGTCCGCTGACAAGACCTTCACACTCTCTGAGCAGAGCATCGAGATCGCCGAGTCCCTCGAAAAGGAACTGGAGATCGTCGTGTTTGTGGACGAGGCCAGCTTCACCAACCCCACCACCGGCGCCAACGCCGGCATCCCGGAGTATGACACCGCCATGCGCGAGTTCTACAACGCCCTGCGGCAGTACAGAACCCGGTCTAAGGAAAAACTCTCCTATCAGTTCATCAACGCTAACCAGGATCCCGCCAAGTTTGCTGCCTATAAGGACTATGATGTGAACGCCGGCGACATCCTGTTTATTGCCGGCGAGCGGTACAAGACCTGCTCCATGAACGATCTGTATGCTCTGGACGATTCCCAGTATTACTATTATGGAACCTACACCTTTGAGTCCCGGGTGGAAAAAGTGCTGGCCTCCAACATCTACTCTCTGCAGAGCGAGAACGACCGCATCATCCAAGTGCTGACCGGTCACGAGGAGGACAGCTATACCATCGACGGCCTCAAGACCCTGTACGAGCTCAACGGCTACACCTTTGAAGAAATCAACATCACCGGCTCCGCCGAATTCAACAAAAAGGCGGAGGTCATGCTGATTGCGGCTCCCGCCAAGGATTATTCCGACGCAGAGATCAAGCGTGTGCAGGAGTGGGTATTCAACGAGGGCAGCTACGGCCGCCACCTGATCGTGTACATCAACCCCACCGCCAGCTGCCCCAACCTGTATGAGCTGCTGGACGTGGAGTACGGCATCACGGTCACCGATCAGTTGCTGTACGAAACCGATTATAACCGTGTGCAGAACTACAGCAACTACTATCCCCTGTGCGACGTGCCCACCAACAAGTACACCGCCAATTCGGTCAGCACCGGAAAGGTGTTCACCCCCCTGGCCCGCCGTCTGACCACCCGTCTGAAGTCTCAGTTGGATCAGGAGGGCGCCATCGGTCATCTGGGTATCCCGCTGACTAACTACCCCACCTCTGCCAAGGTCATCAGCCTCCAGGATTACAGTAACATGAACAACGAGGGTCTTATCACCCCGGCAGACAGCGAGTATCCCCTGACCTCTATGATTGCCAGCGTGATTGACACCTACAACAACAACACCCAGCAGTCCGCCTATGGTACTATTGTGGTGTCCGGCTGCCCGGCCATGGCTTATTCTCAGTTTGTACAGGACGGCAGCATGTACAATGAGGAGTTGCTGCTGGATGCCATCAACTCGGTCACCGGCTATGAGAACTCTGTGACCGTATCCAACAAGATCATCAGCACCGATACCGTCAGCTTCTCCACCAACGCCCAGCTGATCATCGGCATCGGCGTATTCACCGTTGGACTGCCGGTGATCGTGCTGATCATCTGCCTGGTGGTATTCCTGAGGAGGAAGAATCTATGAGTTTAGACGATATCAAGCAGCAGCTGGAGTCTGAATCTCTGGCTGAAGAGGTCACCACGCCGGCTGCCGAAACAGCCGATACGGCGCAGGACCCTTTCAGCTCCTTTGTAGAGGTCAATCGCGTCGCAGAAAAGAAGGAGAAAAAGACCCGATTCAGCAAGCAGACCCGCACCATCATCTTTACCTCGGCGGGTGCGATCCTGCTGGCGGTCGTGCTGCTGCTAGTCACCCTCCTGCCCTCCTCTGACGTTGTCGGCAGCAGCGGCTCTGCCGGAGACGCTGTGGTGGACAACTCCATCGTCCTGGTGGATAAGACGGTTAAGGATACCGTCACGGTCAAGCAAGTGGACGTCCGCAACGAGTCCGGTGAATACACCATCTTCTACAATGAGACCGAAAAGATATTCCAGCTCAAGGGCTATGAGGACATCCTGCTATCGAAATCCATGACCGACACACTGACCGCTTATACCACCGTTGTCAGCGCCGCAGATAAGGTCAACAACGTGGATAAATTGTCCACCTTTGGCCTGGATAAGCCGGTAGCTACCGCCACCATCACCTATAAGGACGGCAGCACCTGCACCGTCTCTGTGGGCGATATGATCCCCTCTGAGGATGGCTATTACGCCCAGGTATCCGGTGACGAGAATGTGTATATGTTCACCTCGGATACAGCGGCTATCTTCCAGATGATGTCGGTAGCCTTTGCAGACACCACCCTGATCTCCACCCCCTCGGTCAAGAGCGACGACAAAAACGGCTCCGCCGTGCTCAAGGAGATCACCTATACCGGCAAGAACTATCCGCAGCCTCTGCATATCCGCCGCTCCTATCACACGGATATGACAGAGCTGACCTACTACTCCTACATCATCTCCGATCCCTATCTTCGTGGCACCAACGACGCCACCTCCGGTATTTTGACCAACTTCAAATCTCTGTCCGCCGTGCAGGCGCTGGTGCTGCACCCCACCGAGGAACAGAAAAAGCGCGTTGGCTTTGACAACCCGCTGTCGGTGATGAATATCACCATGGCGGTGGAGACCCCCGCAGAGTCGGACACCAGCGAGACCGACGACGCAGAGATCAACACCTATTACAATTCCACCACCACCAAAGTGACGGTTGGCAGTCAGGATGAAGACGGCAACTATATCGTCATGGTGGATGGCATCAACGCCATATTCCTGGTGGATAAAGCCGTATTCTCCAGCGTGGCCGACCGTAACTACGCCAACTCGGTCAACACTCTGCTGTTCGCCAAGAACATCGTTAAGGTGAGCCGCATTGCGATCAAGACCGCTGAGAACGACTGCAACTTTACGCTGACCCACTTCCCCGAGGCGGAAGAGAGCGACGACGAGATGAAGGTCACCCAGGGTGATACCACCTACTCCACCCAGGAGTTCCGTGAGCTGTACACCCTGATGATGAGCATCATGCGCTACGACACCTGGGAGGAAGCCCCCTCCGGCGAGTCGGCGCTGACCATCCATCTGTACAATCTGGACGGTTCTCTCTTCCTGGGCGCCGACTTCTACTCCATCTCCGGCAGCCGCTTCCTGGTGCGTACCACCAAGGGCGAGCAGTTCACCACTCGCTCGGCCGAGGTCAACCACTTCATCAAGCAGGTAGCCAACTACGTCAACGGCGAGGACGTTCTGACCCTCACTTGATCCAATACCAAAAACAGCACCCTCCGCAGAGCATCTGCGGAGGGTGCTGTTCTTTTACTTATAGTGTGATCAAACCCGCTTAAACAGCGGCAGGAGCCAGGTCAGGGCCATGGAGATCAGCATCAGCAGCAAGGGCTGGAATACGGACAGGGTCCCCTGCAGCGCCCAGGTAAGGCACAACATCAGGCCCAGCGCCGCCGCAACGGTCTGCACCAGCAGAGCCATCAGGCTCTTCACCTGCAGGCTGCGGCACACAGACAGTACCCAGGCCGTGCCGAGAATATGGCCGTTGGAGGCCATCACCGCCGGGGTGGAATCGCTCTCCCGCTCGGCCAGCTGGACGTATAGGCGTCCGGCGGCCGCCGGCAGCACGTCCACGTAATACTCATCCAACTGGAAGCACTCGCACAGGTCGGCAGCGGTGATGTTGGGGTCGCAGGACCGCACCAGCAGCGTCACATGGGAGCGGCAGAGATCCTGCAGGGCCGCCTGGATCTCGGGATCCGGCAGATAGGACACCACAAACATAGCAGACAACTGACCGGCAACGGACAGATACACCAGCCGGCGGCCATCCTTGGCGTACCGGGCCTCGTAGTCCGAAGAGGGCACGTCTACGCCGTGGTTCTCCAGCAGTCGGCGATTGCCCACAAAGACCCGGCGGCCATCCACCCAACCGGACAGACCCATCCCCTGCTCGTACACCAGGCTATCCACCTCGTGGAGCAGGTTCTCCTTATTCTCAATAATACGGCGGAAGATCATCGCCAACGGGCCGCCGGAGCGAACCACCAGCGAGGCCGCCGTCAGGATGGCATCGTCGATGTGGGTACCGGAGAAGGTCTTGATGCCGTGCAGCAGCATACTCTCGTCCGGGAACAGGTCGGCGATGTCCACCGCCAGCGCATCCGGGGATCCGAACTGGCGCACCGCCTTCCATCCCACCAGGAATCCGCCCCGGGACAGCATGGTGCGGCAGCACTGGTTGAGAGGCAGCTGTACCGCCAGCTGGCTGGCCTGCATGGACAGGCAGATCATGCCGACAAAGACACTCAGCCAGCTCCAGAAGCCGGTGACACTCTCGCCCAGCAACGCCACCAGAGACAGCACCAGAGACAATCCGATGCCGATGGGGGTCAGCCAACGGCTCCAATCGTCGCCGCGGTCCTCCTCATAGGCGTTGGTGAGATAATCCGCCAAGAAGTGGGTGCGTCGGAAATAGGCCACCGACGCCTCACCCTCGCCCACGGCCCGACGGCCGATCTCCCGCAGGGCATTCTCCTCCTCGATCAGAGCGGCAGAATACTTATCCCCGGGATAAGATACAAATGCGAAATTGCGCCGCACGCAGGCGGCACGGGCATAGTGCGCAGCGGCACACAACAGCAGCAACAGACCGGCCAGCGGTGCCCAATAGGGCAGCGGAGCCTCAGGATGGATAAAGTGCACCAGCACGCTGAGCAGCGCCACCGCAGACGCCACAGCCGGCGCCGTATCGTTGTTGGCCCGCAGCATAAACAGACCGGACAGACCCCGGGCAAGGACCGCATAATTGAGGCCCATCATCAGCGCCAGCGCAAAGGCGTGTACGGTAAGATAGCCCGTAGAGGTGATGGGCGACTCTCCATTGACCAGCATGGTCAGCAAGGTCAGCACCAGCAGAACCAGCTCCAGCAGGCCGGTGCAGATGAGGGTCAGCAGCGAGGAGCGGCAGCGATACTGGAGCTCCAGCTCCACCGCCTTGGTGTCCTCATAGTTCACAAAATCTTCGATCTCCGGCTCATCCTCTTCCGGCTCCTCCACCTCATCCTCCGGCTCGTTGACCTCTTCTTCCTCTCCGCTGAGGGTGAACTCCCGCACCTTTTCTTCCCGGGCGCGCTGCAGCCGTTCGGCGGGATCCTCGTGGGGTTCCTCCTGGGCCTCGGCATCCTCGGTCGGCACGATATCCTCTACCCGGACCATCTCCTCCAGGGACAGCTGATCCGGCAGCTGATCGTCCATAGGCGCAGGCTCCGGCTTGGGCTGAGGCTCGGCAGGCTGTTCCGCCTGCTGGTTGGACAGCACACGAGTGTGCGCCTCCTCACGGGGCAGCGCCATACCGGAGGGCAGCACCACCGGCATGGTGATGGTCTCCGCCACCGCCTGGACCGCCGGGAACTCGTCCACACCGCCGGACAGGGCGGTCTCCCCCGGCGCCGGAGGCTCCGGGGACTCCTCCACCGGCTCGGACAGCAGCTCCACCTGGGGCTCCGGAGGTGCTATCTCCCCCTCTGCCCGGTACTGACCGATGGGCTTAAGCCCCCAGTCCGCCCAGCTCTCTACGTCCGGCTCTCGATCCTCCTCCCGACGGGCGAAAAGACGGAAGGGAGATTTTTTCTTTTTTTTCTTCTTCGGCATCGGCAGCAGATCATCAAAATCCTCCGGCTCCTCGGCCATCGGCATGACCAGCTCGGTTTCCGGATCGGCATCCTCCACCTCATCCGGCTCTGCCGCATCGTCCAGCAACTCCAGGATCGGCTCCGCGGTCACCGGTTGAGCCGGCTCCTCGATCTCGGGCTCATGGGCGGTTCTGCCTGCCTCACGCTCCATAATGAGGGAGTTTACCAGTTCGTCAATATCGAATTTTCCGTTTTGCATAACAGATCCTTCTCTCTTAATTTGAAATCGTCCTTATTTCGCCCGGATATTCTGCCGCTGACGTGCCACCTCGTACAGAACGATGCCGCAGGCCACCGACGCATTCAGGGAGTTGATCTGGCCCGCCATAGGCAGGGACAGAATGAAATCACACTGCTCACGGACCAGGCGGCTGATGCCGCGGCCCTCAGAGCCCACCACCAGCGCCATGGCGTCGGTCAGGTCGGTCCGGCACCAGGTCTCGCCGTCCATATCCAGGCCGTAGATCCACAGCCCCTGCTTTTTGAGCTCCCGCAGGGTGTCGGCGATATTGGCCACGCGAGCCACCGGCACGTATTCCACCGCGCCGGCAGACGCCTTATACACCGTGGAGGTGAGTCCGGCCGCCCGGCGGCGGGGCACGATGACCCCGTGGGCACCGGCCGCCTCGGCGGTGCGGAGGATGGCGCCCAGATTGTGGGGGTCCTCCAGCTCGTCGCAGACGATGAAAAAGGGCTTTTCCCCTCTCTCCTCAGCCAGCCGAAACAGATCCTCCAGCGCGGCGTATTCCTTGCAGGCGGCCACGGCGATGACCCCCTGGTGATTGGGCGCCATGGCGTCCAGCTTGCGGCTGTCCACCTCTTTGACCGGCACACCCGCCTGGCGGCACTTGGAAATGATGGCGCCGATGCTGCCCTGGCGGTCGCCCTTGGCCACCAGCACGCTATCCAACGGCCGACCGGATTTGAGTGCCTCGGTGACCGCATTGCGGCCCGCGATATAATCTTCGTAGCGTTTCTGCTCTTGTTCCATAGGTCTTTCTCCCAGTATTGTATATTATCCCATAGTTATATAGATACAATATACCACATATTGTGTCAAATTACAAGGTCAAACCACAAAAAATCGCACATTTTGTGAAAAGTAAAACGCCCCGAGAAAAACTCCTCGAGGCGTTCTGTTAATATAGTTTTACTGTTCGGGGTGCATAAACCTCTGAAGCCATTCATCCGGCAGAACATATTCAAAAGCATCAATATGTATTGAATATGCCTGATCGTCAAAGGAATAAACTTCCAATCTTCTGATAAGATTCGATTCCTCTTCAAAATGGCCGCAAAGATAGCCGTACAGGTAGCAATCACTGCCCGTCTTCGGATCCACCAAATCGTAGAGACCGGCATCGCGCGGATTCTCCTGCAAGCGAATTTCCCTTAAAAACTCCTGGATTACCGCTCGGTCAGAGATGCCTTCTCCACAGTCTGCATGAGAGCGATCTATAAAATAACTGCCTTTCTCTGACACAAATTCCAATCGGTTGCAATTATCCAGGGAATAGTCAAAAGGCTCTAAGGAGGCATCACGATAGATACTTGCCCACTCATTTAACGCTTCGTATCGAATCAGCACATCTTGCGTCGTATCACCCTTTATGGCGTACACACCCGGCTCCCAATCCCAACCGTAAAAAAGTTTGATCAACAAATTTTTGAAGTTTTGATCGTTACTAACGGGGCCAACATATTCCAATTCGCCAATATAACACAGTGCGCCTTCACTGGCAAAATAGTTGTATTCAGTGCCGTTAATACTCGTTAATTGGTCGTCATCGGTAATCATGAAACCGCCAGCACACCCACCCAAAAGTACACATACAAGTGAAATTATCAAGACATAACAAGCTCGTTTCATAGGTCACCTCCATCGTGTGTTATCGCTCAGGAAACATATCCTCTCTTAATATATAAACATATTTTCGCGGTCCTTCGCCACGATCTCGGCAAAGATAGGCTCGTACTCCTCCGGCACCTGGATATACTCATTGTTGCCGCCCTGGGAAAGAGTCAGATAATAATTGTGCTCAGAATAGTTAATTCTGCACGCTTCCTCACAGAACCATCCATCCTCAGAGCAGGCGTACAGGTCAAACCCAATGTAATATACCTGAGACGAATCCACGAACACACCCTCCGCCAATGCCGCCCGCACAGCGGCCACCTGCTCGTCTGTCAACGTATAGTTTTCCATTTTGCCGTCTTTTATGGAATAGTAGGAATAACAATATCCGGTCATGGGTGCGTCCGCTTCCATGGCTGCTACCAGCTCATCGTATCGATCCGCACGACAGTAGTAACTATACCATTCGCTGTCATAATCAAGCAAGATAACGCCATCGCCCATGGATATTGCGGTGAACTCATCAAACCTTTCGCTGAGAAGCACCGGCACGTCCGGAAGAGTCACCGAGATCCAATTCTCGTCTTCTTCCAGCATCAGTTCCCGCTGCAGAGTGGGCAGTTCCTTATACACCTGTCCATTCCACAGGATGGTGCCATCCTCCTGTAGTATAGCGTGCTGGGCGCGCATATCGTCCAGCTCCTTGCAGGAGCAGAGGGGCAGGCAAAAGGCCATGCACAGCAGCAGCGCCACGATTTTCTTCACTCGTTTCATAGGACACCTCCCATAGGAAAATACCTGAATTTAACATTTTCAATACGTTTCTGCTTATTTGGTATAAACGTTGTAACCATTTTGCCATTCGCGGTATTTGGCGACAATACTGTCAAACAGTGCCTTATACTCCGCAGGCACCTCGGTGTAGACGCTCTCTCCTCCGAAGGAATCCACGATATAATAGGTGTCGTCCGAATATTCCAGTTTTATGGCATCTTCCTTAAACAGCTCATCCTCCGTACAAGAATACAGAGAGATGCCGGAATGAGAAGACACCTCAGACCAGTCCTTTTCCTCCCCCTCCACCAATGCGGTCCACACGGCGGTCATTTCCTCATCTGTCAAAAAATACGCCTTCATCTCACCTGTACCCCGAACGGGATAGTTATAGAACATCTTGGTCATGGGCGCATCCGCTTCAATGGCAGCGAGGTAAGAATCGTACAGATCCTCGCGACAGTAATATGTAAACACTTCATAACCAGCCACAATAATTGCGCCGTCACCCATCAAATAGTCATAACTGTTATTGTTAAACAGCAGCTGGCTGAGTAACACCGGCACGTCCGAACCTGTGATATAGACCCTGCCATTATAATCGGCATCAAGATTCAGTTCCCGATAAAAAACAGGCAGTTCCTTATATATTTGCCCATTCAGGAGCAGTGTGCCGTCCTCCTGCAGAAAGGCCTGGTGGGCGCGCATATCGTCCAGCTCCTTGCAGGAGCAGAGGGGCAGGCAGAGGAGCAGGGACAACGCCAGTATACACGTTTGTTTGATCCTTTTCATCCAATCACCCTTCATAAAACATAACGTTTTCCGGCGGCCAATCCTCAGCCGCAGTACCCAAAAGCGCACAACACGAATCGTATGCCGCAGCCAGCTCATCCGCCTGTTCCCCTTGGATCGCGTATATCCAATCACCGTCGTGTCCATTTACAACCAGGCAAAAGTGGCCATCGGGCCGCTTGAGCAAGCTGGCAATGGTTGCAATCCAGTCACCGCCCTCATCGTACCCTCGTATGGTAACACTGTCCGCATAAGTCATAGACTTTGACCACTCCGGCTTCACCTTGCTGAGTACATAATCTACCGCATATTTCTGAGACTCGCTCAACGGAATAAAGCAATGTTTGTCAACCTGAGAAACGTAAACCCACAGTTTATACTGTGTACCCATCCGTTTGCTACGATACGCCTCGATTTCGGCCCATATATGCGCCACTAAACGGTCGTATTCTTCACTGCGGAAATAAATCTTATCTTGCGGATAAGAGTATAGTATGGTCTTATCTGCGTTGGAAAATATCGTTTGGCCAAACATACTATCGCTCAGCAGAACCGGCACATTCGCATCGGTTAGCACCATACGACTTAAAAATGAATGGTCGATTTTATACCCGACATCTTCTAACTCACTCAACGAATAGTCATCATACGGTACAAAGATCGTACCATTCCACAGAATGGTTCCATCCTCCTGGCGCAATGTATGAACGGCGCGCATATCGTCCAGCTCCTTGCAGGAGCAGAGGGGCAGGCAGAGCAAAAGAGCCAGCGTCAGGGCTACGATCCGTTTGGTTCTCTTCATAGCCTCTCCCCCTCATTATTCCAGATTCAGACGCTTGCGGATAATGGTGTGGCTGATGGCGAAATAGGCCACGGACAGCAGCGCATAGAACACGGTCAGCCCGCACAGAGCGATATGGGTGGCCTGGAACTCATGGGCTCTGACCCAGTCGAAGAGCGGCTCCCACACCACGATGGTGCCAATGATGATGGCGATGGTGCCCAGCACCTGCCGCACGAAGTAATAGCCGAAATAGACGCCCACCGCCGCCAGCACCCGGTTCTTTTTAGAGGTCTGGCCGATGGAGATGCAGGCATAATACAGCAGTGTCTCGCTGACATAGGCAACGACCACCAGCACCAGTCCTTCCAGTGCGAAGAAGGGCAGATTCATCCCCCAGCCCACTTGGTGATAGATATACGGGATGAGATAGCCTACTGCCTTCATAAGCTCGGCAAACACGTCGCCAAAGGTGATGAGCACCAGGGACACCGCGCACACCGCGATGGTGAGCAGCTGCACCGTCAGAGCGGCGGTCACCTTGACAAGAATATGCTGGAAGGGGGTCACCGGCAGCGTAAAGGACAGATAGCCCTCGCCGGTGAAGAGATTGCGGTAATACCGCATGATCGCAAACACAAAGGGGAACAGCAGGCTGACAGCCACCGCCACCACGTAAAAGGTGATGGCGGAGGTGCGCACGATGCCATAGCCCACGGTGTCATTCTCAAACAGCTGGATCAGACGGCCCAGCACCGATATACCCATCAGCAGCCCCCACACCGGGAGCAGCACCCGCCAATAGGCCTGTAATTCGTGTCTGAATAACTTCTTTACCATCGGAACACCTCCCGGAACAGTTCGTCCACACTCTTGCCTTCTTCCGCCCGGATATCCTCCACCGACTTGTGCAGCACCAGATGTCCGTTGCGAATGAACAGCACCTCATCCAGTATCTGCTCAATGTCGGATATCAGGTGGGTGGAAATGAGCACCGTGGCCTCAGGATTGTAATTGTTGATAATGGTGGAGATCACGTAATCCCGGGCCGCCGGGTCCACACCGGCGATGGGCTCATCCAGCACGTACAGCCTGGCCCGGCGGCTCATCACCAGGATGAGGCACACCTTCTCTTTGTTGCCCTTGGACAGGGTCTTGAGCCGCTTTTCCGGGGAAATGCCCAGGCGGTCCAGCATCTCATAGGCGCAGGCCGGGGAAAAATCCTCGTAAAAATCCTCAAAGTATTCCACGATCTGGCGGATGGTCATCCAGCCATTGAGGTAGATGTTGTCCGGCAGATAGGCCACCTTTGTCTTGGTGACGATGCCGGGCTCATCCCCATCCACCAACAAACGCCCGAAATTCGGGGTCAGCAGACCGTTGATCAGCTTGATGAGGGTGGTTTTTCCCGATCCGTTAGGACCCAAAAGGCCCACGATCTTGCCACTCTCCAGGGTCAGGCTCACATTGTTCAGAGCCGTCACACTGCCAAAGGTCTTAGTCACGTTTTCACAGCGCAATATCTCACTCATGCTCCCACTCCTTTACAAATGCTTTGGTCTCCTCAGTAGGGAGGCCTAAAAACTGCATCGTGCGGAAAAACTCCGCTGTCTTCTCCCGGCGCAGACGGGTCAGGATCTCCCGGGCCCGGGTCCGATCCTCCTGCACGTACCAGCCGCTGCCCCGCACAGAGTACAGTATCCCCTGCTCGCCCAGGGACTCCAGCGCGTGCTGGACCGTGTTGGGGTTGACCCCCAGGTCCACCGCCAGCTCCCGCACCGAGGGCAGCCGCTGGCCGGGTGCGTATTCTCCCTGCACCACCGCGACACACAGCAGCTCGCCGATCTGCGGACCCACCGGCCTACTTTTATCCAAATATCCGTTCATTGCCTCACCTCGATTAAACTGTATTAGTTCACTAATGAAATAATACACTTTTTACTAGCATTTGTCAATAGGGTTAAAGAAATATTAAAAAAACCGCCGCAACCATAGGGCTGCGACGGCTTATCATCAGTTTTTGAGGCTCTGCATGGGGGCCGGGATGCGGCCGCCCCGCTGGATGAACAGAGCCGGAGAGGCGGTATTCAGCGGCATCACCGGACCCTCGCCCAGCAGACCGCCAAAGTTGAGTTCCTCCCCCACGCCCTTGCCGATGGCGGGGATGACGCGGACGGCGGTGGTCTTGGAGTTGACCATACCGATGGCGGCCTCGTCCGCGATGATGGCGGAGATCACCTCCGCCGGGGTATCGCCGGGGATGTTGATCATATCCAGGCCCACCGAGCAGACGGAGGTCATAGCCTCCAGCTTTTCGATGGTCAGGCAGCCGCTGCGGGCGGCGGCGATCATACCCGCATCCTCGGTCACCGGGATAAAGGCGCCGGACAGACCGCCCACGTGGGAGGAGGCCATGACGCCGCCCT
>JAFQKB010000086.1 GCA_017397125.1 Clostridia bacterium | reverse complement strand
TTGAACATCTCGCCGGCGCCCTCGCAGTCGCTGGCGGTGATGAGGGGAGTGTTGACGTAGACGTAGCTGCGCTCCTGGAAATAGCGGTGGATGGCGGCGGCCATCACGCTGCGCACCCGGAAGATGGCGTTGAAGGTGTTGGTGCGCACCCGCAGATGGGGGATGGTGCGCAGAAACTCCAGGGTGCAGCGCTTTTTCTGCAGGGGATACTCACCGGGGCAGACGCCCAGCACGGTGACGGCGGCGGCGTTGACCTCCACCCCGTTGCGCTCGCTGGCTACCAGGGTGCCCTCCACCTTGAGGCTGGTGCCCAGGGGCATAAAGGGGCTCACGTCGGCGATGACCTCCTTGTCCAGCACGATCTGCAGGTGCCCCAGGCTGGTGCCGTCGTTGAGCTCCAGAAAGGCCACGTTTTTGCTGTCCCGGCTGGTGCGCACCCAGCCGCAGACGGTGACCGCCTGGCCGATATAGGCCGGGTCGGTGTAGAGCTTGACGATGTCGATGTGTTTCATAAATACAACTCCTTTTGAGATAGTTTGTACAGAAAAATAAAAAAACACCGTTTGTCCCAACATTAGGACGAACAGTGTTGTTCGCGGTGCCACCTAATTTGTCTGCTTTTTGCAGACCGCTCCGCCTCTGACAAGGCTTGCTTCTTAACGCGAAGGCACGGCACACCCTACTGACCCCTCGGGGCGTTCGAGCTGCAACTCGGGAGGGTTATTCCCACAGCCGCTGTCCGCCGGGCTTACACCCTCCCCGGCTCGCTGGGGGCGCCTTGCTGTGGTACTTGGCTCCGTCACAGTTTTTACTTACATTAGCACAGATATTGACATTTGTCAAATGTTTTTTATCTTGCATAGTGGATGGGTGTGTGCTAATATAAGGAAAATATCAGCCTCCCTCTTGAGGGAGGTGGCTTTTCACCGCAGGTGAAACGACGGAGGGAGTCCTATGCTGGATCGGGAGCGGATCGTATCACAACTGAATACCGACCGGTATGAGCGCGGGTTGATACTGGGCGATCGTGTCTCCTCTACCAACACCCAGGTAAAGGATATGGCAGAGCACGGCGCGGCGGAGGGCTGCACCATCATCGCGGACACCCAGACCGGCGGCCGGGGCCGCCGGGGTCGGGTTTTTCACTCCCCCGAGGGCGGACTGTATCTCTCCACCCTGCTGCGCCCGGCGGCGGACACCGACCCGGGCCTCATCACCTGCTGTGCCGCCGTGGCGGCGGCCCGGGCCGTCGAGAGCCTGTGCGCTCTGTCGGTGGACATCAAGTGGGTCAACGACCTGTACGTACACGGCCGCAAGGTGGCGGGCATCCTGGCCGAGGGTGTGCTGACCCCTGCCGGCGGCCTGACCGCCGTGGTGCTGGGCGTGGGTGTCAACGTGACCAATACGCTGCCCGCCGAGCTGGCGGACATTGCCACCAGCCTCCGGGCGGAGGGGGCGGCGGTGGAGCGGGAGGACCTGGCGGCGGCCTTTCTCAATGAATGGGAGCGGGCCTATGCCACCCTGCCCACCGGTGATTTTATGACTGAATACCGCCGGCGCAATCTGGTGCCGGGCCGCCAGGTGACGGTGGTGCAGGGCGAGCGCACCTATCCCGCCACCGCCCTGGCCATCACCGACCGGGGCCACCTGCTGGTGCGCTCCGCCGACGGAGCAGAGCGGGAGCTGGTCTCCGGGGAGGTGACCCTGCGGCTATGAAACTGCGTCAGAATGTGTTCACCGCTCTGTTTGCGGCGGCGCTGTGCGTGCTGGCGCCCCTGGCGGTGCCGGTGGGGTTTGTGCCGGTGACGCTGGCCACCCTGGGCGTGTATCTGGCGGCGGGTCTGCTGGGTCCCTGGCGGGGCACCGCCGCCGTAGGACTGTATCTGCTGCTGGGTGCCGTGGGCGCGCCGGTGTTCGCCGGCTTTGCCGGCGGTGTGCATCAGCTGGTGGGGCTGACCGGCGGCTATCTGTGGGGGTATCTCCTCTGCGCGCTGACGGCGGGATTGTTGCTGCAGCGCAGCCACCGCCCGGTGCTGGTGCCGGTGTGGTTGGCGGCGGGTACGGCGGTGTTGTATGCCGTCGGTACCGGCTGGTATTGGTGGCAGACCGGCGGCACCCCCGGGGCGGCCCTGGCGGTGTGCGTGCTGCCGTTTTTGCCGGCGGATGCGATAAAAATTGCCGTGGCCACGGCGCTGATCCTGCCCCTGAGGGAGCGGGTGCGCCGGCTGTTGGATATGGATCTGTAAAGAGGAGGGGTCTCCGTGAACAACAACAAAAAAGAAACCGAAGGCAGCCGTCTGCTGATGAACGACGAAAAGCTGTCCCAGCTGGAGCTGGAGTTCATCGAGCGGTATAAGGGCAGCGAAAAGCACCCGGTGCGCACCATGCTCAAATTCTACAAGGGGCAGTACCATCGGCTGATACTGGCCGCTATCTGCTATATCATCAAAAAGAGTCCTCAGTGGATGATTCCTATCATCACCGCCAACCTGATCAACCTGGTGGTGCAGCAGCCGGAGAATATGGTGCGGCAGATCGTCATCAACGTGGCGGTGCTGTCGGTGCTGCTGGTGATGAACATCCCCTTCCATTATGCTTATGTGAAGTTGGAAGCTACGGCCACCCGCAACGTGGAGGCGGCGCTGCGGGGCGCGCTGGTGCGCAAGCTGCAGCATCTGTCCATCGGCCATTATCGGGAGATGCAGTCCGGCCGCATCCAGTCCAAGATGATGCGGGACGTGGAGTCCATCGCCAACCTGTCCGGTAGCCTCTTTATGAACGGTATGGAGATCCTTATCAATCTGGTGGTGGCCATCACCGTAGTGTCCAGCAAGAACCTGCTGGTGTTTGCGTTTTTTGTCCTCTGCGCGCCGTTGGCGGGGGTCATCAGCTTTTTGTTCCGCAAGCGACTGCGGGGGCTTAACCGGGACTATCGCCACATCATGGAGCAGACCTCTGCCGAGGTGATGGATATGGTGGAGATGGTGCCTCTGTCCCGGGCGCACGCCCTGGAGGGGGTGGAGACCGCCAAGATGAACCGCCTGCTCCACAGCATTGCCCGACGGGGCCTGCGGCTGGACATCACCCAGAGCCTGTTCGGCGCCACCAACTGGGTGGTGTTCGAGGGCTTTCAACTGCTGTGTCTGGTGTTCACGGTGGTTATGTTTCTCAACGGCCAGATCGCCGATGTGGGCGACATTACCCTGTATCAGAACTATTTCACCATGCTGGTGGCCAGCGTGACGGCCATTCTGGCTATGATTCCGGCGCTCACCCGGGGCGTGGAGGCCATTACCTCGGTGGGCGAGCTGATGTCTGCCCAGGAGGAGGAGGATAACGACGGCAAGCCGGCTCTGCCCGACGTGGCCGGCGCCTTCTCTTTCCGGGATGTGTCCTTTGCCTACGAGGACGACCACGTGGTACTGGACAACTTCAATCTGGAGGTGAAGCCCGGCGAGACGGTGGCCCTGGTGGGCGAGTCCGGCGTGGGCAAGACCACCGTCATCAATATGGTTATCGGCTACCACTACCCCCGGACCGGCACCCTGACCATCGACGGCCACAACATCCGCGAGATCGACCTGCGCAGCTACCGCAAGCACATTGCGGTGGTGCCCCAGAATACCATTCTCTTCTCCGGCACCATCCGGGAGAATATCACCTACGGCCTGTCGGACGTGACCGAAGAAAAGCTGTGGGAGATCCTGAGGGCCGCCCGGCTGACCGAGATGATCGAGCAGCTGCCCAATGGGCTGGATACCTCGGTGGGGGAGCACGGCGGCAAGCTGTCCGGCGGCCAGCGCCAGCGCATCTCCATCGCCCGGGCGCTGATCCGGGACCCCAAGGTCATCATCCTGGACGAGGCCACCTCCGCCCTGGACAGCGTGTCCGAAAAGAAGATCCAGGAGGCCCTGGATCACCTGACCGCCGGGCGCACCACCTTTGTGGTGGCCCACCGCCTGTCCACCATCAAGGACGCGGACAAGATCGCGGTGATGGAGGGCGGCCGCTGCATCGAGTTCGGCACCTACGACGAATTGATGGAGAAGCAGGGCGCTTTTTACAAGTACAGACAATTGCAGTTATAAGAAAAAGGAGTGCGAAGCAGACGCTTCGCACTCCTTTTCACTTTAGTTAAGTCCCTGCTCGCCCACCTGGGCAAACAGGCGTTCCACCGCCTGGCGCAGCAGGGGATGCCCGCCCAGGTCCGGGTCCGCTCCCAGCAGGGCGGCGGCGCTGCTCTGGGCCCGTTGCAGCAGGGGCATATCGTCCAGCAGATCCGCCACCTTCAGTTGGGGCAGGCCGTGCTGGCGGTTGCCGAAAAAGTCGCCGGGACCCCGCAGCTTCAGGTCTTCGTCGGCGATCTTAAAGCCGTCGTTGGTGGCGCACATCACCGATAGCCGGCGGCGGGTGTCCTCGCCCCGGTTGTCCGAGATAAGGATGCAGGTGGACCGGTGCTGTCCGCGGCCCACCCGGCCCCGGAGCTGATGCAGCTGGGCCAGGCCGAACCGGTCGGCGTTTTCCACCACCATGATGACCGCGTTGGGCACGTCCACACCCACCTCGATGACGGTGGTGGACACCAGCAGCTGGATCTCGCCGGCGGCAAAGGCGGCCATGGTCTTTTCTTTTTCGGCGGCCTTCATGCGGCCGTGGAGCAGCCCCAGCCGGTATCCCCGGAAGGGACCCTCCTGCAGCTGTCGGAACACCTCGGTGGCGGAGCGCAGGTCGCCGGCCTCCTCGCTCTCCTCCACCAGGGGGCACACGATGAATCCCTGCCGCCCCTGGTCCAGGTGCTTGCGCACGTAGCCATAGGCCCGCTCCCGCTTGTCCCCGCCCACGGCGTAGGTCTCCACCGGTTGGCGGCCGGGGGGCAGCTCGTCCAGCACCGACACGTCCAGGTCGCCGTAGAGGATGAGGGCCAGGGTGCGGGGGATGGGGGTGGCGGACATGACCAGCAGATGGGGATTGTGCCCCTTAGATGCCAGGCGCGCCTGCTGGGCCACGCCAAAACGGTGCTGCTCGTCGGTGATGACCAGCCCCAGCCGGGCAAACTGGACACTCTCGCTGATGAGGGCGTGGGTGCCCACCACCAGGTCGATCTCTCCGGCGGCGATGGCCTGCTGCAGCGCCCGGCGGCGGGCGGCGGGCAGCGAGCCGGTCAGCAGCCCCACCCGTACCCGGTCACCCAGCAGCTTTTGCAGGGTGGCGGCGTGCTGCTCCGCCAGTATCTCGGTGGGGGCCATCATGGCCGCCTGCCATCCGCCGCGGATGAGGGAATAGGCCACCCCGGCGGCCACGGCGGTCTTGCCGCTGCCCACGTCCCCCTGTACCAGCCGGGACATGGGCCGGTGGCCCTGCAGGTCTGCCACGCAGTCGGCGATGGCCCGCCTCTGGGCGCCGGTCAGGGCAAAGGGCAGCCCCGCCACGTATTCGGCGGTGCGGTCGGCGGCGATCACCGCCCCGGACTGCTGGCGGCTGCGGCTCTTGAGCCGCAACAGCCCCAGCTGAAGCACGAACAGCTCCTCGAACACCAGCCGGCGGCGGGCCTCCTCGACGGCCTGCCCGTCGGCGGGAAAGTGGATGCTCTCTATGGCGGTCAGCCGGTCGCACAGTCCCTCCCGGCGCACCGTCTCCTCCGGCAGGATCTCCGGCAGACCCACCCGCCGGGCCAGGTCCAGAGCCTGGGCCACGTTGGTCTCGATCATCTTTCCGGTCAGCCCCTCGGTGCGGGGGTAGATGGGCCGGATGCGGGCGCCGGCGGCGGTCTCGATCTGGGGGGATGTCATCTCCGCCCGGCGGCCGTCGGACACCACCGTGCCGTACAGCAGGATCTCCTGATCCCGCCGGATCTTGGCGGCGGCGTAGGGGTTGTTGAACAGGGTCACCTGCAGGGTCTGATAGCCGTCGGTCACCCGGAACTTATAGAGGGTCATCCCCTTGCGCACCCGGTGCTCGGTGGGGGTGCTGGCCACCCAGCCCCGCACACAGCAGGGTTCGCCCGGTGTCACCTGGGACAGGGGCACCGGGTGGGACCAGTCCTCGTACCCCCGGGGATAGTGCCCCAGCAGGTCCACCACGGTGCGGATACCCATTTTCTCGTACAGGGCGGCGCGTTTTTCGCCCACCCCCTTGAGGGTGCGGACGGATGCGTTCAGCGGCATAGGGGACACCTCCTTTTTCTTTCGTCCCTGCCAGTATAGCATAGGTCGGAGCGGATTTCAATTTCTTTCCCTATGAAAATGTGATAATTTGCCCAAAAGCACCCTGGTTTTGAGTGAAAAAGTATATAATTTCTGCAAATATTTACTAGACTTTCGCCATTCTTTGCCGTATAATAGGTGTGCTTATAATATAAGCAAAATCATCCCTATGCGTCGGATTACCAAAAAACCGCGGCGTGCAGGTCCTGTCAAGGAGGAAATGCATTATGAAACACAAAGTAGCAATCATCGGCTTGGGTGGTATGGGAACCTGGCACCTCAACAATTACGGGGAGCTGGGGGACATTCTGGAGGTTGCCGGCATCTGGGACATCAAGGAGTCCCGTCGCGAGTATGCCCGCACCCGGAACGTACACGTGTACCAGAGCCTCGAGGATCTGTTGGCGGACGCCACCATCGAGGTGGTGCTCATCGCCACCCCCAACGACTGCCATCGCCCCCTGGCTATCCAGGCGATGCGCGCCGGTAAAAACGTTATTTGCGAAAAACCGGTGACCCTCAGCTCCGCTGACCTGGCGGAGATGATCCGGGTGTCCGAGGAGACCGGCCGGTTCCTGACGGTGCACCAGAACCGTCGCTGGGACCGGGATTTTCAGATGGTCAAAGAGGTGATGGCCGGCGGCCAGCTGGGTCCCATCTTCCGCTTCGAGTCCCGGGTGCAGGGCGCCCACGGCATCCCCGGCGACTGGCGCCAGGAGCCGGAAAAGGGCGGCGGCATGGTGCTGGACTGGGGCGTCCACCTGCTGGACCAGGCGGCGCTGCTCTATCCGGAGGCCAAGATCCGGTCGGTGTACGCCACCCTCACCAACATCACCAACACCAAGGTGGACGACGGCTTCACCTGCGACCTGCTGCTGGACAACGGCGTGCACGTGGTCATCGACGTGGGCACCAGCAACTTCATCACCCTGCCCCGCTGGATCGTGCTGGGCCGGGACGGCACCCTGCGCATCGACAACTGGGGCCTGGAGGGCGATATGATCTGCGCCCACGGCAAGGATGACAAGGACGTGGTGCCGGTCATCACCGCCGCCGGCCTGACCAAGACCATGGCACCCCGCCGTGAGGACACCATCAAGAGCTATCCGCTGCCGGACCCCTGGCCGGACGTCAAGGATTACTACCGCAACGTCATGGCCCACCTGGAGGGTAAGGAGGATCTGCTCATCACCCTGCCCCAGGTGGCCCGTGTGATGCGGCTGATGGAGGCCGTCTTTGAGTCGGCTAAGCTCGGGCAGGTGGTTCCCTTCGAGGACTGACGTTTTTTCGGATCTCACAGGGGCGTGAGCACCCCTGTTATGATATCAAACATCATTCAGAAAGGAAGAAAACACTATGAAAAGAATCCTAGCAATTCTCCTTGCGGTTGCTATGCTGTGCACCGTCGTGCCTTTTGGCGCGCTGGTCAGTGCGGCAGAGGGCAACTTGGTCGAAAATGGTGATTTCGAAAATGGCACCACCAGCGGGTGGGCGACCTACAACAATACCACCATTGCAATCGACAATCAGGAGGTTGGTTCGGGCCAGTATTCTGCCCGTGTGGAGATGAAGGATGACTGGGCACTGACCCACTTCAACGCCACGCTGACCCCGAACACCGACTATGTTCTGATTTTCAAAGCCAAGTCCAGCAACGGCTACGATTTCAACATCAACATGCAGCGTGCGGACTGGTCTGACGTGGTGCAGAGACTGCCCGTCGACGCCCAGGACACCTGGACCGAGCACAGACTGGAGTTCAACAGCGGCAGCGAGGGCTCCCTGATGTTCCACTTCCAGTCCGGCCGCGTTGCGGCAGACAACCACGTGCTGTGGTTGGACGACGTGGTTCTGGTGGAGAAGGCCAATGCCCCCGCCATACCCGAAGAGGTCGTGGAGGGCAACCTGATCACCAACCCCGGCTTCGAAGACGGCGCTGAGGGCTGGACCCTGGGCGAGAACGTGGCTGTGGTCACCGATGATAAGCTGCACAGCGGCTCCTCCGCCCTGAAGGTGGATGAGAATGGCTCCAGCGTCCTGATGATGTCCCAGAAGGTCGCTGTTAAGCCCAACACCGACTACGTGGTGTCCGTGTGGTACTACTGCTATGCGAATGCTGCCGTTAACGCCGCTTATTTCTTTGACGTGGACGGCGCTAACCCCGATTATGCGTGGGAGGGCGGCACCTTTGTGGATCAGGGCCGTAACCGCGTGTATCCCGGCAGCGCACTGAACACGTGGAATCAGGCGATCCTGAAGTTCAACTCCGGCAGCAGCGAAGAGGTCACCGTCCGCCTGAGCAACTATCGTGCCGACGGCGGCCAGTACTACTTTGATGACATTGCGCTGGTGGAGTACGGAAATAACGATGCTCCCGACGAGCCCCCCGTGCCTGACGCCCTGATCGCCAACGGCGACTTTGAGACCGGCGATCTGACCGGCGGCTGGGAAGCCACCGGCATCTCCGAAGAGGCTGCCAAGGACGGCAAGTACGGCGCGTATGTGACCGCCGGCACCGGCGACTGGAACGAGTACGCCGGCGTAAGCCTGAAGAACATCGCTGTGGAGCCCAACACCGATTACGTGCTGACCTTCGATCACAAGATCGCCAGCGGCACTCAGGCATTTGTGTATGTTAAGGATTGCTCCAGTGGCGCTCCCTCCGACGCCGGCCAGAAGGATTTCTATCCCAAGTGTGCTGCCGGCGAGTGGGCCACCGCTACGATCGAGTTCAACTCCGGCAGCTGGACCGCTATCTATCTGCAGATCTGCGTCGGTGCAAAGGGCGAGACCCGCTACATCGACAACGTGAAGCTGACCA
>JAFQKB010000085.1 GCA_017397125.1 Clostridia bacterium | reverse complement strand
GATCAGAGCTATACAGGGTCACGCTCTGCTCCGCCAGACGAACCTGCACCTGCACGGTCTCAGCAACGGTGGATTCACAGTAATCGTAGCTGATTTCGTAATCGGTATATGCCTCAGCGGTGAAATAGTAGGTAAGCGTAGACCACTTGCCGCTTCCTTCGCTGATCTGCAAACCCTTGGAGAAGTCCTTGCCGACACTCCCCTTGACCTGGGCCTGCATAGTATCGGAAGGTGTCCACTGGTCCAGATTGCTGCTTTCAAAGTCGTCCGCAAAGATCACGTTGGGGTCCGCAGCCGCGGCCATCAGGCCACCCACCGGAATCATCGAACACAGGAGAAGAAGCGCTAACAACATAGCCAGAGAGGCCTTTGCGTTCATTATCATTTTTTTCATAATGTCAACCCCTCCTTATCGTACTTCTTTGAGAGAAATCTCATCGATATAAACCTTGGTCTGTATACCGCCCTGACCGGCAGGATCAGGCACACGCAGATCAAAGGCCACCGAGCTGATACCCTCCGGTACCACGAAGGTGGTCTCATAGGACGCCCACTCACCGGGCTCAGCGTTGTTCATCCATCCGGCGGTCAACTGGATCTCGCCGTCGCGATCACCGATACCCAAACCTTCGTCGTAGCGGACATAGAAAGCTGCCGAGGTAGTGATACCAATCTCGGGATCAATCATGTACTTGTAACTGATTTTATAGCGTTTGCCGCCTTCCACAGGAATGAACTCCTGAATGAGGCCGTGCCAAGCAGCACCGGTCAAGCACAGGGAATGACTGCCCTCTGTGAAATAGGCATCTGTGACGTGGCTTTCGTCACCCAAGAAGAAGTCCCAACCCTCATTGCCGTTCTCAAAGTTACCGTTGATGACCAGCTCGGGAGCAGGCGGAATGATCTCGCTCTCGTTGCTGGGGGCCGACACGGCGGTATTGCCGTCATCGTCGCGGGCGACGATACGATACATAACCGAGCCGACCAGCGGCAGGGTCTCGTCGAAATAGACACCCTTTTCACGGTTGGTGTCCAGAGCTACGTCCGGAGTCAAGCCTTCTGCCAGTGTCTCCCAAGTGGTGCCGCCGTCCATAGAGCGCTGCACGTCGTAGGAAGTAGCCTGACGGGAGGCGATCCACTCCACCATACCGGAGCCACGATTGTAGAAGGTATTCGGGGTATCCAAAATCACCTCTTCGCCACGATGGGCGGCGATCTGGTCCAGAATGAGATAGTGGGTCGAATACATCAGGGGACGGAAATCCGACTGGGAGCCGGCGCCCTGCTTAAACACGCTCATAGAACCGCCACCGCCATCGCCGGCCACGTAGGACCACCAGAAGCTGCCCTTATAGCCCTCTTCGATGATGCGCTCCTGCATGGTCATGGTGGACAGAGTGAACTGCTCCTCCGACTTGATAACGCCCACACCCCACTCACTCATAATGGCGGGGAACACGGTGTTCAGACCCTCGATCGGAGTAGCACCGGCGGTAGAGGAATACAGATTCTTACCGATAACGGTCAGATCAAAATCGTTATACATATCCATCCAAGAGGTATTGCACACCAGCGTGCGGGCGATGTCCGGGCACTCCTCGGCCGCAGCCTCGGTCAGCTTGCGCAGAAAATCCACCATCTTGGCCTGATTGGTGCCATAGATGCCGCGATCGCTGCCAAAGTGGTTGCCCAGCGCATCGTCGTTGATCTCATTTTCCGCCTCAGAACTGGCAGAAATCAGCGCCACCACGTCTGGATACTTGGCCAGCACCTGCAGCACGGGACGTACAAACTTCTCAATATAGGCCTCGGATACGGCAGGATTGACGATCGCCTGACTACAGAAGTCCCAGGCACGCTTGCCCTTTTCGCCGAAATAGGAAACCAGCGAATCATTGTGCGCCTGGATGATCCATAGCACGGTCATGTCGGCGCGGCGGCAGATCTGCAAATACCGTTCAATATTAGCCAGATAGTCCTCCTTGACGCCCAGCACATTGCCATAATCGTCATAGATAACACCTTCACCATAGGTGGATCCCCAATAACCGATCATAGAGAAGCCCAAAGCACGCAGGTTGTACAGGCCCTCGTATACGTACTCGTCGCCATATACATCCAGGCCCACCTGCATCGGGTCGCCGTCGTCGGTGATGCCGAATTTCAGCATCGCCTCGTTGCCGGTCAGGGTGTGGCCGATCTGGATCCAGGGATAGTTCATACCAAATATGAAACCATCCTCCGCCAGGACCTGCTCGTAAAGGTTGTCGTATTCCGTCTTCTTGCCATCCGCTATCTCAGCGATGGAGAATACACAGCCGATCAGCAGGGCCACTGCGCACAAAATCGATATGCACAGAACCTTTTTGGAGTGTACTTTCATGTGCTTTCATCCTTTCTGAAAACAGTTTGTATCTGAAGAGCGCTCGACGCACTCTTTCATTCATAATTTTACCTTGTTAAAATTTGCATTCGTGCGGGTTTGCTGTTTTTTCGTTACGGCCTTTTCGTGCGAAGAAAAACGGCCGCGCACCGCCCACCGGGATAAACACGCCAAAAATCGAGGCAAATTCAGGGTAATTTCGTACATTTGACCCAATATAAAGGCGGTTGTGACATAACTCTTGCATTTTTACTGCTTTTATGATACCATCATTACACAAGGATTGTAAACAGACTTCTTTGACCGCTTACTAGATTATTTTGACTTTTTAGGAAGTGTTTTATGAAAATAGACCAATTTCTGGAAACCGCTACCTCTCTCAAATCCACCGAGCTTCAAGTGTGGCAGCAGGTGATTCGCGGGGTGCAAACAGTGTGCATCAGTCCCCATTGGCACGAGCAAATGGAGATTCTATATATCGAAAGAGGCGAGATGGACCTAAAGGTAGGCGAGGACTCCTTTCACGGCACACCGGGTATGGCTGTCATCGTCAACCCCCGACAGATCCACTCCGGCGTATGCACCTCCCAAGAGCTGATCTACGATGTCATCCAACTCAATCTGGAGTCTATGTTGAGCAACAGTTCCATCTCTCTGCAATACATTGACCCCCTCCTCAAGGAAAAGGTTCGGTTTGTTACCCGATTGACCGATCCGGAGCCGGTGGTGGCCATCCGTCAGTGGATCCGTAGTCTGCGTAGCAAGCAGCATCCCCTGAACATCATCGGACAGACCTATCAGACTCTGAGCGTCCTCTACCGTCTGTGTGTCGCAGAGCAGGGTATCTTTCACACCCCAAACCACAAATTTCACCAAATACTGGAATACATCGACGCCCATTATACAGAGCCTCTTTCCGCCCGATCCATCAGCCAACTATTCAACTACAACGAATCCTATTTCTGCCGCCATTTCAAGCAATTGACCGGCCTGACGCTGTCCGCTTATATCCGCATTCTGCGTATGGAGAAAGCCCAGCGCCTACTCAAGCAGCCGGACATCTCCATTGCCCAAGTGGCGCAACAGTGCGGCTATACCGATGCCAACTATTTTTGCCTCTGTGTGCGCAAGCATTTTTTGCTCAGCCCCACCGAGCTGCGGCAAAAGATGCTGAACGCATAAATGGATCGGTATCCTGTTCCGCCAAGTCCGATACCAACGTAATTGGCGCGGGGTGGCTGATCCCGGACAGCCAATTACGGGCCCCACAGTTTTCGCAACAGACGGCCGATCCCCACACTGTGAAACGCCCGTGTCATACGCTCTTAGGATGTTAATTTTGCGACAATTCAGCGCCTTTATTATGGTTCTCTTAGTGTATCACACTTGTCGTTGCTTGTAACCGCGGTACACTATATACGGCAATATCGCGATATATAAAGGTGATTTTTGAATAATTCAGGTGCACATGTGCCACAACGACAGCCCGATTACGGTTCTGTCTGCACGACGCCACGCCACGCGACTATCGCGTGGTTTTTACTTACAAAAAAGCCTGCGGCAGGTGTCGATTAGACACCTGCCGCAGGTTTTTGCATTAATATCAAGACAGTTCTGTTTCGATCTTTTCGATGTTGGCCTCCACCACGCTGTACCAAGAATCCAGATTACTCTTGAGCATAGAGAGAGAGGTGCTCTCGCCCGTGATCTGGTGCTGCACGGAACTGGAGTTGTACTCGCCGCCGTAGCTGAGGATGCCTATGGAGTTAAAGGACTGAATCTTCTGATTCCACATCCAGCTCATGATCTCCCAGCACTCGTTCTTAGCGTAGAAGCTGGCGTCAGTATTCTTGGAATCATCCAGCCAATACCGCAGGAACCAGGCACCGGCCTGCAGATTATCGCCGGTCACACGGCTGGGGAAGCCCCACACCGTACCCTCACAGCCGGCCACCGTGTCCATTCCCTTGGGGGACGGGAAGGGGACCACGCCCCAGTCCGCCTTCATAGCCTGAGGAATATAGCCCTCAGGCTCCGCCTGCATCATATAGCTGCCGATTGCCAGCATGGCGCTGGTGCCCGCATAGAAGGGGGCCTTGTCCGTAAAGGAGTTATCCACCACCTTATACTCATGGATCATCCTCCAGGCGTGGGACCAGGCGTTCGCAACCTCTGTGCTCATGGTGTTGTTCACCAGACCATCTTTGGTGGAGAAGACAAAATCCTGACCAGCAGACAGCATCCAATAATACTGCCAGCACACGGAAATACCGTACATACCCTTAGCCTGATTGGTGCACTGCTTCGCCACCGCCAGACAGGTGTCCCAGTTCCAGTTGCCTTCTTTCCACAGCTGATAAGGATCCTTAGCAACACCAAATTGCCTGAGCAGATCCTTGTTGAAGAACACAACGGTAAAGGTGGTCATATTGGAACCCTTCAGGGCGATACCGTACTGTTCACCCTTGTAGGCAAACTGATCCATCAGGGAGGTGGCGTAGATCTCCTCAGTGAAATCCCAGCCGGTATTCTTAATAGGCTGTAGCAGGCCGCGGGTGATGGGCTGAGGATACCAATCACTGATCATTGCTGCACAGGTGGGGGCGTTGTTGCCCATGATCATCGCAGACAGACGGGTCTGGTATTTTTCGTTAGCAATGGTCTCAAAGCTGACGGTAATGCCCGTTTCCTCATTAAACTTGGCGGCGTGCCCCTTGTCAAAGTCGCCTACGTCCCACCACACCAGCACCTTGACCTTCTGACCGCTCAGAGAATCCGGGATATCGCCAAAGATGCTCTTGTCAGAATCCACCGTAGTCTTGGTGGCCGTGGTGGCGGTGGTCGTCTTGGAGGTGGTGGTCCTGCTCACAATAGGACCGTCCTGCTTAGTAGTCGGCTTGGTAGTCGGCTTGGTGATCTTACCGCTGGTCGACTTGGTGGTCTCCTCCTTTTTGGAGGAGATGGTAGTGTCATCCGACACAGCGTCCCCCTCGGTGGTGGTATCGCCGCTCATGTCGGTGGTGGTGTCGTCTGCATCGCCGGTGGTATCGCCGCTCACATCGCTGCTCACATTGCTGCTCACGTCACCGGGCAGGGTGGGCTTGGAAGTATCCGGCTCCGGCTTTTTGCCGCAGCTCATCAGAGACAGCAACATCACCAATGCCAACGCCAAAGCCCATACAGAGCGAAAAGCTTGCTTGTTGTTCATATCGTGTTCGTTCCTTTCCGTCGTTTCTGCCTTTTGGGGGACAGCAAAGTCTATGCCTCGCCGCCCCCAAGAGTCCCAAATAAGGGAGGAAACACTGGATTTCAATTACATAGCTACTTACGGTACCAGATAGCCGTTCTTATCAACGTAGTAGTCACCGACCATAGAGTCGTAGACCACCCGGCCATTTTCGTCCAGATAGCGCCAGCCCTTGGAATCCTCAACCCAGTCGTCGGTAACCAGGCGGCCGTTCACATCCACGTAGCACCAGCCTACCGAATCCTGGATCCACTTGTCGGTGATGCAGTAGCCGTCAGCGCCCACATAGCACCAGCCCTTGGAGTCCATGACCCACTTATTGGTGACCATACGGCCATCCGAGCCCAGGTAGCACCAACCATGGCTGTCTGCCACCCACTTGTTGGTCACCATACGGCCATCGGCACCCAGGTAGCACCAGCCAACAGAATCCTTGACCCACATGCTGGTCAGGCAGTAGCCGTACTCACCAATGTAGCACCAACCCTTGGAGTCCATGACCCACTTGTTGGTGACCATGCGGCCGTCAGCGTCCAGATAGCACCAACCATAGCTGTCTGCCACCCACTTATTGGTGACGCAGTAGCCGTCAGCGCCCACATAGCACCAACCCACTGAGTCGGTGACCCACTTGTTGGTGGCCATCTTGCCGGAGTCGGTCAGATAGCACCAGCCCTTGGAGTCCTTGATCCACTTGTTGGCGACCATGTAACCGTCGGCGCCGATGTAGTACCAGGCGCTGCCGTCATGAATCCACTTGCCCTTGATCTGAACATCCTCCTGATAGTAGGTCCACTTGCCGTTGTCGGCCTTAAACCAGCCGTTTTTCTTCTCGCGGAATTCGTCCTCCACGTCGGCGCCGGCAGAGGCCTCAAAGATGCGGATGTTGTCGATCAGCGCCTTACCGCCCATATCCTGGATAGCGATACCGATGCGGTCAAATGCGCCGGAATTGAAGTCAAGATAGAACCGGTACCACTCTGTGCCGAACAGCTCCTGTTGGAAGGTCAACAGAACAAAAGACGCAGGCGCACTGGGCTTACTGTCGATCAACGTCAAACAACCGGCGCCACTCTCCTGCACCAGCACATCCACCGAGAAGGTGTAGTCCGTATGGGGTTTCACATCGATCCATTTGATGTAATAAACGCCCTCGGCGGTGGCACTGCCGGTATACTGCAGAGAATTGCCATAGCCGTACTCGTCCTCATAGATGCTGACAAAGCCGTTCTGCCAGCCGTAGCCGGTGGACCAGAAGGTATCCTGCTCATCCGACAGGTTATAGTTGCCCACCACATTATCCTCCGGGGCACAGGCATCGTACTGAGAATCGATGCTGGTGGACACGATATCCACATTCTCCGGAACGGTGTACTTCATACCGTTCTCAGTCTTGTACAACGCAATGCTATCCAAATACATCTGGGAGCCATAGCCGTACACAGCGATGCCGATCTTGGTCTTTTCTCCGCTATTAAAGCAGACCGAGCGTAGGTGCCACTCATTATCCCAGCAGGGAGGTACCAACTGATAGTCTTCCCGGGAGTTTTTGCCTCTCTCGACGTCGTAGATCATAAACATTCCGGTGTCCGGATCCACCACGCCAAAGGTAGCGTCACAGACGTTTGCATCCGACATATACGCACCCTTGACAAAGGCGGAGAAGGTATAGTTGGTGTCCGGCTCCACGTCCACCCAGAACACCTGCATAGTGTTTTCGGTGGAGGCGCTGTTAAAATACAGCACCTTGTTGCCATCACAGGCCGACTTATCCTCCACCACCGAAAGATGCTCATTGAGGAAGGTGTAGGTGTTCCACTGAGCACCCTCGGTGGACTCAAATCCGCCATTGACGATCAGGTTGGCCGCGTCGGTCTTGGGCCGGTTGGTCACCACACCGTAGGAGGTCAGCGGCAACGGCTGGACAAGCGGCGCTTTGTACTCTTCCACACCGATGCTGTCGATGAGCACCTCGTTGCCCACAGCCCCAATACCAAACAGCACATCGATGGAGGCCTGCTCAAAGCTGTTGAACGGATGCTCTATCTTCACCCAGCCGTCCTCTGCAGTAACGGAGTAGTATACGCTGAGATCCTTACCATCAGGATCGGTCAGGTTATTATCTCCGTTCTTTAGCCACACCGGCATGCTGTCCGCTCCGACGATCCGCTTAGTATAGAAGGACAGTACATACTCGGTGTTCTTTTTCGTCTTAACAGTCTGTCGCACGGCAGACCATTGGCCACCCTTCAGATGCAGAGCGTACTCGCCGTCATTCTTATCGGTATCCACCACCGCCGATTCAGAACCTACATTGTCCCACCGGGACAGATCGCCGGTCTCAAAGTCGCCGTTGTAGATCAGACCGTTCATGTTGACCGGCTTGCCCAGCATAAGGGTGACGTTATCCACGTAGGCACTACCCTCACCACCGCTGATCATCAGCAAAATACGACCTCCGGCGTAATTGCCGGTGTTAAAGGTCCAAGTGTACCGTGCCCAATCATTGGTGGTGTTGATATACAATTCAGTCACATTTTTGATGCCGTCCTTATCCTTGTACAGCAGGGCAATCGTGCCGTCACCGCCGGCTCTTTTCGCCCACAGCACCAACGAGTATTCGGTATTGGCCTCGGTGGGGACCGTCTGCCAGATGTTATCCCAGGCGCTACCCTCCACCAGCAGCGCATAGCTGCCGGCATAGGCATCGGCTACCACCTCAAAGCTGTCGCCGCCGGTCCACTTGGCCTTGCTGCCGTTCTCAAAATCGCCGTTGTACAGATAGCCGTCATGAGAGACCTGACCCAGCGGGGTAAAGGTGGCATCGTCATAGACGTACACAGCTCTGGGATTGCTGACACAGAACTTCAGAATCAGGTTGGCATACTCACCGCTGTTAATGGTATACTCGAATTTTTTCCAGCCATCCGCCGCAGAGACACGGACGGTCTCCGAATAGAGGTTTTTACCGCCCGCCATCACGAACATGGTGTGCTCACCGGAGCCGGACTCATACCGGGCCCAGAAGGTAAACCTGTAGTCCGTGTTGGGCTCTACGGCCACCTTCTGCTCCACGCCGGCCCACTGGCCACCGGCCACCTTGACGGCATAGTTGCCGCCGTGCGGGTTGTCGCTGATAACGCTCATCTCGTCGTTCTGCCCTTGCCAGCCGGTGAAATCACCGGTCTCAAAGTCGCCATTGACAAACAGCGGCTCCTCCGGCTGATCCGGCTGATCCGGCTTGGCAATCTTACGGATGACGATGTTATCAAAGGTCTTGTCGCTGTCCGACACGTCCTCGTCCAGCTGCAGCATCAGACGAACCGACGTGATATCCTCCGAATAAAAGGTGCCGGTATAGCTCTGCCACATACCCTTGGTGTTGGTCAGCCCCTCCGACAGATAAAGGTCGTATATGGAGTCACCGCCATTGCGGCGCACGTTAACACGGGCCGCCTCGGTGCTGGTGGACTCGTAAAAATCAAAGCTGATCTCATAGTAGGAGTTGGTCTCCAGCTTGATCTCCTTATAGGCGCGGGACCACTTGGGGCCGTTGAGGACCAGACCCTTCGTCAGATCCTTGCCTGCGCCGCTCTTAACCACTGCGTAGGCATTCTGAGCATTGATCCAGCCGCCGGAGGCGCCGGCCACAGCGTCCTCAAAGTCATCAGAGAAGATGACATCACCGATTTCGGCGGCACCGGCGGTGATGGCGCCCAGAGGCACCATACCCACCAGAAGGAGCAACGCCAGCAGCATAGCCAGAGAAGTTTTTGTGCTCTTCATAAACTTTTTCATCGTTACTCCCCCTCCTTATCGTACTTCTTTGAACGAGATCTCATCGATGTAGATCTTGCTGTTCACGCCGCCCTGACCGGCAGGATCGTTGGTGCGCAGGTCGAAGCAGATCGACGTGACGCCCTGCGGCACCACAAAGGTGGTCTCCTGCATCTCCCAATCACCATCAGAGTTGTTCATCCAACCGGCTACCAACTGATCCTGACAGAACCGATCGCCGGGAATGCCGGTTTCGTCCCAACGGACAAAGAAAGCCGCCGACACCGGCCCTTCGATGCTGGGATCCTTCATATACTTATAGGTAATCTTGTAGCGCTTACCGCCCTCAACAGGGATGTTCTCCTGCACGATGCCCTCCCAGGCACCACCGGTCAGGCACAGGGCACTCTCGCCCTCGGTGACGTAGAGATCGGTGATGTGGCTCTCGTCACCGATAAAGAAGTCCCAGCCCTCTTTACCATTCTCAAAACCACCGTTGGTTACCAGTTCCGGAGCAGGCGGGATGATCTCGTTTTCGTTGGTGGCAGGAGCGGTGACGCTGTTGCCGTCACCATCGTGAGCCACCACCCGATACATCACGTTGCCGGCGGTAGGCAGAGTCGTATCGAAATACACGCCCTTTTCCCGGTTCTCATCCAACGCCTCATCGGGGGTGAGTCCTTCGGCCAGCGCCACCCAGGTAGTGCCGCCATCCAGTGAACGCTGTACATCATAGGCCGTTGCCTGACGGGAGGCGATCCACTCCACCATGCCGGAGCCGCGGTTATAGAACATAGTGGGCTCATCCAGCACCACCTCTTCGCCTTTATGGTTGCTCACGTAGTCAAGGATGTGGTAGTGCATCGCATACATCATGGGACGGAAATCCGACTGGGAGCCGGCGTGCTTCTTGAATACGCTCAAATCGCCGCCGCCGGTATCCCCTGCCACAAAGGACCACCAAAAGCTGCCCTGATAGCCAGCCTTTTCGATGTTCTCCTGCATGGTCATAGTGGAGAGGGTAAACTGCTCCTCTGTCTTATAGTTGCCGACACCCCACTCGCTGGCGATAGCAGGAAATACAGTGGTCAGCTCGTTGACCGGAGTCATATTGGCACTGGCGGAATACTGGTTTTTACCGATTACCGTCAGGTCAAAGTCGTTATACATATTCATCCAGGAGGTGTTGCACACCAGCGTCCGGGCGATGTCCGGACACTCCTCAGCCGCTGTGTCGGTCAGCCTCCGCAGAAACTCCACCATCTTTTCCTGGGTGGTGCCGTAGATGCCACGATCAGTCCCGAAGTGGTTGCCCAGCGTATTATCGTTGATCTCGTTCTCCGGCTCACTGCCGGCGGAGATCATGGCCACCACGTCGGGGTACTGTGCCAGCACCCGCAGAACGGGACGGGCAAAGTTTTCGACGTACTGATCCGTCACCTCCGGGTTGACGATGGACTGGCTCCACACATCCCACGCCTGCTTACCGGGCTTGCCGTAATACCCGATCAGGGCTTCGCTGTGAGCCTGAATGATCCACAGCACCTTCATATCCGCCCGACGGCAGATCTCCAGATACCGGGCGATATTGGCAAGGTAATCCTCCTTGACACCCAGCACCTGACCACGCTCACCATAGACGACACCCTCGCCATAGACAGAGCCCCAATAGCCGATCATGGTATAGCCCAGCGCACGCAGGTTGTACAGGCCCTCGTACACAAACTCGTCACCGTATTCATCTAAACCGATGACCGACGGAATACCCTCCGGCACGTCAAAGCGTTGCAACAGCTCGTTACTGGTCAGAGTGTGACCAATTGTGATCCAGGGATAGTTCATACCGAATACGAAACCGTTCTCCGCCAGCATCTGGTCGTAGAGAGTGTCGTACTCTGTGCTTTTTCTGTCGGCGATCTCTGCAATAGAAAAGAAGCAGCCGACCAGCAAGGCCACAGCGCATATCAGCGATATGCACACAACCTTTTTGGAATATACCCTCATTTGCTTTACCCTCATTTGCTTTCATCCTTTCTGCCTGATTGTCTATTTGAAGAGCGATACCGCCCCATCATTTCCACCCTGTGGCAGTACCCTGTCTTTTTTTGCGAAAATGACAGGGGGGTCATTATGATACTCGTTTCATCCTTTTGATTGGATCTCTGTAAACAAGAGACTAAATGGGCGAAAAACAAACCGTCTTTTTTGTGAATAAAGGACAATTGTTTCTGCACAAAAACGCAATTGCTTTTATTTCACTTCTTTTATGGTATCATTAACCCTAATAAAAAGGAATTGGTTTTTTTGATATTTTATTGTGTTTTTTTGCTATTTCAATGATTTTATAAGGAGTTTCCTTTCAAATGGCAACCTCAGTATGAATACGCACAATAAAAACGCAACAATAAAAGCCTGCGAACCAAAGGGTTCGCAGGCTTTCTCTTTTGCTTATTCGTCCGCGCAGGCGGTGATGTGATAGGTGCCGTCGTCCTTATGCCGGTGCAGGGTATAGATCTGGAAATGGGCCGCCATATCCGGGGTGGGATCGATCTCGTTGCCGTGCTCGTCCAGCCGGATGTCTGTATTGGGCACAAAGCCGATGCGCACCTCATAGGTGGAGGAGCGGCGCTTGATGTAGTCGATCACCGGGCGATAGCCGGAGTTGACCGTCTCAAAGGGTACGTAATAGCAGGCGTCGCTGTCGCTGTACTCCAGGCCGCTGTCCTCGATGGAGCGATGGGTGATCAGCGCGTCGTCCCCAAACAACACCTGGTAGGAGGCGGTGATCTCCTCCACCGGCACGGCAATGCGGCCGTTGTCGTCCACCGGGTAGATACAGATCTCGTCCTCCTCACGCAGCATACGGATCTGCTCGGCCTGCATCACCCGATAGGCGGCGGCATTGAGAAAGGCGTCCTGCTCGGTGGTGGCGGCGCTGTCAAAGGGGGCCAGGGTATACACCAGCGCCGGCTCCAGGAAGTAATAGATCTCCTCCTTGAGCACCGAGGTGTCAGTGGCCTTTCGGATGGCGGACACGCCGGTCACGATCAGCGCCACCACGCCCACGATGCTCAGCAGGGAGATGAGCACCCCCAGAGGCGCCGCATAGGCGTATTTGCCCCGTCTTTTGCCCCGCTTATTGTAGCGGCGGGTGACGGGACGCTCGTTGTCGGTATTCATCTGAACAGGCTCGTGCTGATTCTCCATAGGAATCCCTCCTGTATCTTATCATCCTGTCTATTGTAGCACACTTTTTTTGATTTGCCAAGTCCCCAAATCTGTCCAAGAAAAAAGCCGCTACCCGTGGGTAGCGGCTTTTGGTTTCAGACCAGCAATCAGCGATGATCGCGGCGGGGGCCACGGCCGCCGTCACGGCGGTAGCCACCCTCCCGGCGGGGAGCCGGAGCGCTGGCGTAATCATCGGGGTTGAGGCCCTCGATCTTGATGATGGCGTCCTTACGGGACAGGTTGATGCGGCCCTGCTCGTCGATCTCGGTGACCATGACGGCGATGGTGTCGCCCACAGCCACGGCATCCTCTACCCGCTCCACGCGGCCCAGATCCAGCTTGGACACGTGCACCAGACCCTCCTTACCGGGGGCGATCTCCACAAAGGCGCCGAAGGTCATCAGACGGGTGACCTTGCCCTTGTAAATAGCGCCGATCTCGGGATCCTTGGCGATGGTCTCGATGATCTGCAGAGCGCGGTTGGCGTCCGCCAGGTCGGTGGACAGGATGGTCACGGTGCCGTCCTCCTCCACGTTGACCACGCAGTTGCAGTCGGTCTGGATCTGCTGGATCACCTTGCCGCCCTTACCGATCACGCCGCCGATCTTGTCGGTGTCGATCTTGGTGGACAGCATCTTGGGCGCATACTTGGACAGCTCGGGACGCACCTCGGGGATGGCCTTGAGCATAACCTCATCCAGAATATAGCAACGGGCAGTGTAGCACTTATCCAGCGCCTCACGGATGATGGCGGGGGTCAGGCCGTGCACTTTCAGGTCCATCTGAATGGCAGTGATACCCTTTTTGGTGCCGCCCACCTTGAAGTCCATATCGCCAAAGAAGT
>JAFQKB010000084.1 GCA_017397125.1 Clostridia bacterium | reverse complement strand
CCCAGAGCCACACGCTGACGCTGACCACCGGACAGAGCCTTCGGCTTACGGTCCAGCAGGTGAGCGATATCCAGAATGCGGGCGGCCTCTTCTACGCGGCGCTTGATCTCATCCTTGGGGGTCTTGCGCAGCTTCAGACCGAAAGCCATGTTGTCAAACACGGTCATGTGGGGATACAGAGCGTAGTTCTGGAACACCATAGCGATGTCGCGATCCTTGGGAGCCACATCGTTGACCAGACGGTCGCCTATGTACAGCTCACCGGAAGAGATCTCTTCCAGACCGGCGATCATACGCAGAGTGGTGGACTTACCGCAACCGGAAGGACCAACCATGATGATGAACTCTTTGTCCTTGATCTCCAGGTTGAAGTCGGATACGGCAACGACGCCGCCGGGGTACTTCTTGTAGATGTTCTTCAAAGAAAGACTTGCCATAATGTTCTTAACCTCCAAAATATATTTTGGCCGTAGCCTGCAGGAAAAAGCCTGCAAGCACGCAAAATCCTACGCACATACTATACCACATTCTATTTCATTTAGCCATACCTAAAATGCACAAAGTTTACCCCAATATTCTAGGAACAATTTATATGTCCTCGTGACAATGACGAAAATCAGGGCAAATTTTCAGTCAAAATGCTACTTTTTTCTTCCGGTGTGAGAGGACGGCAGGCTCCCTCCTCCAACGTTTCATCCAATGACAGACCACCCATCTTGACCCGTTTGAGCCATTCCACGTGACAGCCCACCGCGGCAAACATCCGCTTGATCTGGTGAAATTTGCCCTCGTAAATGACCACCTCCACCAGGGGTGTCTCCCCCGGCTCCAGCACACGCACCTGTGCCGGCAGACATTGGGTGCCGTCCTCCAGCGTGGGGCCTGCCCGAAAGGCGTCCGCCGCCGCCTCGGCCAGGGGCTTGTCCAGCACGGCGTGATAGGTCTTGGGGATGTGGTGGCGGGGGGACAGGATCCGGTGGGCAAAATCTCCGTCGTCGGTGATGAGCACCAGGCCGTGAGTATCCTTGTCCAGCCGTCCGGCCGGAAAAAGACCCCGCCGCTGCTGCTCGGCGGGGAGCAGATCCACCACCGTAGGTGCCTTGGGGTCCCGGGACACACAGAGTATGCCCGCCGGCTTATTCAGCATCCAATACACAAACTCCGCATACCCCAGCGCCCGGCCATCCACCGCCACGGTGTGGGCGGCCGGATCCAGCTTTTGCGCCGGCTGGCGGCAGACCGTTCCGTCCACCGTCACCCGGCCGCTGCGGATCACCCGACCCGCCTCGCTGCGGGTCAGGGTACCCTGGGAACACAACAGTTTATCCAGTCTCTCCATTGCTTTCTCCTCCGGTGACCGGCCCGGGCTGCCCTACCTTCAGGGGAACCAGTCCGTGGCTGAATCCCTCCAGCGCTGTGGAGGAGATATCACCGCCGATGATTCGGTCGTTATACTCATACAGATTGGCCTGCACCGTGTCCTCGCCGGGGTAATTGAGCACCGTGTAGGTCCAGCATTTCACCCGCCGGCCCCGGTAGGGGGACAGGTCGTATCCCGCCTCCTGCTGCAGCGCATTGTAGGCGGAAAAGGTCTCGTCGAACTCTGCCGGGATAGCGATCTCCCGCACCTGGGTCCATTTCGGCTGTGCCTCATACCCCAACTCCTGCAGATACGCCACCCGCCGGCTATCGTCGCCGCCGGCCACCGCCGCCTGGGTGCGCAGTGCGTCCTGCCGCCCGGCCAGGCCAAAGGTGACCACCGCCAGCAGACTCAGCACCAACCCATAGGCTGCCACCCGGGGGCGGGTGGTCTTCATGGATACCACAAACATCCCTGCATCCCTCCTCACGGGATAGTATGCCGGGACGCCGGGAAATATGTCAGTCGGCAAAATACACGCCGTACCACACTAAGAACATATACACGGTCCAGATCTTACGGCTGTTGTCCTGCTTGCCTGCGTAGTGACGGTCCAGCAGCCCCATCAGATAATCGGTATTGAAATATTGCCGGGCAGCCTCAGACAAAAAGGCCTCTTTAACGATAGTATAATACTTCTCCTGCCGCAGCCACACACGGATGGGCACCGGGAAGCCCAGCTTGGGCTTGCTGGCGGCGGACTGGGGGATGTGGCGCATGGCCGCCAGACGCATAGCGTACTTGGTGGTGCCGGCGGCCACCCGATGCTTGGCCGGGATGCGGGCCGCCACCTCAAACACCTTCTTATCCAGGAAGGGTACCCGCAGCTCCAGGGAATGAGCCATGCTCATCCGGTCGGCCTTGAGCAGGATGTCCCCCACCATCCAGCGGTTGATGTCCAGATACTGCATCCGGGTCACGTCGTCCCGGCCCTGGCACCGGTCGTAGTATTCTTTAGTATACTCCGCCGGGTTGGTGGCGGGGATGTCCCGCAGCAGGCGGGCTTTTTCCTTCTTATTGAACATATTGGCGTTGCCGATAAACCGCTCCTCCAGGCTCTTGGAGCCACGGATGAGGAAGGATTTGCCCTTAATGTCCGGCAGCACCGACACGCAGGCCGCCACCGCCCGGCGCAGCCACCGGGGCAGCCGCTGATAGCCGCGCAGAGAATAGGGCTCGTGATAGATGCGATAGCCACCAAAGAGCTCGTCGGCGCCCTCACCGGACAGCACCACCTTCACCTGCTCTGCTGCCAGCTTGGATACAAAATACAGGGCCACGCAGGAGGGGTCCGCCAGGGGCTGGTCCAGATAATACTGCACCCGGGGCAGGCTGTCCCAATACTCCTCTTCGCCGATGAGGTGGGTGAAGTGGTGGATGCCCACCTCCTTGGCCAGCTCGGCAGCGTAGCTGCTCTCGTTATAATGCTGTCCGTTATCAAAGCCCACGGTAAAGGCCTTCTGTCCGCCGAAATAGGAGGCCACAAAGCTGGAGTCCACGCCGCTGGACAGGAAACAGCCCACCTCCACGTCGCTGATGCGGTGGGCGGCCACAGAGTCGGTAAAGGCCTCATCAATGGCATCCACCGCCTGCTCCAGGGTCATATCCTCGTCGGGGGTAAAGGTGGGTTCCCAGTACCGATGCACGGTTATCTCTCCCGCCTGATAGATCAGGTAATGGGCCGGAGGCAGGCAGGAGATGCCCTTAAAGAAGGTCTCGGTGGGCACCGAATACTGGAAGGACAGATACTTATCCAGGGCGGCGGGATTGAACTCCTTTTTCACGTCCGGGTGGCAGAGGATGGATTTGATCTCCGAGCCGAACACGAGACGGCCGTCCGGCAGCAGCGTGTAATGCATGGGCTTGATGCCGAAATAGTCCCGGGCGATAAACAGAGACTGCTCCGTCACATTCCAAATGGCGAAGCCGAACATACCCCGCAGACGGGGCAGCAGGTCGGCACCCCACTGCTCGTAGCCGTGGAGCAAGGTCTCGCCGTCGCCGGCGGTGGCAAAGGTATGCCCCAGGGCCAGCAGCTGCTCCCGCAGCTCCTGATAGTTATAGATCTCGCCGTTGAACATCAGCACCAGGGACTTGTCCTCATTATACAGGGGCTGGGAGGCCGCCTCCAGGTCGATGATGCTCAGCCGCCGAAAGCCCATGGCCACCGCCCCGTCCATATAATAGCCGTCCGAGTCGGGGCCGCGGTGGGTGATCTTTTCGGTCATCTGACGCAGGTATTGCTCCCGATCCAGTATCTCACCGGTAAAGCCGCAAAATCCGCACATAACGAAACTCCTTTGCGATCAAAGTCACAGTATATTTTTAGTATAACACAAAACTCTTCTATGTAAAAGAGGGGTATTCACAAAATCAGCACCGGCACACCCGGTTGACCCGTTCGGTCATCCACCACAGCACCAGCACAAAAGCCGCCATATAATAGGGGTAGGTGGCGATATGCACGTACTGGGCCAGCAGGCCGAAGACCGGCGGCATAAAGGTGGCTCCGCAATAGGCGCAGGCCATCTGAATACCCACGATGGCGTGGGAATTCTCTGCCCCAAAGTGGGCCGGGGTGGAGTGGATGATGGAGGGGTACACCGGCGCACCGCCGATGCCGATGATCACCAGGCCCGCCAACGCCCCATGGGCGGTGGGCAGAGGCAGCACGATCAGCACCAGGCCGACCAGTATGACCCCCACGCCGATGCGGATCATATTCTTGTCCCCGAACCGGTCCGCTATGAAGCCGCTGATAAAGCGGCCTACCGTGATGCCCAGGTAAAACAGCGCCGCAAAGGTGGCGGCGGTCTCCGGGTCCACGCCCCGGTACTCCACCAGATAGGTGCTGGCCCACAGACCGGCGGTAGTCTCAAAGGCGCAATAACCGAAGAAGGCCAGCAGAATGGCCTTGACCCCTTTGATCCGGATCGCTCCCTTCAGACCGATGGGCGCCTCCTGCACCTCGCCGGAGCCATCCGCCGCCAGGGGGCGTTTTTTCCACAGGGGCAGGGACAGAAACAGCGCCACCGTCAGGAGGATCTGAAAGGCGGCAATCACACCGTAGCCGGTGCGCCAGCCATGGTCGGCGCTGATGGCCCACCCCATCACGTAGGGACCCAGTGTGGCCCCTACTCCCCAGAAGCAATGTAGCCAGCTCATGTGCCGGGAGGCATAGTACAGCGCCACGTAGTTGTTCAGCGCCGCGTCCACACCACCGGCGCCCAGGCCGTAGGGGATCGCCACCAGGCACAGCACCCAAAAGGAGGGTGCCATCGAAAAGCCAAACAGGGCCAGGGCGGTGGTCAGCACGCTGATGGCGGTCACCGGGCCGGCGCCCAACCGCCGGGTCATCCGATCGGACAATAGACTGGATACGATGGTGCCGCCGGCGATGATCATAGACACAATGCCGGCATAGGAGACCGGGGCATCGAACTCGCCCACCATCACCGGCCAGGCGGAGCCCAGCAGCGAGTCGGGAAGCCCCAGGCTGATAAAGGCCACGTATATGACGGCTAACAACAGCGAAACCATACTCTGCCTCCTGAAATTTCCTCAAACAGGATTATTATAGCACATTCATCCGCAATAGAAAAGGAAAATATACGATTTTCGCCTGATTTTGACGCAAATAATAATCCCCCGACACAGCCGGGGTTTCCGTATATGGGCAAAGCCCTATGATACTAGCGGCGCACAAGTCCGCTCAAATTTCCGACACTTGCGCACGAATGGTCTGCGGAGGCTCCCTCGCCGTCACGGCTACGCTGTGCCACCTCTCCCGGAGGGAGAGGCTATGGAACGCTAAAAGCTATTCGGAACCCCTGGCACAGCCATAGGTTTTCACTTACAAGAAAACACCCATCCGCTTTATACTGGACGGATGGGTGTTTGGTGTTTTCATTCGTTGGGAGTCCTTATGCAAGATGGCGGCGCAACCAGTTCTTGCCCCGGCGCCAGAGATGGCGCAGAGAACGAACGGCGCAGTGCACCCGGCAGTAGATAGCATAGCCGGGCTCGGTGACACGGTGGTACCGATCGCCCCGGTAAAAGCCGGTCACCAGGGCCACCATCTGGTCCCGGCGCACCCCCGGCTCCGGGATATGCTGGTTATCCCCCATACAGGTATAGGTATCCCCCTCTACACGGACGATGCGGTGCAGAATAAACTGGCCGTCGTCCCGCCGGTACAGGGGCAGGTCGTATTTTTTCAGCGCAGGCGGCACAGAGGCCAGCACCACGCTGTCGATGTTTTCGCGCAGGAGCGGGAGCATGCTCACCCCCCGGGGATAAAAGCGCACCGTTTTACCCAATGCCAACTGCTCTACTATCAAAGGAAGCACTTGCTCCAGCTGCATCTCTTTATTCTTGTAAAAATCCATACTCGTTCAGCTTGGCCACAAAGGCATCCACACTACTCCGGGCGGTGGTCTCATCCACGTCGTACTCCCCCAGCAGAGCGGCCACCAGCTCTTCTGCATCGGTGCCACGGGTCAGATAGTCCCACAAAAATTCGCCGGTCTCGTTGAGCGTGATCATCATATTGAGGTTGATCTCGTTACCGGAGGGAATGACCACGGTCTCCCTCGCCACCTGACGCAGGACAAAGCCCTCTTTCAGTTTCAGCATACTTTCTCTCCTCACTCACATCCGATAGCGCCCGACATAGCCGCATAGGCCACCCGGGCCGCCTCGGGATCCATATTGCACTGCAGTTTCCACACCGGCACCCGGGTCATCAGGTCATCCAGCAGCTCCAGCACCCGACCGCGCAGGCGGGGGTCGTTGGGCTTGTTCACCTGCCGCAGCAGCATCTGCACCGTCTCCAGGCCACCGGCCGGATGGATACTGTTCTCCGGCGCACGCTCAATGATGGCGATACCCGCCACCGAGGCACAAGCGTTGGTGCTGGTGGGTGCCTTACCACTCCAGGGGGTGCCATAGGCGTACCACACACCATCCACCAGCCGCACAGCCGGCTTGTCATCATTGAGGATACGGGCTCGGTCGTCGCCAAAGACCTGCTGCCACAGGCGGGTGTGGGTTGACTTGCCGGTGCCGCTGTCCGCCGTGAACAAGTAGGCTTTACCATCCATGATCACCGCGGAGGAATGCAGCATCATCCCGTCAAAATCCAGCAGCTGACGGTAAAAGCTGGAGCCGGAGGCTAAATATTCGCACTCCTCGTCAGACAGACGGGGATAGGCCGCCTTGACACGCTCCGGCTCGGACTGGATGCGGATGTCCGGATTCGGGCAGGGCGGACATGCATAGAGAGCCGCCTGCTCTTTGGTACGGCCATAGGTGTCCATCTGCACCGTCAGATCGGCAATTCGGTAATAACTCACTGCATATCCCCCTTTCCATACACTCCCATTTTAGGGAAATACCCCGGCGGCAAACGCCGCCGGGGTACCGTCACTCATTAGTCCCAGGGGATGCTGATTCCTCCGGTATCGTTATCGTCGTCGTCATTCGCAACGACTTCGAAGGCAGCCTCGTAAATCAGAATCTTGGGCTCTTCAAAAAACTTCTTCATCGTGTAACCCTCCTTGTTTTGATTATACTCTGCTGGCGAAATACGCCTTGGCGTGCTCGCCGTAGACAACCATTTCCTGAGCTAAGGTCTTATAACTGGCCTCGTAATTACCCGTGATAACGCGCTCGGCCAGATAATCAATACTGATACGCGTAGGCCGGCTATAGCGCCAAGAAATATAACCAGCATTGCCGCCACGGATAGCGGCCACCAGAATCACGGTCTGATCCATATTCTTGGCCGCAACACCCTCATGCTTATAGGTGAAAGTGTTCGCGTCACCGAGATAAGCGGACCACTCGCCGGTAGCGTTGCTCGCATCCAGCTTCTGGCCGGCAGCCATGAGAGCATCGTAGGTTGCCTTATCCCAATACAACACCTTAGCCTCTTTGAAGGTGGTGCTGGTAACGTAATCCACGTTCTGCTCGATAGCACCCTCCAGGGTCAAATAAGCGTTGGGGGCGGAGGGATAGTAGCTCTCAGCAAAGGTGATGTTGAAATCTTCTGCAGAATTGATGCTGAAACGATCATCCAGCATGCTGGAATCGTAGTCTGCAACTAGATCCTGATACTTCTGTTCAGCAAAGATGTCATTCATGGGAGAGGCATACTCAAAGCCATTCTTCTCAGCAAAGTAGGCCTGAGCCGCGGCACCATAGTTCATCAGAGATACGCAGAGCGCATTCAGCTTAGCGCGCTGAGCCGGATCGGTAACCTCCGGGACCTCGTACCCCTTAACAGCCACGTTATCGCAGTAAATCTTAGGACTGTAGCTAAAACGGCCATCACTATACACAGCGCTGCCATCCGTCAGCTCAATGTATACTCTGTAGCGATGGACAATGTCCATATCCTTAGCCGCCACACCATCCGAATGGAAGATAAAGCTATCTCTTGCCGGATCGTACTCGCTGGCCGAAAGGATGTCGTCAGCATTTTCGATGGTAGAATCATTCTTGCTGATATTGACATTATTGAACACCAGCAGTTTGACGTTGTTCATCATCTCTGTGCGATCCCAGCCCTCGAAACCGAGCACAGGGATGTCAAAGTTCATAACAACATCGTCCTCCAGACGAAGGTCAAGCAACGCTCTGCCCTGATCCACCGTGCCGGTGTAGACACGCTGCTTGATGGTCAGCTTGCCGACCTCGATATCGATCTCGGCATAGCCGCCCTTATCCAGCACAGTGGCGTATACCTTGTACTCGCCCACAGCCTCGCCGGGCTCACGGGTGATCTGGAACTGCTGGCCGGCCTCCAGAGGATACAGACTGGACAGGTCGTCGATCAGGAAGGTGAAGTCAGGGTCGGGATCGCCCTCGAACTTCTCGTACTCACCGAACACTACGTCGGCATAGATGTCAAACTTCAGGGCGTTCAGCACGCGGTCTGCAATGTAAGCATGGCCGTCGGCGTTAGGATGCAGGGCCTCGCCGGCGGTGCGGCCGGCCTTCAGGAAGTAGGCGGGCACCTTGATGTCGATCTCGTGACCACGGACAGAAACAGTACGGAAAGTCTCCAGAGTGGACAGATCCTTGCTGACGCCGGTATCGGAGATAACCAGCTCGGCATCCTTAATGTCCACCGTCACAAAGCGGCTACCCTCATGACCGGCCACGCCGTCATCCTTATAATAACCAACGAAGTTGGTCATAATGCGGTTGCCCTGGTTGATCACCTTGTCAAACACCGCAGACACATTGAAGGTGTACTTGGACAGGTCGATGGTCTTGTTGCGGATGGTGACCTGTCTGTCGATGTTGATGTAGGTGCCCTCCATGGGGTTATAGAAGCCGATCATCACGATGGTGGCGTTGGGGTTGATTTCGGCGATCTTCTCCACGGCGGTATCCAGGTTGACGATGTAGCCAACCATGCCGTACAGCATAGACTCGATGGCGGTGGCGAAGGTGTTCACCGCACGCTCGCAGCGCTCGTAGGCGGAGATGCCATCCAGCTCGGGCACGCGGTTCTCGGCTCTGTCCACAATGCCCAGGACCAGATCGATCACGGCATTCTTGCCCTTGTTGATCTTATTGTAATAGTTATCGCCGATGTAACGAGCCCAATCCATCTCGTAGGCCTCCTCGCCATTGTAGGCCAGCAGAGTCTGGGTGATGGGGAAAGTGGTCAGGTTGTTGACACCCACGTTCAGGGTGACCAGGTCGGCGTTCTTGATGTTGTTGAGGTACTGGGCACGCAGGCCATTGAAGTAGCCGGCGCCGTAGCGAGCCTGGGTATAGGCGTCGCCGTTGTAGCCGCTGCTCACCAGAGCCAGCAGCTCCTCGGTGCGCATACCGCCGATGGCGTAGTTGGCAACCACGTCGTCATCGAAGGAGTCGTCGGCCATAGCCAGTGCGTCACCGATCAGCTCGGGATAGGTCTTGGCAGTGCCGTCCAGCGCGGTGCCGCCGGTGATATCATCGCCCAAAGCCACGTACAGGTCGGGATTGATGATGGTGTCCACCTGACCGGAGCCGGTGTTGGGCAGAGCCAGATACTTCTTGGCCAGGCGGTACAGCTCCACGGTCTTATCGGCAATGGCGTTGGCCAGGTTGCCGGCAGCGCTGTTGGTGTTCTCGCCCTTCATAGCGCGGATGATCTGGTTGGCGATGGTCTCATGGCCTCTCTCGCTGGGGAATACCAGCTTGCCGCCCGCCAGATAATAGCGCAGCGCCAGATAGGCAACGGTCTTCTCTTCATCAGTCAGAGTCTGACCCTGTGCCAGGTTATCCACCATCTCGGCCACATAGTCCGCGTTCATCTTCTTAGCCACAGACAGCAGGTGGTTCAGGCTGATGGTCTCCACCTCGGCGATCTCACGCAGCAGATCGAACACATCGTCGAACTTGCCGTTCATCTGATCGGCGGCGTCCATACCCTTATCCAGAACGGACATATAGGTATCGTAGCCCTCCAGGACCTTGTCGACAGCCTCATCACGCAGATTAATGTAATCGTTGTAATACTGCTGTGCGTTGGCGCCGGCACCCTGATAGTAGTTCTCGTAGGTAGACAGAATCTGCTCGGCAGCAGAATCCTTCAGGGAAACATAGTCAGCAAAAGTCTCAGCAGCGGTGTCCACGCTGTTTCTGTACTGGACAAAGGCATCCTCAGCCGCAGTAGCAGCGCTATTATAGGCGGTATAACCACTCCACAGACTGGTCTTGATGGGATCAGCAATCGAAGACGGGATTTCAAAGCCAGCATACTGGGGATAAGTAGCGTATACCCACTCCTCAAACAGTTCGCCCAGTTTAGCCTGCTTGTTGGCTCCGGCGGACATACCGTCCAAAGCAACAAACCAACCCTGTACGTCATCGTTCGTCAGGAGAGCCATACCCTTGCTCGCTGCCATCTCGGTAGCACGCACAGTGGCGGCGGCGCGGATCTCGTTACGGACAATCACCTTGGCGGCGGCGTCGGTAGGAGCCTGCTCCACAGCCGTCACAAAGGCGTCGATGGTGGGATAGGTCTTAACAGTCAGGTCGTTATCAGCGTAGGTCTCGGTGAACTTATCCACCATAAAGGCGTGGAAGCCGTCAGCCAGCAGATGCTGCTTGGCAATGGCCTCGCGGTCGGCCTCGGGGGCCGCCTCCATGGCCTCCAGCATAGCCTGAGCCTGCAGCTCGGTGTAGCTGGGGATGATGGCCTGCACCTCGGGCACGATGTTGCGCACGGCGATGCCATTCATCCAGTTCTTGATAACGGCACGGCGCTGCACGGTGGTGCTGGTGCCGTCCAGCTGAGTCAGCAGGTCGATCACGTCGTTACGGGCGATCAGGCCGCTCAAACCGTTCTCAGCGATCTTGGGCATAATCATGTCCGCAGCGGCTTCTTTCATGGCGTCGGGGTCGCCGTCGTGGAACTTCTTCAGAGCCTCCAGAGCTTTGTAGGCGTCCTCCTGGGTCTCGATCTTAACGCCGTCGATCTCCTTACCGACCATGGCCTGGGTCATCAGATCCTCCACGAAATCGGTGGCGACCTCTTTGCGGCCATTCAGATCCGTGGCAGCCTCCAGAGAATCCAGCAGGTTCTTGATCTCTGCAGCTGTGATGTCGATATCACCATAGGTGCTGGCGTAGTTCTCCAGCTTTTCCTCGAACTCTTTGATGACCTCTTCCACAGCCAGGTCATTCATCAGAGAGCGGATGTACTCCTTACGCTCCTCAGGGGTAACACAGGCGAAGATCTCTTCAGCGATCTCGCGAGCCTGCTTATCGGTCTTGGTGATGCCGTACTCAGCGAACATCTCCTTGATCATATCGATGACGGTATCCTCCACCGCATTGAGCAGCTCCAGACGCACAGCGCCGGGGATGCGCTCCTCATCGCCGCGGGTGGTGTCGCCCATACGGTCGATCAGCAGCTCGGGATCGCCGGGATGCACGTAGGTGTAGTCATAGGCACGGGGAGCCAGGATCTGCGCATAGGCATTGGCCATCTCCACCAGAGCGCCCACGGCCTCGCCAAGAGGCAGCTCCAGGGTACGGCCGCCCACATCGTAAGTAACAACGTTACCGGAGGCGGGGTTGTGCACGCCCACCACATACAGATCGATGTCGGGATTGAGCTCATAGATGGCATCCATCAGGGCGTTAAAGCTGGTCACATAGCTCAGCACAATGTAAGCAGACACCTCAGTCATGAAGTTAACCAGCTCCAGGGCGGGGTCGAGATCATCGGGAGAAGCAGCCAGCAGATACTCCATGACCACGTCGGCCATGTTCTCCATGGTCTGCTCCACCTCGGTATCGGCGAACTCGTCAAAACTGTACGCATACTTGACAGCGCCCTTATTCTGCAGATAATACATCATCTGCTCGATGAAATAGGTAGAGAAGTTGTTGGTGCCGACGTTGATGGACATCTTCTCGGCATTGATAACATACTCCTTGAACTTGCCATCCAAGCGCTCGATGTTCATACCACCCAGCTGCTTGGTGTAGCCGTCGCCGGCATAGCTGGCGTCCAGCAGATACCGCAGCTCTTCTATACGATAGCCGTTACGGGCATACAGCGCATAGTCGTCCTCTGCGCCCAGCCACTCGACCACCTTGAGGGCATACGACTCTACGGACGGGTCGTCCAGGCCGATGCCGTTGGTCATCGCATCACCCACAGCCACGTACTTGTAAGACTGGCTCTGCACAACAGCACCCGCAAAGACGGGAGCTACCATGCTCACCAGCATCACAACCACCATGACAGCGGAGATGAATGCCTTGATCATCTTATTTTTCATCATAAGACCTTCTTCCTATGAATTATTTCCACGTGTTCCCATAACACGCCATTATACAGATACCATTATACTGCACAGGCAATTCAATGTCAATAGAAATACCAAAATAGTCCGCCAAAAACGAGGCGTTTTTTGATGCGGTTTTTGACAATAATGACCAATCACATCACGTTTTATGCTCGGGCTGATATTTGCGGTTGCGTTGCTTATTCCACATAAGCATAATGCCACCCACCAACAGGCCGGAGCCTACCAAAATGCCCACCACGATCCAGGTGAGGGTGCCCAGGCTGATGCCCAGCTTGTTCACCCGGCCTACCAGCACATACTGGTTGCCTTGGGAGTCGGTGAGGGTGGAGCCATATGTAATGTCGTACTCTGGGGCCAGTTTTTCCGGGATCAGCACCTCTTGGGGGTCAATATCAGCCACGTTGAGAGCCAGTAGATACTTACCCTTGTCGATGCTGCCCAGACGGAAGGATGCCTTGCCGTCGTTATCCACCAGCACGCTGGTGAGCTTTTCCAGAGAACCGCCTTTGACCCGATAGAGGGTGGCGGTCTGCCGGGCCGTCCCCTTTCCCAAAGGAATGGACACGGTGGCATTGAGATCGGAATTGCCCATAGTAAGGATATAACTGGGGACATCTCCGATAGTGTTTTTATAGCGATTTTTCGTGTTTTCTTCTATAGTTATGCCCAGGTCCTGGTCGCCCTTATGGGTGCCATCGGTCTGATCGCCCAGCACCACCTGCCAGCTCACCTCGCCCGGGGTCTGGATGGTAACGGTCACCTCTTTGTCCGCCAGGTCGCCCAGAGCGCCCTCCGGCAGGATGGTATCTCCCTGCAGCTGAATGTTCACGGTGGGCTTTTTGCCGCTATCCACGGCGCCGCCAATGGCATCAGTCACATCACTCCAACCGGAGGGATCGGTGACGGTGGCCTGAATATGGGTGCCGGAGGGCGGATCTTCCACACCGTTGGGCACCCCCACCAGAGTGTTGTCGGTGGTGGTGATGATCGCCCCGTCGGTCTGGGTATAGGTAACATCTTTTTCAGTGGTCGGATCATTGGGTCGCGTATTTGGCTGAGAGAGCTGCTTTTCGATCTCTTTTTTTGCCTCCGGAGTGCCGCCATCCACGTAATAGAGGGAATCGCACTCGGACACAGCACCCTCCTCTACGGTCTTCACCGTATCCGGCAGATAGAGAGAATCCAGATTCTCACAGCCGTAAAACGACCAGTACGGTAGTGTTTCCAGGGGTGCCTCCACCCGCACGTACACTAGGCTGTCACAATAGGTGAACACGCTGCTACCGAGGCTCTCCACACCGGCCGGGATGACGATGCCAGCCAGGCTCTCGCACATGTAGAAGGCCTGATCGCCGATCACCCGCAGGGTGTCGGGCAAAACCACATTGGTCAGTGCCGCACACCCGTAGAAGCCGCCCCAACCAATCTCCTGCACCGCCGGCAGAGGGACGGTATACAGCGCCGTACAGCCGGCAAAGGCCAACTCGCCCAAAGTGAGCACCGTATCCGGCAGGGACACGGTAGTCAGAGCGGTGCAATGATAAAAAGCCAGATCACCCACCGAGGTGACGCCTTTTTCGATCACCACCCGCTGGATGAGGTCAAGGTGCTCCAGCCACGGAGGCATATTATATTCGGTATAGTCAGTCATAGGACCGCTGCCGGATATGGTGAGCCGTCCCTCGGCCAGGACCCAGGTCAGGTCCTCGCCGCAAGTGCCCTCTGCTGCCGTCACCGGCGGCGCTCCCACACAAAGAAGGCCCACGCACAGCAGGGCTGTCAGCAGCACCGCCAGTATTCGATTGTAGTATTGTTTCATATCGTGTTCCTTTCTTTTTGGGGAGTAAAGATGGGATTAGTCAATTGTAGAAGCAACAACTACAGACTTTTTCTTTTCGCTTTTATTGCACAAAACTAACCACACCACGCCAACTAGAACCATAAAAATCATATGGAAGCATATAGCCGAACAACCAAAAAGTATTTTTTTATTGTTTCTTAAGAATTCCAAGAAGAAGCGAGTTGAGCCAAACAGAATTAACATAACTGGGTAATCACGGAAATCAGGCGAAAAGTCCCTTCTCTTCAGTCTCAAGAACATATAGATGGCGATTGCCAGAGCAACCAGCGCCTCTAACAACTGATTAGGCACAACTGTCTGTTTGGTAAGATAGTTATATACTCCCCACTCGGCCGGATAACCTCCACAGCATCCCAAAAACACACACCCGGTGTGCCCTATCGCCTGGGTCAATGGTGTGCCTGCCGCTAACATGCTGCAATACTTAGCTGTATCTACCTTAAACAGTTTTGCAGGTAAATAGTATAGTAGCGGGAAATAAATGTACACAGTCGATATGTTTTGGCCGCCAAATATCCGGAAACCGGATTGAACCCAGAAGAACAGTAACATAAAGCCATAACACATGGAAAAACCCATCAGCACCATCAATGCGCACTTAAACGGCTTTACATTCATTTTAGTGCCAAAATACATAGCCAGCGCAATACACGCAATGTAACTAATTATATGAAGAGAGTAAAAAATGAGGTGTGCTAATCCTGCGTCTCCTACTTTGATTACAAGATCGCTTAACCAAGAAAACATAATATCACTTTCCTTTTGCAAGTACAAAACCATAAACTAGACAATTTTTTACGCATCTTTGCAACCGGCTCTCTTTGCGAGGGCCGGTTGCAAAGCTCAAAATTAGTAAGGATTGTTAATTTGTAAAGTCGGCACCGTGAACGTATACTCTACGCCACCATAAGTCAAGATCAGCTTGTTAGCTTCAACCGTTCCAATTGTCACTTTTTCCTTCTGGCTGTTCTTTGTTTGACCGATGGAACAAGTACTGATTTCTTGTCCCGGAGCCCACTCAAACACAGGGTTTCCAGATCCGAACGAAAGCACCGCACTGTTTGCATTACCCATATTTTGCAACTTGATGGATACTGTAGGCAGATTTTCGTACAAGTGTTCATCATAAGCACCTATTCCACAAAGACCGTCATGATGCACTTTGGTACACACGAAATACACTGTTGCACTGGTACTAGTAGGTGTCGGCACTGTCACGTTATCTTTGTGTCCGGACGCATTGCCGGTTTCATCTACAGAAATCGTTCCTGTAGGCGTAATGCCACTTATCTCCACAGTGGGCGTGGCGGATGTCACCGTCAGCGTTGTGGCCGTGCTGTTATCTGCAACATATGTCACGACCGTCGCACCGGTGGCTGCATCATCCAGATTAACCGTCACCTTGTTGCTATACTTACCGGCATAGCGCAGCTTTTCGTTTTCGCTGTTTTCCGCCACAAATCTGCCTGCGCCGCCCGTGGTCACATACGAATACGTATCCTTATAGCCCTCCGGCAGGCTGTATCCGCCACTGGCCTGGCTGGTGCCATTCTGATGCTGCAGGGTGATCAGCACGTTGCCGATCTTGAGGCCGGTAGCCTTTTCCAGGCCGCCATGGGCTTCAAAGCCCTTAATATCCACCGTCACGCCAAAGTTTTCCGGCAGATCGTGCTCCTGCATAAACACACCGTCAAGGGTGCCGCCATTATCCACTCGGATATCCACCACGTCGATGACCGTAAAGGTGGTCAGCGCACTTCCTGCCTTCGGATCGAGGGCGTAGTACTCCGCCTTGGCCTCTTCACCGTCACCGTAGAAGTTACCGGCAGCATCGTAAACGCCCTTGACACGGATCTCCTTCACCGTCCACACGCCGTTCTGGTTGCCGTGCTGGTTGGTGGGGAAGGGGAATCGATACACGCCGTCGGCGCCGCTCTCAAAGGGAATGGGATCGTCCACGCCATCGAATACGGCCCAGATGCCATCCGCACCATCCACGTTGGAAAGGCCAACCGAGTAATAGGCGACCTCGCTGTCCGCCGTGTGAATGATCTGCGGCTTGGTGTTGAGAACGCTGGTGATAGCAGGCGGTTCTTTGGAACGGCAGGTGATCACCGAGGCACTGACCGCCGCAGTCAGCTCATTGCCGCCGACGGTCATCTTGAGGAACACAAATCTACCCGGTTTTTCCACCGAGAAGACACCCTCGTACGCCGTGCCGGTCCACTCCACAGTAGCCGCCAGACCGTTTTCTGCCAGCGAGGATCCCTGCTTGGCATAGTACAGACGTACATCCTGCATATTCATCAGAGAATCACCGGTATCCGTCAGAATATCGGCCATAATATTAACCTGTTCCTTACCAGTGAAATCAAAGGTCAGACCGCCCTCACGCAGCAAGCGCACCTGCGCCCGCAGACCCAGATAGGCGGTCAAGGTCTTCTGCTTGCCCGCATCCAGCTCGAAGTATTCATCGTCCAGCACCAGGTACTGCAGCGTGTAAATACCGGAGGCGGTAAAGGTTGACGCCCCTCGCCAGACGTCGTTTTTGGCGTCGTAAGTCAAGGTCGAAGAAATGTACTTGACGTTCGTGTCTTCGGGGTTCTCTTTATATGTGAAACGGGCTGCCACCTTGCTCGGCTGCTTATCCGCGTCGGCGGTAAAGGTGACCTCCACGCTGCGGGACACCGAGCTGTCGGTGGTGAGCGCCAGATTCTCTCCCGCTACATCGCAGAAAGAGACCGAGCCAACTGCAAAGCCGGACACAGTCACCGTGATCCACTCGCTCTCCGGCAGCGGGTATTCCACGCCGTCGACAAACAAGCTCTTCAGCACGTAGGTGCCGGGCTTGATAAAGCTGCAGTTGCCCTCCCACACGTCGCCGGAGGTATTGTTAAGAACCACAGGCGCCATCTGGGTGCCCTGAGTGGCGTTGATCCGGCGCTGGAATATCGCCTCCACCTTGTCCGGAGACAGACCCTCCACATACGCCGTCAGCTTGGGGGTATGGGCGCTGCCGGTGTAATCAAAAGCGGTGCCGGAGATGCTCGCACTCAAGGAGATGGTCTGCATAGACAACTCCTCATCCTTCATGGAGTGCAGATCCTCTGTAGTGGCAAACTGCAGATTCAGGCTGCCCACGATGCTCTCGCCGGACATAACCATATTGTTCTCCAGACCCATACCGTCCAAATACACCACCACGCTGATACGGGTGGCCGTATTCTGCTGCAGCTGGGTGATGCCGTAGATCGGATCGCCGCTGGCTGTGGTGGTCTCCAACGAATTGGCCTCCACCACCAGCGGAACGGTGTATTTACCGTTTTCCGCAAACACGTGCTCCACATCCATATAAGCGTGGGCCATAACGGTACCACCCGCACTGATAAACGCCAGTTTGAAGTGCCGCAGCAGCTCCAGCGCGCTGGCAGACTCTTCGGGGGTATCGGCATAGAACACATAGCAGCTGCCGGAGCCCTGGGTGGCGCTCAACTCATCGGGATCCAGTACCTGCTCGCCATCCTTCCAGACGCGGTTGGAACTTTCAAAGCCCACCACCGTCTTGATGGTGTCCCACTTTTCTTTAACGTCGCTGTCGGTCAGCGGGATCGGATTTCCTTCGGCGTCCGTTTTGTTGCTTACTATGCCGGTGGTTTCATCCTTCACTGCCAGGAACTCTATGTTGCCAGTTCCGCAGTTATAATAATACTCGTTTCCATCCTCGGCCTTGGCCTTATACACCAGGATCTCTTCCGTGCCCTGGCCAGCCAGAGCGCCCAGAGCATCGTCCCCCTCTTCCGCCAGGCCGGGGATCGGCCGGGCATAATAGAATACCGGCACCGATTCCGACCCGCCACTGGGGATGAACATACGCCGCTCCTGGTGGGTCTCGATCTTGGGCAGACCGTCCAGCGTCAGGATGGATCCGGCGCCGTCCTTACCGGGTGCGTTGGAGCGCACCCACAGATCCAGCACCATGCCGTAGGTATCCAGAGCCACCAGCTCGCCCTTATACTCACCGGCGGCACACTTTACCTTGGTAGTGTCATAGGCGGTGTTGAAGCAGGGGGGATCCACCAAAAGATCCTCGCTGAGGTCTGTCTGCAATTTACCCTTGACCGTAACGGTTATTATGTATTTGACCTTTACCTGTACGACACCGCTCCAGTTTTTAACACGTGCGCCGGACAGCAACTCAAAATCACGGATGGTACCCTCGGAGATGACAACCGGCTTTTGACCACCACCCAACAGGCCGATGGCCTCCGATTTGTTCGCATTCAACTGCGCAGCCGTCATGCCGTTGATGGTTACCTTATCTACGTTGATCAGTGCATTCACAACGCTTGAAATCTGACTCCAGTTAACGGTTGTTCCTCCGGCATTGTCAACAACGTTTTTCAGCGCATCGTAATTGGTCTTAACCTTGTTTTTGAGCGTCTTATACATCTCCAGACAGTTTTTTGTGGAGTGTCGATTGGTCTTGTCCAGATCCTTACAATCGCCCAGGTCGACTCCTCTGGCGGTAAGCTGAGCGGCGGTGGACGCCATCAGTGTGTCCAGGGTGTACGGAGTCTTATCGGTGCTGCTGGTGGAGAATTTGATCTGTGCATTGGCCAGTTCCACCATAGCATCGCCATAGCGCACGATCGCTGTATGAAAATCGCCCAGCAGAGAAAGCAGCTGCTCCACCGAACTGAGACTGCAACTAAAGTCTGCTGCGCCATCCAGCTTGGACTGAGCGAACTTACTGACCAGATCCTGCAACGCCGTCACGTATTCCGAGTTGTTAAATATAGCGATATACAGAGCTACGGCGTTTTCTTTGGTTTCACTGGCCTTTTGCAGTGCCTGTTGCTCGATCGACTGGCCCGCTCCGGGAGGATAACCCACAGAGGAAATGGCGCGGACGCCATATCGACTGTCTGCAGACCATAAGAAAGAATATTTGCCCGTATCCGCCTCTTTACCCCAGGAGGTGAAAGCATAGTCGGTGGCGGTACCCTGTACACGACCATCCTCGCCGTATTTTACACCCGTCAGCCAGGCGGGATAGCTGGTATTCAGCGTAGCAGGACGCAGTACCAAATTCTCCAAACCGTAGTTGCCAGAGAGATTGATCAAGTTACCCCAGCTAGTATTAGCGCCGTGGGGCGTCTGGCCCTGGGCGGAGAAAGAGTCGCCTGTGCCACTGGGGTCCGGCACCTTGCCGTCGAAATCCGATAGGGCAATCTCCAGGTTACCGTTGGCGGACACAGTGGTGCTCACACCTCCCAGCTGCGGGTTACGGGAAAGGGTCACCCAGGCATAGGTAGCCGACGCCATCATCGCAACCGAGATAGCGAACAGCGAAGCAACCGCCACAACCTTCTCCTTAACGTGTGGTATTGCTGTCTTTAGTTCCTGGATCCTTTTTTGCGTTTCAGTCATTTGATCTACCTCCTATGGGGTAACCGTTCACACACTTTGTGAATCATTGAGAATTTATGAAAAAGTACAACGTATGCTCCTGCAGCGAGATGCCGTTCCACACCCAGTGGAGGGTCATCCGGTAGCTGCCGCTGACCGGTGCCACGCCGTCTGCGGCCGGCTCCAGCCGGATACCCGCATCGGTGGTGACGGCCGCAAGGGCTGTGTCATCCGTATATACGTATTCGTCTTGTTCGTTTTTGATCAGCCGCTGGATGCCGCGGGCCTGCACCTGTGCAGCACCCCAGCGGGTGGGCATGGGCATCGTAGCCGGCAAGGCTCCGGTGACCACATACGTCTGGGGCAACACCGGCGCCGAAGAAAGTGCCGGCGTGTACTCCTTGTGCGGATAGCTGGTGGCCTCCACCGCAATGGTGGGACCCTGCTCCGCTGCGAGAGCTACGCTAAAATCCAGCACCACCGTACCGTCCCATCCCTCAGGATAGGGCCAGGCTATCGAAAAAATGTGGCTGTCGTACAGAAGAGAATAGGTCTCTCCGTCATTAAGACTCCAGCGCACCTTATACAGGGCTTCATTGCCCAGCAATAGGGAAACGGTAAAATCGGCTTTTGTCTCGGGATTCAGCCGCACATACGCCAAGGAATTGGCGGGGTCAATGGTATCGTTCACACTAAACGGGGTAAGATCAGGGACGATCTCATGCTCGGTGGTGGCAAGTTCTTCGGTGCTTTCCGCCTCGACCTCATCTCCATAGGGCAGCATAGAGAACTGCAGCGTACCCTCCAAACCGTACCACTGAATGTGTACCGTCATCCGGGTCGCTTGCACCAGCCCCGGTGCGGGGTCCACACGGGTCAGACGGAGGGTGATGGCATCCTCTGTCACCTGGGCCTCTACGGTCAGGTGCAGGGCGGCATTGGCATCCGGCTGTACCGTCACCTCGCCGGCAAAGGGGTCCTCATCGGGGACCACTTCACCCTCATCCGGTTCCGTTGTCTCCGTATCCTCCGGCAGTGGCTCTTCCACCACCGCAGGAACCTCCGCTTCGGGACGCTGGATAGTAATCAGAATCTCACGCTGGTTTTCGGTGGGTTGCCAATCCTTCAACAGAATGGCCTGACCACCCTCCACCAGGCAATCGCTGCTGTGGGTCGGCACCGGAGGCGGTGTCTCGGCAGGAGAATAGATCCACTCGGCGCTATCCCAATCCGATATGCGTCCGTGGGCGCTGCCCACCGAAGCACATACGATGAAAACAGTTGCCACCGCCATCCACGCAACAAGCTGTATGCCTATTCTTTTGTTTGCGGGATACATAGCGACAACTCCTTTCCTCTTTATTCATGCACGCGTTCTACAAACAGCCGCAGCAGGCTGGCCTGTTGGGCGGCCTGGCTCAAGCCGTGTACGGTGACGGTATACGGCTGGGTGGCCAAATCCAATACGGCTTCCTCCCCAGTGTCCGCATCCACAAAGCGGAATACGCTGCCCGGTCCGAACAATCTATACAACGGAGTCCCCGCCGGGATGGTGGCGGCGGTGGCCTGCAGGTCTACCGGCTCCGCCCCCGGCAGGGTCAGGGTGACCGTCACTGCCTCGGGTGCGTGCACCCCCTCGGACATAGCCAGAAACACCCGGCAATCCGGGGATGTTTTTTCCATCGTAAAGGTGAGAACGTAGGTGTCCTCCACCTGCTGCCACTGCTGGTCTGCAATGGCCAATTGCTCTGCAGGATTCACCTGAAAAGCCGGGTCGCCGGTGAGCACCTCCCGGTAGCGGGCGTAGGCCGGTCCTATAACCAGCGCACCGGCCGCCACCAGCAGCAGAACAGCCAGCAACAAGGAGATTCGTTTTTTATTCCTCATTGCCGGTCTCCTCCTGTGTCGTCGGGACGATGATCGCACCCGTGCCGGCGTCGTAGGTATAACCCAGAGGCAGAAATTCCGTCACATCGGAAGAGAACTTACCGCCGGTGATGACCACCGTGGCGAAGTGGGTTCCCTCTTCATAGACGCGCACCGCCTGGTTGTGCTCACTATTAACCGTGGAGTTGCCAGCCACAGTAACCACCATCTCGGTGTTGTAGCCCCCCTCCAGATAGATACCGTCGCCAGTGTCGGTGAAGCCGCTCTTATTGTACTGGGGGTTTTGGGCGGCACCGGTGCCGGTGATGGTGCTATCCAGCACGTGCAATTCGCCGCCCTTAATCACCACGCCGGTGTAACCGGTCAGCGTGCTGTCGGTTACCTGCACTGTGCCGTTGCCCTGGGGCTGATATACGGCGGCGTACTGACCGCTCAGTTGCGACTGACGGATCTGGATATCCACACCCCAATAGGAAGTAGTGCCGTTGGTGGCAACACCTATGTAGTTACTCTTAAGAGTGCAATCCTCGATGATCACCTGGGTCTTAGCCTCGGTGCGGGTGCCATTGCCGCGCACGTACACGGCGCTACCCTCTGTATCAAAGGTGCTGCGGAACAGTCGGATACAGGAGTCCACCGAGCCGTTTTGATCGGATATGTCAATGCCCTCGTTACCGCCGGCAATCTCAACGTCGCTGATGGTCAGAGAGCTGTTGCTGACACTGATGATGTCCTTGGACTTGTCCTGAGACTGGATCTTACCGTTCATCAGGATCACGTCGCTATCCCCGGTCAGGGTCATCAGCGTGCCGGTGGCAGGGCCGGTAATAGTGTAACCGTTAAGATCCACCACCGTCTTTTCGCCGCTGTTAACCGTCAGCATCTGGGTCAGTTCAAAATTCTGCTCCAGACGAACCGTGCCGCCTCCATTGATCAGAGCGGACAGTTCCGTCTCGTCAGCGGGGACACGCTGCTCGCCGGCCACCTTCTGGCCCACCAGGGTCAGTCGGGTCAAAAACCGCTGGCGGTCTGTACCCGCCACCAGTGCGTCGGCCGCATCCTTGCCCAATTGGCTATCGTAGGCGGTGGCCTGCTGGATCTCGTTCCAGTTACACAGATACACCCACACGCCGTAGCCGTTTTCGTCCACGTCCACCTGATAATAGCCGGGCATACCCTCGGCCGGGGTAATGGGTTTCGCATAGCCGTCTTTTTCAGACAGATCAGCGAGAAAATCCATAGTAGCCATACCGTTGGCCTGGCTGAGCACATCCTCCTCAAACACGGCGCTGTCCAGATCGTACTCCACCGGGCGCAGATAATCCTGCACGTCGGTGACCAGCACCTTCTGGTTCTCAGCGTCGGTGGTCTCGGTCACCGAGCCCAGGAAGTAGTAGCCCAGCATATCGTACACCCACTGCCACTTCAGCTGCACGTCGTTGGAGCGCTGCTCAGTCAGCACCAACCGATCGTGGCTAAGAATGGAATAGGTGTACCCCTCCTTGGAGTTGATGTACACCCGCTCCACAGTCTCGCCGTTGCGGGTGTCCACCGCATCCACGTAGAAGAACAGCCGCTGCCGCATAGGCAGCTCGGTCATCTGCTCCTTGGAGGCGTATACGGCCACATCCACCATCTCTTCGCCGGTATTCACCACGTTCAGGCCGATGATACCCGACTGGCCGGGGCTCATCTGGATGGGCTCCTCGCCCACCGACACCTCGCCGGTGAAGCCCCAGGCGGCCGCCTCAAACTGCAGGCCGGAGGTCTCCACCACATTGGTGTACCAGGCGGCACTCATTCCGAAAACAAGGGCCACCGTAATGATGACGGTCTGCACGGCAATAATGGCCTGTATCACAATCTTTTTGCGTACGACCTTGAGAACATTATTCGGTTTTTGAGGGCTCTCCTGTCTCTTCATCATGATCCTCAGCACCTTGTTCCATTTCCTGCAACAGTTCGTTCTTGATCTTCTCTACCATTTCGGCGTATTCTTCGGGAGAATACAGCATGGCGTTTTCCTCTTCCTTAGCTTGTTGCTCCTTAGCCTGACGCTCTGCCTCCAGAGCCAGCTCGATGTTGTGGCGCATATTGTTCATACAGGACCGCAGGATAAAGCCGGCAATGAGCAGGGTGGGAAATAGCACCAGCATCATAAATCCGATCTTATCCGTTAAAAGGTTTACGAACGATGTCATGATATGGCCGTCCTTTGCATAATGATTCACCCTACCGATGAGGTTGCTTTGCCAGACAAATTCCCCATCGGCGGATAGATTGGCGTCTCCTTTGGTTTCCAACATCCGCTGTCCGTAACTGTCCTGGGCAATGGTGATCACCCGGTGGGTAATGATCTTACCCGCGATGGCCGGGTCCCGGGACCGGAAGCAGATGATGTCTCCTTTTTGTATATCCTCTATGTCTGTTTTGGTGCACACCAGCAGCGTGCCCACCGGCAATTCCGGCTCCATACTGCCGGTGACCACCCGGAACAGACTGATATTGCCCATCTGCACATATCCATTGGTCAGCACCTGTACGATGACGCTCACGCAAATGATGCCGGAGATGACCACCGCCAGGGTGGCCAGTACAGACCCAATTTTTTTGTGTATCTTGGGCAGCTTCTTTTTCCATTTTTTCAGGGGTATCTTCTGCAACAGCGCGCTGGCGGATGTGAAAAACCGTGATCTTTCACCCGGCGCTGTGGGCAGGCTTTCGTCAGCGGGTTTGCATGACCGCTGCTTTGGGGCGAAAAGCTTCTGCGAAAATTCTTTGATATGCAATTTCTGCAAAAACTCTTTAAGGCCAAGCTTCTGCCACCACTGGCGGGGAGAAAGCTTTTGCAAAAACTCTTTGATCGGTATATGTTTCATAGTGTTCCCTATTCTGTCAGGAGGCGTTGCTGCCGGCCAGCTCAATGCTCAGGGCAAAGCTGCCGGTGGTGGCCGCATTGATGCAGTCCACATCCTGCCCCTCCAACCAGATGAACATACGGATCCGCTGGGGGACACCAGCCTCCAGCGTGGCCATATACACATCGTCGGTGGCACCCGACCGGTCCAGCAGGTTGGTATCCTGCGCCTGCACGACGCCGCTGTATCCTGCCGCCGTATACAGGTCCGCCGTACGGGTGATGAAAGACCCCTTGGTGACGTACGGATACAGCTGATACTGCAGCCAGTCGATATAAAACTCATTCTTCAGCGTCCGCGCCGTTTCGCCCGCCAGATTCTTACCGGCGATAAAGGTGCGGAACATCTGGGCTATCCTGGTTTCGGTATCGACGGCGTGCCAGCGGTTGGCCAGCTGTACCGTCAGACGGTCCTGCACTGAGATGGGGCGTCCGCCCGCTCCCAGGGGATCGGTGACGGCGTACTGGCCGTCGGTGACCAGATTGCCGTTTGTATCGGTCACGGATACCGGATGCCGGTCGCCGTTGGGCTCGTAGATGGTAAAGCGGTTCGGCTGGACGTACACCGGACCCATACCCGGCTCGGAGTATACGCCCTGCAGACGGTTGTAGCTGTCGTTGAAGCCGGGGCTCTGCATATACTGCCGCATACTCTCGTCCGCAGCCGTGTCCTCATTGATCAGAAAGCCCACCCGCATACAGGCGGATGCCTGGGCGTTCTCCTTTGTGAGGGCATAGGTCACCTGACCGTCGGAGGCGGTGACCGCCTCCGGCTCCAAAAGATCAATGGCATAGGATCCATCTCCCTCTGTGCCGGTGGACACCCGCAGCTTATATCCATCTGCCGGAGAAACCACCCAAAAATCCAAATAGAGATAACTGCCCTGCTGTACGTCCTCCTCTTGGTCAGCGGGGATGTTGGCATAGGTCAGATACCGATCCGGTTGAAACTCGGTGGTGGGACGCAATTCGCCTGCAATGGCCTGGCCGGCCTGCACCGCGGCATCCCCCTTTTGATAATACGTGGGCAGATACCAGGTCATGCCGTCCGCCGTGGACACCGGGGTCAGCCCCGCCGCATCCTGCAGATAGGCATACTGTTCGTGCTGGCCAAAATTCAGATTTTCGGCAAAGGTGCCGGGGTAGTGGTAAACGCGGCCGTCCTGTGTATAGGTCATATCCGGCGCCACCAATATGGTGTGGGAGCCCGCCACGGCGATCTGAATGCCCTGAGCCACCGGGTTGTTGGATATGGTCAGCCACGCATAGGAGGTGGAAACCACCATCACCACTGCTGTAACCAACAGCAATACCGCTGTCAGCAATTTGGCATGTTGCTTCATAAATTCTACCTACGTTACGTCAAAAACACGGGTGAATACATACTATTACTTTCGTTGCGCCTCAAGCCGCCGTGCCTGCTGGGCACGCCTCCGCTCTTCTCGCTCCCGGCGCTCCTGCAGCTGGTCTGTTCGAAGGATCCGGAACCGCTCCAACTGCTCGACAACGGGTGTGAGCCGCTCCATATCGTGCTTGCGCTGAGCCTCCTGGGCACGGCGCTCCTCCTCTTCGGCGGCCTTGCGGGCACGCTCCTCCTCCTCGGCGCGACGGACACGCTCTTTTTCTTCTTCTATGCGGCGCAGCTCCCGCTCCTGCTGGCGCTGCTTGCGCAGACGGGCGTTGGTCTCCCGGCGCTGGATCTCTTCCTCCTCCAGGAGAATGACCGCATCCGAGAAGTCCAGCCGTTCGGTGATCTCCTGGTCGGCGGCGGCCATCTCCTCACGGAGAGCCAACCGCTCCTCTTTGTGCTCGGTAAACCGATCCAGATCCTTTTTGATCAGGCCGCTGCGGCGTCGTTCTTCGGCCTCCCGCTCCATGCGCTCCTCAAAGAGACGGATCTTCTCCTCCTCTTTTTCCTTACGGATGCGCTCTTTTTCAGCCTCGCGGGCCTGCCGCTGGCGCTCCTTTTCCGCCGCCTTTTCCTGGCGGATGCGCTCCTCCTCAGCCTTTTTCCGCTGCCGCTGCTCCTCCACCAGACGGTGCCGCTCGGCGGATTCTTCTTTCATCAGATCCGCCTTGGTCAGTTCTTCCACCAACACCTTGCGGACTTCTACCTCGGGCAGGTCGTAGTCCTCGGTCAGTTCTTCTATGATTTCCTTGATAAATTTTGGACGTAGGCTTCTCTTTTTGGTCTTGTGGGCCACAGACACCTGCCGGTCCTCTTCATCCTGCAGGTATCCCTTGAGCACCAGATAATTGAACAGTATGTTGTGGTAAATATCCCGTTGCAGCGTTTCCGTTACTTTGGGACTCTGCTCCACCACACGGATGGTATAACCCACGTCCCCATATGAACGTAAGAACTCCAATAATGCCATAATCTTACGGTAATTGGGGTTTTTCTTCAAAACGTTAGTTTTAGTAATATTACCTTTTATACGGGTGAGCTTGCTCATCTGCCTGGCGAATTCGGTATTCATATACATACTTAATACGCGGTACAGACGATCGATTCGGCTAAAGATCTCAAAATTTTTGCTGTCCGTATCCAGGAAACTGTCCACTTTTTTAATGTGCAGGAACATATCCATGTGAACAAGCTCCGAAGGGGTGCTCATATTGGACTCCACTTTCAGCTTAGCACCGAACTCGTCACTCATCACCTCAAACAGGGCGTCGTGCCGGATTTTAACAAAATGATGGGCAGCCTCCAGCGCCGTGAAAACCAATCGATTCTCGTACAGGTCGGTACTGTCCTCCCGGTACCGCTGCATCAGCCTGGAGGGGCGCACATCGCCGGTATCGGCATTGAAGTCCTCCACCAGACTGGCGTGCTGCGCCAGGTGCTGCACCACCTCGGTGCCGGTGCGCTTGGCGTTGGCCACGTTCACGATCAGCTCTTCCTCGCGGATGACATTGCGGGGACTGTTGATGATGGTCTGGAAGCCCGACAACGCTTTTTCGATAGCTTCCACCCATGAACTGTCCACCGTCTTGATCTCCTTGCGGTTGGAGAACTGTATCTGATTGTCCGCCCGGGCAATGGCATCCATAAAATACTGATAAAAATCTGTGGAGCCCAGTGCCCGGATGACCCCTTTGGAGAATTTTTGGTAAATGGGGTCCACCAATGCCGCTTGCTCTTCGTCAAGGGAAATATTGTCTTTTTCTTTTTCCGCCATGGTGTACCTCCTTTACAATAAATATTAGTTATTCTTTCTCAGCAGTTCCACATAAGCCTTACAGATGGCCATAACGTCCTTGCCGAACAGACGATCCAGATAGGTGTTGAACTTAGCCAGATCGTCCTTCATAAAACCAAGGCTCAGGGACTCAAACTTACGCAGCACCTTTTTAGCCACGATAAAGTCCACCGCCTGGGCCTCTGTGCCGCCGCAGGCAATGAAACATGGCACAAAGTCACTGATCTGCTTAATGATACGGTTACCAAAAGCCAAACGGAAGTTTTTAATGAGATAGGCATTGAGCACTTCCAGCTTTTCCTCCATCTCACTGCTGAGTTGATAGGTCTGCTTGGCCTCGTCGAATAGCTGGTTGAGCCGGTCGGTGGAAATATACACCGGATCCACCGGGTCGCAGGTAAAGGGGTCCGCACGGCTATCCAGGTCGATGGGGATAGCACGGTCGTACACCTTATCCGCCACGGCAAAGGTGGAGTCGTCGTTGTTGATGGTGCCTACAAACCATACGTTGTTGGGGATCTGCACCGTACCGTCGTGGATCAGACAGGGGTCGTCGTCCCACGTAGCGGTAACGATATCCACCTTCCACTCCTCCACACGGGGCATTTCCAGAATGGACAGCATCTCCGCAAAGTAGTACTCCACACGGGCGATGTTCATCTCATCTAGGATCAGAATGTGGGGATCCCGGTAATAGTTGGCCTCGTAGATAGCACGCAAAAAGTCGGTCTCGGAATACTTCTTGGTGAATTCGTTGTAATAGCCGTACAGCTCGGTGCGCTCACGCCAGGAGGGCTGCACCGACACCAGAGAGGTATCCTTTTGCACAAACTTACCAAACGCATAAGGCAAACTGGTTTTACCGGTACCGGAAATACCCTGCAGAATGATGATGCGGGCCGTGCCCATGGCCGCCACGAAATAGCGCATCATATCGATATCGTAATACAGATGCAACTGCGAGGCCGCATAAGCGCGGAAGCGCTCGCAAAACTCCGGCAGAGTAATATCGTTGTCGTATGTAGGCGGCACATAGCTGGTCTTGTAGAAATTGTCCACGCTGGTCAGACGGAAGAAGCGGTTGGAGCTGGGGTCCACGCAGGGGGATTCAAAGGTGTTGCGGTTGGCCGACACCATCTCCTCGGTGGTTTCTCCCTCTTCAACTTCTTCGCCCTCTGGGGCGAGCTCATCCCGCAGAGCCTTCAGCGCCTCCTCGGGGTCGCCGCCCAGCTCCGCGATCTTCATGCTCAACAGTTTATCCTTTTCGTAGTTGGCACGCATCAGATCCCGCTGGAGAGAGCGCACCTGATCCTTCATCCGGTCGTACTCCTTTACGGGGATACGGAAGCGGAAAATCCGGCGAAAAAGTTTTACAAAGAGTATAATTAGGACAATTAATAACGCAATCAGCACCAAATTGGCCACCAACAGGAGAATCCAATCGGTTGTACCAAACTCCTCTGCGTAGGAATCAATGATTTTCATACGCATAGGGAAGTTCAGCAAATAATTCAAAAAGTTAAAAATTGAACTGAATATTTCCAGGAAGGCGCGAAAAACCCGGCCGAAATCCTCAAAGAAATACTTCATAAAGTTGTCCACGACTGTCCTTCCTTTCTGGGGGTGCTATCGTGAGTGGCAGGTCGGACTTATGCCTGCTCCTCTTCAGCCGCCGGCTCGGTAGCCGGTGCAGCGGCCTCTTCTGCTTTTTTGGCCATCTCCGCCATCATTTCGGCGCGCAGCTGCTCACGCAGCTGAGCCTCCAGCTGGGCACGGGCATCCTCCTGCTCGCGCTGCTTCTCCTCGATGATATCTTCGGTGCGGCCGCGCTCCTCTTCATAACGCAGGCGGTTCTTCACATTCTGATACTCGAACAGCACACGGAAGAACTGCACCAGATGGTACAGGAAGAACAGGAACACCGGGATCACGATCACGATCAGGAAGCCGGTGGAGGTCTGCAAATAATCCAGCACCTTACCCACGCTGGGAACGCGGGAGGCGTACTTGCCCACCACCTCAGACTCGTGTACGGTCATCGGGTCGGCAGAGGAGTTGTTATCACCCTTGGTGCCGAAGATCAGATAGCCGCCACCGTCGTAAATAGCCTCAATACGGTGAGTATTCAGTACACGCTCGCCGTTGATGACCGTCCAATAGGTGATGATGTCACCGGGGCGCAGGGAGGTTTTGTCCTTGATCACCCGGCCGATGGCCAGGTCACCGGGATTCAACGTGGGGGACATAGAGTCGGTCTGGATGGAGAAGAATTCCACACCCAGGATGCTGGGGACACCGTTGCCGGAGGCAGATACAAAGGACACGTAGGTGCACATGGCTGCCGCGATCAGAGCGATCACCAGGATCACGTTGACCACGGTGTTGAGAATCTGCCGGGTATTGGGTTTCTTCTTCTCCACGGCTTGGATTTCCTCGCCGGAGGTGACGGGGGTTTGCGTTGTCGTTTTCATACGGGTCTTCCTTTCTCTTTTCAGATATGCTGTTTGGCCCATTTTTTAACATTATATACAACAACAGCGATGGTGCGCTGCTATTAACCAAGTTATCTGCCGGGGATCGGCTGCAGGCCGGACTGTCCGCCGGAGTCGGCGCTGAACTGGATATTCGCCAATATCTGCGCCTCGTGGCCGATGCGGTTGTCGCAATCCACGTCCTGCCCCTCCAGCCACACGTACAGGTCGATGCGCACCATCTCCTGGGGCTGCAGGGAGTATAAGTAAGTGTCGGTCTCGAACTCGCCCATATCCCGGATGACGGTGCCGTGCTGTACAGGGTTCGCCTCGGTCCAGGTGGTGGTGGTCTGCCGGATCAGGTAGGGGTCCTCCACCAGGCCCTCGGTGCCGTCGATGCTGGGGGTGGGCTGGTATCCCACCGTACCGTCCACGTGGGTGTCGCAGTTGGGCTCGTAGATAAAGAACTCTGCTCCATCCTCCTGGGGGGTTCCATTGGCCATGGGGGTGATGCGCAGGCCCACCCGCACGGCGTTCTGGGCACCGTTGCCGCCGTCGCTGTGCAGGACGTTGTCGCTATCCCACACCGGGGTGCCGATGAGATAGGTGCCGGCGCCGCTAACCCCCTCCTCCACCTCCACGGCGTGGGTAAGCCCCACTTTGACTGCGGTGTCGGTGGTGGCGTAAAAGGTGGCCTTGATGTAATAGCCGTATGCGTTGTCCCGGTTGGCGTTGTTGGCGTCGGACAGGGGCTCCCACTCGCCGGTGCGGCGCCCATCGTTGCCATACCGGGCAGCATAGAAGCGGCCATCCTGCCGGGACCAGGTCACCGGGCGCAGGGGCGCCGTCTGAGGCACCAGCTCGGCAAAATCCAGCCGCTGCACCCACTCCGCCCCCGATGGGGCCGAGGAGAGGGCCATGCCGGAGGGAGCGTTGACATACAGGCCGATGTTGCTGACACGAGGGGTGCGGGACAGAGAAAACCAGGTGTAGCTGGCGGTCACCAACAGGCTCAGCAGTATGGATATCATGATCCAGTATACAAATACTTTTTTACCTTTAATAGTAATAGGGGTTGTGTTTTCGTTCTTCACGGGTTACTCCTTTGGTCGTTGCGTTAAGGGTGATCCGCTTTTCCCGCCATCCACACCCCGGAGATGGTCGGAAAAGCGGACCGCCACGATTCGAGCCCTAGTCCGCGGCGCACTCCTCGCCGCTCTCGGGTCTCCTCCTAGCCCTCTCACCCCCGGGATAGGGGTGAGAGGGCCGGCGGATCGCTTTTTAGTCAAGTGATCTTACGATCGGTGTGCTCCGTATCCACAGAGCACAAAGGTGGGACCGGGGATTAGCCCTGATCATCGCCACCATCATCGGGAGTCTCAGTCTGGAAGGTGTAGTTCATGGGGGTCAGGGAGGCGGAGCTGGAGAACTGCAGGTTCATGGTACCGGTCATAGAGTTGCCGGAGGTAGCCACGTCGGCATTGTCCACCTCGTCGCCATCCAGGAACACCAGAGCAGACACACCCTTGGCCACGTTCTGATCCAGGGTGGTGATGATGGAGTCGGTGCTCTTGCCGTCCAGCGTCATCTTACCCACAGCATCGATGGTGTAGTTGTACATGTACAGAGGAGCCTTGATCTGCTGGGCACCGGCCTCGGTTTTGGCCAGGGTACCGACGGTCAGCACGTACTTATTACCCTGGGCATCGGTGAAATAGGTGCCCTCGGCAGCATCCGCAGGAGCGGCCTCGTATGCCACGTCCAGAGCGGCCACGCCATAGATGGTGCCGCTGTCGTCGGTGAACACCACACGGATGCTCTGCATCAGGTTGGCCACCTGCAGCAGAGTAAAGTCCGTATGGCCGGAGCCGAACTGCATATAGCTACCGGCGCCCTGGGTGGCCTCGCTGTCGTTGACACGGTTGGCAGCCTCGGTCTGCAGCTTCAGGCTGGAACCGGAAGCGTTGGTACGGAAGGCCAGGTCGATGACGTAGCCGTAGATATCGGTGATCAGGTTGGAGGCAGTGCCACCCTCGATGACCAGACCGGCCATCCAGATCTGCACATAGGGCAGATGGAACTCCTGCTTGGGCATCTTGGTCTCGTCTGCGGCGGTGACCATCTTCACTTTCAGCGCCTGCGCATCCTTAACCTCAACACCCATGTAGGTGCCGGGCTGCACGATCATGCTGGTGGTGGCATCGTAGTTGCCGCTGAACTCAGCAATATAGAAATAGATGCCGCCCACAATGGAGATGGTGGGGGTGTTGAACACCTCCATGGCCATACCGAACGTATCCGGGTTGTTCTTGAACTCCTCGATGGTCTTGCCGTTGATGCGGAAGTCGCTGGTAGACAGCAGGGTGGTAACCGCACCGGAAAGCTGGCTAAAGGAGTAGGTTCCGCCATCTAAGGCTTCCAACGTTCCTTTTGCCGCGGTCAGCTTGCCTCTCATATCGTCCAGCTTACCATAGGCAGCCAGCAGGTCCTCCTTGGCGGCTACCAGGTCGCCACTCCAGGTCAGCGTCACATCCGCAACGGTGATATCCGTCGCAGAGAAAGTAACTGCCTCGGGAGCAAAGGTCTGGCCCTGGGACACACCCACGGCCACAACAGCCTGCTTCATAGCCGCCTCCAGCTCGTCCACGATACCCTGCAAGCGGGCAACGGCGGACAGGATGGTGGTTACGTCTGTATCGGTATACTCGGCATCTGGATCCAAAATATCGGTCAGGAACAGACCGGCCAGCTTGATGGAGTCGTCACGCAGAGAGATGGTGGCGTTGGACTTGGTGTTGGCGATGGCGGCGCTCACCGTCTGCTTGGCGTTGCGCAGGGCCAGGGCCTCGGGGGTGATGTTGCTCTGGACACCCACCGCACGAACACCCAGATAGCTGTTGTTGGCATTGAAAGCACCGTCCGAATAAATGCCGTTGACGGTGTTCTTAGCCAGCTCCGAGATACGACCATCGGTGCCGTACACCGGGGTCTGCAGATAGCCGCCGGTGGCCAGCTTATACACGTTACGCACATAGACGGGGGTATCGTTTGCTGCATCATGGGGAGTCGCAGCGTAGTACTCGTCACCAGGAGCAACATCGCCTTCATCTGTATAGAGTCCGTTGCCATTGGGGTCATAGCCGTTCACACTGGTCCACTGTTTCTTCGTGACATCGGTGGGATCGGTCACCTGGGTCATAGCGCTGGTGTCCAGCGTGCCGTTCAGACGGGCGGGACGCAGAGCGATGTCCGCCAGGTGGTAGCTCTCATGGCTCAGGTCCACCAGGTTACCCCAATACGTATTGGCGGTGGGGAATTCCACCTTGGAATCGGTGTTTAAGATCTGTGTGATCGGCAACTGATACCGCAGGGCCATCTCCAGGTTACCGTTGGCGCCCACAGAGGTCTGGATACCCTTGACCTCGGGGGCCGTAGACAGGGTGAACCAGGCGTACGAGGAGGAAACCACCATGATGCTGGCCACCAGCAGCATCGCCACAGCGGCCATCAGCTTTTTCCGAATGGATTTCACATCGGAATTCGTCTTAACCATGTTCTATCATTCCTTTCTTATAAATCGGGTTTGCTTTGTTTGCCTTTCGGCGTTTATATAAACACAGACGCCGGGTGGAGTGTTCCCGCAGCCTGTGATTGTTTTTGTAAACCGTACAAAAGCATCGGTTTATTCCGTCTTTTCTTCTTCCTCTACCAGGGTGTACTGCATACCCAAGCCCAGGTGACCGCCGATGATGGCGTCGGTACAATCGGGGTCATCCCCTTCAAACCACACTACCACCGTGTACTTGTGTACGTCTCCGGGTGCTACCTCGCTCTGGTAGCCGGTGGCCACCGTGTGCGGGTCGGCAAAGGGCCGGGGCGTCAACCGGTAATAGGTGACCCGGCCGGAGGTTTGAATGGGCTGCAGATATTCACCCTGGTCCGGTGCCAGAGACAGCGCCGGTATGTTCAGATAGCCTCGGGTGTCATCCCCCACCGGAGGCACCGACTGGGGAGTACCGTCGGCGGTAGCCTCGGCATAGAGGGCCAGGGCACCATCCTCGATGATCATCATCCAGACGGCGGTGGAGCAATCCTGACTCTCACCGGTGATGTGCATCTCCCAGCGATAGTCCACAGTGCTCTCGCCCTCGTTGCGCACATAGTAGGTATAGGCGAAATAGCCGGGGCCGTTGTGCTGTCCTTCATAGCTGTCGATGTCCGGCTTTAGACCCACGATGGACATGCAGGGTACGTCGGTGGCCGGCTCGCAAAACAGATTGTGGGCCGGATGGGCAAAGTCCACGGTCTCGCTGAGCACAAAGCCCTCACGGAACATATCATCGTCCATATTGATGGTGAACAGACCACGCATCTGGCTGACCCAGGCCATACCTAACAGCGCCAGCAGCGCCATCAGCAGGGCACCCAGCAGCACCCACAGGCCTCTGCCGTGGAACAGCCATAGGAGAAAGCCGTGCCGCTTATCAAAATACAGACCCAAAGAGGAAGCGGTGAGTTCGAACTCATCCTTGCTCCGGATGCCGGCGGCCCGCATCTCCTTACGCAGCTTTTTGCGCCCGGCTTTGATCTCCCGGACCTCGTCCCGTGTGAGGGGCATGCCGCCCCGCCGCTTGCGCAGCAGGTTCAGGCGGGTTGGCCGGTCGGTGCCGGCAGTCTGCGGGGCGCTCATTGCTGCCGCCTCACGATGCCGTCACGGATCAGCTCATCCTCGCTGACCGACGGGCCGGTGACCGGACCGGACACCCACTCGGCCCCATTGGCGAACAGCCAGGACTGCATCTCGGGGGTGTCCACGCCGGCGCCCAGGATGGTAAATCCCCAGGTTTTAAGTGCCTGGGCGGAATTGGCCGTCTCCTCCAGCATACACACCTCCGGCGCCAGCCGCAGGTGGGTAAAGCCCAGTTCCTTGAGCCGTTCCGGTGCCCAGGCCTCGGGGTGGAAGTTGTCCAGCACCAGAGATATGTGATTGCGCCGGTATTTGGCAATCGTCTCGAGGGTGGCCTTGGTGGCGGATACCACCGCCGACTCGGAGATGGTCAGCAGCAGGTTTTCCTTTTCGATGGGCTGGTCCTCAAACAGTTGCGTGAATTCCTTGAGCTTGCTGCCCAGGGCGTAGAATTCGTCCGGCATCTGCACTAGCAGAGTGGTCACGTCGATCTTGCAATTGCGCATACGCAGGATGGTGTCCGCCGCCTCGTACAGCAGATAGAAGCACACGTCCCCGATCAGACCGGTGCGGCGCAGCATGGGCGCGATATCCGCCATGCGCTCCACCTCACCGGGCTGACCCAAAATGCCGCTGAACCAGGGGGTGGCCTCGTAGGCCGCCACGTCACCGGTCAGGGAGTCCAGCATCGGCCGGTAGGACAGGCCCATGACCCGGTCGGACTCCCGCTCCACCAGCTGAATGGTCTTGGGCAGCGTGAGTGTGTAGTGTATGTATTTCTGATACACCGCCCGGCAATCGTCCTTGGCGGCCTTGAGCACGGCGATCAGTTCCGGATTCCAGGCGGTGCCGGACTGGGCACACAGCTGCTCCACCGCCTCGTCAAAGGGGTTTTCCGACCGGGTGGTGGAGGCCAGGGTGTCCAGCTCCTTGGCCAGGCCCACGATCTGGGCCACCGCACTGATCTCGTCGCCGGTGCGGCCGGCGGGATAGCCGCTGCCGTCCCACCGCTCCATATGCTGCTCGCAGCTTTCACGGATCATCAGCCAGGGAATGTTCTCTGTGGGCTGCTCCTCGAAATTATCCTTTTTCCAAAAGCGCGCCTTGGCGCTGCGGACCTGCAGCATCGCCACCAGAATACGGCCGTCGGTGGTGTATTTGCGGTACAGCTGCTGCTCTTCTTCGGTGAAATCCGGCTGCAACTGCTGGTATTCCGGCGGTACCAACGCCTTGCCCAGCTGGTGGTACATACCGCACTTGTACATGGCGTCCGCATAGCGGCCGTGTATCCGCGCCTGCCCCTCAGGGGTGTGCTTGGCAAAGGACTGGGCACAGGCCTTTACAAACAGCTCCCGGGCATAAGCCGCCACGCGGACCGATTGCTGACGCACCTGCGGCAGCAACGCCTTAAATGCTGCGTCCCAGGTCTCATAGACCTCTCGTTTCCACTTCTGTTCCTCCACAGCTCGTTTCCTTTCTCTTGCGTGTATTGGTTGGTCAGACGGTCGGGATTACAGTATCTCGACCTCGTCGTTGAGTTCCATCTCGGCCTCGTCATCGGCAATGTCGTACTCCACCAGGGGTGTCTTATCCTTTTGGTTGCTTCGCTTTTTCAGGAAGTAGTAGACGATCAGGCCGATGAGCACCCCGTTGAGTGCCAGGCTGGCAATCATCACGATCAGACGGACCGTGTGGCCGGTGATGTTACAGAAATCGTAGCTGGGCTCGACCTCCACCGGTACTTCCTTCTCCACGGTGATAAGATCGCCCATATCCTCCAGCGCCTTTTGCAGTTCGTCCTTGCTGGCTAACAGCTCACGGGTCGCCTTGTCCACTGCGGCCTGGTCGCCGCTGGTGCGTTGGACACGGGCATTCTGCAACGCCGCAATAAACCGGCTCCAGATGGCGGTCAGGTCCTCGTGCTTATCCATATCGCCCACGCTGTCCAGCGCCGCCTGCAGCCTGGAATAATCCACCCGAACCAGTTTTTGGATGGCGTCCTTGATGGCCTGGGCGGCCTGATCCACCTCGGCTTGGTCGTCGCTGCTCAGCGTCAGGGTGCCGCTCTGCACCGCCTGCTCCACCGCCGCCCAGGAGGTCTTTGTGTAGTCGTAATAGGTCAGGCTCTGGGCGATGCGGATCTGCTCCTGTAGGGCGGACACGTCCACCTTGGGGTTGGTGGGCTGTGTGGTTGTCGGCGTAGTGGGCTTCGACTCGGTGGTGGGCGGCGTGGTGGCCTGCTCATTGGTACGCACCGTCACGGTGTAGGTCACATTGCGGACAGGGCCGGGGGTATTGCTGCCCGGCTCGGTGGTAGCGTACTGGAAGGTAATGTTGCAGGTGCTGCCCTTCGGCGCCGCAGAATAAATGGTGATGGTCACGTCGATCTTGCCGTCCACACCCTCCTGTCCGTCTGTGTACAGGAAGATGGTTCCGTTTTCCACCCGGCCCTTCATGCCGTTGTCGGTGCGATCGTACTGGATATTGCTGATGATGGAGGGGTTCGAAAACTCAATGGTACCCTCAATAGCAGTGACGCCGGAAAACTCCAGCGTAAAGGTCGCCGTCTCCTCCGGGTCCACCACCAGGATCTCCGCACTGGCTGTGGGCGCCACCGCAAACAAGACGGCAACCGCCACCACAAAGGGTAGCGTTTTTTTGATAATTAGTCTCATAGGAGGTGTATTCCTTTCCGCGTGCTTAGGCCAAAGGGCTGCTGTAGCTATCGATTCTCACATACTTATCACAAAGCAGTTGAGCATCCTCCCAGGTCACAAAGCTGTCCTGATTAGCGTCCGCCGCCAGCAGCGCATTGCCGGTCAGCGGCTTGGTTCCGTTGGCGTGGCAGGAGATGAGATTGGCATCCGCCGCATCCACCATACCGTTTCCGTTGACGTCCCCCAGAAGGATCACTGTGTAGGATTTGGTCACCTTTTCGGCAAAATCGTGGTTGGAGGCGGACAGCACCATGGTGCTGCCGTTGGTGACGTAGGTCCGGTCATTGACCGATACGGTGCCGTTGTAGGTGACGTCCACCTTTTCAGAATTAGAGGCGGTGATAGAGACCAGCGAGCCTAGCTCACCGGTGGTGATGCCGCTGACCACCACATCATGGTAGAGGATACCGGCCTCTTCATCCACGCGGTTTCCGTAGACAATGCCGGACTCCTTGAAGGTGGGCTTGGCCTTGCCAAAGCTGGGAGCCTGAGCCACTATGTAGTATAGGAATCCGCCGTTTTCCTCCACCATTTCGATAGTGCTGTAAGCCGCGTTGGCTGCGGCAACGTATTTGGTACGCAGACGGGTATCCACAAACAGGGCGCCCTTGCCATGCAGCAGGATGCGGTAATCCTCAAATTTAATGTAGGACTGGCCGGTGAGCATCACCTCGGCGGACAGGGTCACGTCGGCGGTAAGGGTTATGTAACGGGAGATAGCCACAATACAGCCACGCTCCGCCGCGCTGAAGGCCTCCTGCAGATCGTCACCGGTGTACTTTTTCTCGCCCGTGATGGCGCTGGTGACCGTGATGCTGCTGCTGGCCGCATCGGCAAAAAATATCTCCACGCCCAGAGTGGCGACAGACAAGGCTATCACCACACATAGCACAGAGAGCGATCGTTTCATAAGCACTTTCATAACGTTCCTCCAAGAGTGGATGTCTATTGTTCAAAAGCCCACATCAGCCAGCCTTTCGCCGGTAGAGTAGGGCAGTTTTCCATATTAGGGTAACTTATTATATCATAGTCCAAATCGATATGCAACCAAAAATTCGCTGGATTTTTGTGGAAAAGACACGCTTCTTTCGTCAAAGTACACAAAATAAGGAGGCCCTTTATTGCGCTAAACGCCACGGATTGCAGGCCCTCTCCTGCTTTTGGGGGCTCAATCACACTCGATTTCTCCCCCTATCGTCCTTTGTGCATTTTCCATAATTTTCCAACTCTAACTTTTATAATTTTCTCAATTTTTGTGCAGTGCTTATTTTGCACATTTCTGGAATTTGTGTTCGTTTTTTGAACAAAACAGACCCAAAGGAGGCCAAAAAGTGCATGTAAAAAATCTCTTTCTAGACAAAAGCATTCAGCATAAGCGTAACCTAACAAGGATGCTGCCCTTTCAAATGCTATTCTCATCAAAATAAAAAAGTGTGTGCAACCAGAGCTGCACACACCGAAAAACGCGAACTTCGATTGCCGCCAAACAAATTTCAAGCAATGATAGGTTTCCCGCACAATAACTTGACGAAACTTGCGTTTTTACCAAATTTGCAAAGTTATTGTGCGCAAAAGGGTATGGTTATCCTTTGATGCAAAACTATTACCAGTGCATATCGATTTCGTTTGACTAAAGAATTATAACACAAAGAACCAAATTTCGCAATTTTGCTAAAACTGCAAAACTTTGTGAAACATGAACATACACATTCACAATTATCCCTCTCAAGTCAGCGAAAACAGTTTATCTTTTACTTTGTGCAAGAAAGCCAAAAGGCGGCAGGAGGAACCCCCTGCCGCCCGGTGCTTATTTGCCAGTATTGGCTTGTTGCTTACTTGCCAGGTACCCAGTAGCCGTCAGCGCCCACATAGTCGCCGCCGATCCAGGTGTTGTAGACCATACGGCCGTTGGCATCCAGATAGCACCAGCCCTTGCTGTCAGCGACCCACTTGTCGGTTACGCAGTAGCCGTTCTCGCCTACATAGCACCAGCCCACAGAGTCCTTGACCCACTTGTTGGTGACCATACGGCCGCTGCCGTTCAGATAGCACCAGCCCTTACTGTCGGCCACCCACTTGTTGGTGACGCAATAGCCGTCGGCGCCCACATAGCACCAGCCAACGGAATCCATGACCCACTTATTGGTGACCATGCGGCCGTTGTCGTCTAGATAGCACCAGCCCTTGCTGTCCGCCACCCACTTGTTGGTGACGCAATAGCCGTCGGCGCCCACATAGCACCAGCCAACGGAATCCATGACCCACTTATTGGTGACCATACGGCCGTTGTCGTCTAGATAGCACCAGCCCTTGCTGTCCGCCACCCACTTGTTGGTGACGCAATAGCCGTCGGCGCCCACGTAGCACCAGCCGACGCTGTCCATGACCCACTTGTTAGCGAGCTTGTAGCCGTCCTGGTAATAGACCCATTTGCCGTCTTCCTTGTACCAACCGTCCGGCATCTTCACAAAGGGATCCTCCACATCGGCGGCCTTATCCGCCTCAAAGAGACGGAGGTTGTCGATCAAGGCTTCGCCTCCCTGGTCTGCGATCATAATGGCGATCTTATCGTACACACCGGGATTGAAGTGGATAAACACCTTGTTCCACTCGTTTTCATACATATCCTGATCAAAGTCATATTGGACAAAGGTAAGGGGCTGATCCATCCGGTCATCCAACAGCGCCAGATAACCGGCGCCGGTCTTCAGCACCGATAGATCGCAGGAAAAGATGTATTCCGTGTGCGGGGTGACGTCGATCCACCGGATGTAGCATACACCCACAGCATTGTCGCTTTCGGTGTATTTCAGAGAATTGCCGTAGCCATAGGCACTCTCTTCCACAGAAACAAAGCCGTTCTTCCAGCCCAGGCCATCTTTCCAGAAGGTGTCCCCGGCGGACAGATCAAAGTTTTCCAGCAGATTGTCCTCAGCGGCACAGGTCAGCGTATCCGCTTCCACATCCGCGCTGATAATATGGGTGTTGCTGGGATGGGTATATTTGATACCGTTAGACGATTCATACAGGGCAATATCGTCCAGGTACATCCGGGAGCCATAGCCATACACGGCAATTCCCACCCGGGTCTTGTCGCCGGAGTTAAAGGCGACGCTGCGGATATTCCACTCAAAGCTCCATGACGTAGGAAAGAGCTGCAGAGTGGTTTTGGACTGCTTATTCTCCTGTTCGGGATAGACCAAGAAATTCTTGGTGTCCGGGTCGATCACGCCAAAAGTAGCGCGGCCTACATTATCCTTGGACAGGAATTCACCCATGACCCATGCGGAGAAGGTGTAGTCAGTCTGTGGCTCCACATCCATCCAGAAATAGTGCCAAGTAGGCGTCTTGGTGCCGGAGGTATTGAAAGACAGCACCTTGTTACCCTCCGGTGCGCTGTCCATCTCCACGACCTGCACCGTGTCACCCAAGAAGGTGTTTTTATTCCACGGGGCATCGGTCGTGGACTCAAAGCCACCGTTTTGGATTAAATTGTACTCCGGCTTGCTGGGACGGTTGGTCACCATGCTAAAGGAGAAAAGCTGCAGCGGGGGCACATAGACTGTTGCTTCCTGTGCCTCGTAGGACACGTTATCGATGAGCACCTCGTTGCCATCTGCGTTTATGCCCAGCAACAGGTCGATTCGCGTCCTTTCGTAGCTGTTGAAAGTATGCTCGATCTTTTTCCAGCCATCCTCGGTGGTGACGTGGTAGTTGCCACCCAACTCTTTGCCCTCGGGATCCTGCAGGTTGTTGTCACCGCTCTTGATCCAAATACCCATAGAGTCAGAACCGGTCACTCGCTTGACATAGAAGGTGATGGTGTACTCCGTATCTTTTTTCAACATCAGGGTTTGCCGCACCGCAGACCACTGGGAGCCCTTCAGGTGCAGGGCATACTGGCCCTCATAGCTGTCGGTGCTCACCACCTGGGACTCGGAATAAATGTCCTCCCAGCCGGTCAGGTCGCCGGTCTCAAAGCCGGGGTTCTCCATCGGCTTCTCCTCATCGTCGCTCTGAGTCTTCTTGCGGATAATGAAATTATCAAAGGCAGCATCCAAATTTTCAGAGGCGCCTACCAGGATCAGCAACAGGCGCATCCGCGTATTGTCACCGGAATGGAATGTAACCGTATGGGTCTCCCATTGTCCGCCGGTATAGCTTACGTTCCCCTGATAAAATACCGTGGATTTATCAGCCTTACGAACACTGACCGCTATCGCTCCTCTGTCGACGGAGGCAAAGAAATCGTACTGAAGCTCATATTCGGTATTCGGCTCCACATCAAAGTACACACGTATATTGCCGTTGGCCGTGCCGCCGGAAATGGTCAGGCCCTTGCTGGCATCCTTGCCGGCGTTACCCACTACCTTGGCGTTAATAACGCCCTCGTCGATCCAGTCGCCCATCGTATTGACCTCTGCGGCCTCAAAATCATCATAAACGACTATCTCGGAATCGTCCGGCTGCTCCGGCTGGTCCGGCAGCTCGCCACCGGACTCCAGCAGGATATCGTCCACATACATATACGCCGCAGCGTCGGTGGCATTAAAATTACTGGACTGCTGCCGGCCGGAAAAGCCCAAACACACAGCGGTGTTCGCACCGCTGTTGAAGGTATAGGTCACCTGTGTCCAGTCGACCATTTCCATCTCCAACACCGCCTCGCCAGCCTCGGAGTTGATGAGCTGACCGGCCTTGTCGGGGGCCGCGGAATTGTATTTGGACCCCTCGGTGTATACACCGAAATAATAGTCAGCCGCCTCGCTGTTTTTGGTGCTCTTATACCAGAAGGTCACGGTGTAATCGGTGTTCGGCTCCACAGCCACATTCTGATACAACACCATTCCGTAATAGCGATAGCCCAGACGGGAGGCGTAGGTGCCGCTATGAACGGCATCCTTGGTGGCAATGCCGAACTGTTTACTGGTGTTCTCCGCCGTCCAGCCGGTGGGCAGAGCGTTCTCCGGGCCCTGTTCAAAGTCGCCGTTAACCAGCGCATCAGAGGCCGCAGAAGCGGAAATAAGACCGTTCATCGGAAACGCCACGCATACCATTGCCACAGTAATTAGGAGAGCCAACACTTTACGCATATTCAGTTTCATATCCCTTCTCCCCTTCCTTAACGCACTTCTTTCAGAGACACTTCGTCCACGTAGAACATACCCTTAACGCCGCCCCAGGTGGCCGGGTCGTCCACACGGATGTCGATGGCGATCTCGGTGACACCCTCCGGTATCACAAAGGAATGCTCAATGGCGTGCCAGCCCTGCTTGGAGGTGTTCATATAGCCGCAGGTATCCTGTATCTCGCTGTTTTGGGTTCCTCCGCCTTCACCGTAACGGATCCACACAAAAGCATTATTCTGCTTGGTATCCTTAGCGTCCTTGCGATAATTGCAAGTAAACGAATACCGCTTGCCGGGTACCACCGGGATATGCTCCTGGATCACGCCGGTCCAGGCAGTACCGGTCAGATACAGAGAATGGCTGCCCTCGGTGGCATAGTCCGTGGACACATACGGCTCATCGGTAAAGAGATAATCCCAGCCGGTGAGACCGTCTTCAAAGCTGCCGTTGATCAGCAATTCGGGGGCCGGAGCCAGGATCTCCGCCTCGTTGGAAGGATCCGACACATTCTCAATATCCCCGTTGCGCACAATGACCCGATAGGTCACACGACCGGTTTTGGGCAGGGTCTCATCGTGATAAACGCCCTTATAATCCGTTTCGTACTCCATCACAGGAGCACCCTCCACCAGAGTGGTCCAGGTCTGGCCGCCGTTCATAGACCGCTGAATGTCAATGGTGGTATCGTCGGTCTGACGCACGCCGATCCACTCCACCGTGCCGGAGCCGCGATTATACAGCATCCGGGGGGTATCCAGCTCGCTTTCAATGCCGTGGAACTCATTGCGATAGTCCTCGATGAAATAATGCATAGCATACACCATAGGACGGAAATCCGACTGGGCGGCCGCACCGACATAATGCAGGCTGTGCTGGTCACCGGCGCCTATACCGGAATAGCACCAGAAGAAGGAGGCCAGATAGCCGTTATTGACGATGGTCTCCTGCCGCTTAACCGTGTTGATCATATACTGCTCCTCGCTGGCCACGTTGCCCAGGCTCCACTCGGAGGCGATCATCGGGTGTACCGTGTTGTACTTGCTGATCTCCGGGAAACCGGTGGTAAAGCTGTAGGAATTGATACCCACCGTATCCAGATTGAAATCGTTATATACATTCAGATAGCTGGCGTTGGTCACCAGAGTACGGGAGGCGGAGGGCACGATCTCTGCCACCATATCGGTGATGCGGCGTAAAAAGGCGCTCATCTTCTCCAGAGAGGTGCCGTAGGTGGTGCGGTCTCCCTCAAAGTGGTTGCCCAGCTTGGGATCGTTGACCTCGTTCTCCGCCTCACAACCGGCGGAGATCATAAACACCACGTCGGTATTGCGGGCCAGCACCTCCAGCACCGGACGTACGAATTTTTCCATATACTGCTCGGTCACCTCGGGGTTGACGATGGACTGGTTGATGATGTGCCAGGCGTACACGCCGTCTTCACCAAAGCCGGTCAGATAGTCGGTATGCGGCGCTACGATCCACAACACCGGCATCTCGGCACGGCGGCACACCGCCAGAAAGCGGTCGATGTTGGCCAGATAATCCTCCTTAACGCCCAATACGTTGCCGTAGTCGTCGTAGAGGATGCCCTCACCGCAGGTGGAGCCCCAATAGCCGATGGCGCGGTAGCCGATGGCCTTCAGATTCAACAGGCCCTCGTAGAGGTATTCCTCACCATAGACGTCCAGCGCCACAGTGGAGGGGTCTCCGTAGCCCACATCGTACTTCTCCATCAGATCGTTGTTGGTCAGGGTGTGACCGATCTGCATCCAGGGGAAGTTGATGCCGAAGATGTGTCCATCCTCCTCCACCATCCGATCAAACAGCTTTTGCTCCGGCTGTCCTGCCCGTTCAAAGGCCGCCACGCTGAAAAAGCAGGAGAGCATCAGCGCAGCACAGCACAACACAGCGAGCAATACGTTCTTACTCAACATTCGTCCCATCCAAGATCATCCTTTCTTGCTATTGTACTTTTTTGGGGTATCCATTGTTGAAAACGACCATTGAGGACCTTGGTCGCCTGCAAATTATATGGATTTCCACTAAAGAAATCATAACAAAAACCGGGAAGGGACGCTAGTGTCCTTTCCCGGTTTTTTTCATACATTTCTGCTTTTTCGCTTTTTTTCGTTACTCAGCCGTTTCGTTCTCCTCGAACACGTGGAACAGGCCCCGGCGCACCTGATTAGGGGTGCAGCCGTACCGTTTGCGGAACAGTCGGCCAAAGTGATTGTAGTCGCTGAAGCCCACCGCCGCCGCCACCTCGGTGACCGAACACTCCTCGGTCTCCAGCAGATTAGCCGCCTTGCGCAGGCGGATGTCATTGATAAATTGCAGGGGTGATTGCCCCACTGCCTCCCGGAACAGATGGCCAAAATGATCCTCGCTCATACACAGCATCCGGGCCAATTTGGCCACGGTTATCTTTTCAGCAAAATGCTTTTCCATATACTGCACCACCGGATTGAACCGTTTGAGAGCCATCTTGTGCTTGTCCGCATCCGTGAGAGTGACGGTACCGTCCACGTAATGGCGGCTCAGATGCACCAGCAGTTCAATGGCCAAACCCCGGCAGACCTGGCGATACCAGGCACCCCGGTCATCGATCTCCCGAAAGATGCGGCCAAACAGCCGGGCTATCTCTTCGTCTTTTCGGACAATGCTGATGAACCGGTATTCCTTTTGGGCGATCTCCCTGGATAGATCCTGCACATCGAACAGAAGCATATAGGCCGTATACGGTGCCTCCACGCAGCTGGCTGTGTGCAGCTCGTTGCGGTTGATCACCACCAGATCGCCCGGCTCCGCCGTATAGGTCTGCCGGTCGATGGTGAATTCCACCTTTCCCTCCGTTATAAAGTGCATCTCAATGTGCTCATGCCAATGGTCCGTAACCATTGTGCCGCAGGATCCTCCTACATTCCTGGCCGTGCGCATCGGATATTCTTCGTCGTGTATGATGTGTTTTTCATACAACTCCAGATTGGGCATATACCGCGTCCTCTCTCTTTTTTACCCGATCACTCGCCACGCAGGGTACGGATGATCCGGTTCATAGCCAGGAAATTTTCGATGGGCACGTAATCGGGAATGGAATTGCCGGAGCCGAAGGCAAAGCCGCCATGGCCCACCGACCGGGACACCACGTTGGTGATGTACTCATTGAGTTCCGGCTCGGACAGACGGCACACGGCATCGGTGTCGATGCCGCCGAAATTGCCGATGCGGTCGCCGTACCGCTCCACCCACTCATAGAAGGGGGCGATCTGGTCCTCATTGGAGTGCTTGGCGTCGATGCCGGTGGCGATGAGGTCCTCCATCACGTTGAAAATGTGGCCGCAGGAGTGCAACAGGAAGGGCTTGCCGGCCCTGTGGACCTCCTCAATGATGCCCCGGTACTGGGGGGCGACCAGATCCCGGATATCCTCCGGGGGAAGCAGGGTAGTGGACTTAAAGCCCAGGTCGTCGCCGAACCGGCACACACAGTAGATGTCGCCAAACTCCTGCAAAAACCGCTTCCACACCGCCCGGTTGGTCTCGCCCACCTTAAAGAACAGGTCGTGGTACAGCTCCGGATCGTCCACCCGCATATAGCACAGGTCCTCGTAGCCCACCAGGTCCTGCACGCACTCGAAAATGCCGTAGCCCACACCGCCGATGGCTTTCATACCCGCCGGCATCTGCCGCCGCAGAGCCTCAAAATAGCGGCTGACCTTGGCAAAATAGGTGTCGCACACCTGGTCCCAGGGATACTTTTCAAAGTCCGCCCGATTCTGGATGACCCCCTTGATGTGACCGCCCAGAGCGCCGGCGCCGGGCAGGGCCACGCTGACCACTTCCTCATAGGATACGGTATCATAGCCCATATCCCGGTAGAAGCCGCAGTAGTGGTGGAAATAATTATCCAGGTCTCGATCGTCTCCGTGATAGCAATCCTCAAAGTTGGTACCCCGGAGGGTCTCCATCACCTTGGGGGATACGTAATGCTCGTATAAAGGAATGCGCTTTACTTCGATATTGCGCGCCGCCTTTACCAGATTCTCATAATTGGGTTCAAACTGTGTCATTGCCATAACAAATCCTCTTCCTACATCTAAAACATCATTTGCTCCATATACTGCTCGATGAAATACGAATTTGTGGCCAGCTCCATAGAGGTGGCTCCATCGGCTACAGCCACGCTGTCCGCCAGCAGCGGACGGCTGCACAGAAGCATCGCCGCACCGGCCAGGGCGGCGTTACCGATGCTGTGGCACCGATCTGCCAGCGCCGGTGGAATGAGACCCATCGCCGCGGCACTGCCCAGGGATACATAACTGCCAAAGCCGCCGGCGATGGCAAATCGGTCCACCTGCTCATAAGACAGGCCGTGCTGGTGGAGCAGGGTCTCAATGCCGCTGCGGATGGCGCTCTTGGCCAGCTGCACCTGACGCACGTCCTCCTGGGTGAAGGTCACACCCGGAGCCAGGGTCACCTGCTCCTCCTCCAGATAGCCGGTCTCGTCCAGACGGCCCTGCCGCAGCAGGCAGGCCACCAGATCCGCCACGCCGCTGCCGCAGATGCCGGCCGCCGGGCGGTCACCGATGGTGTGTATACACAGCCGGCCCTCCTCGATCCACACCCGGTCGATGGCACCGTCCACGCCCTGCATACCGCAGGACAGATTAGCCGCCTCAAAGGCCGGACCCGCCGCCGTGGAGCACACGGTCAGCGCCCCCTTATGCCACAGGGTCAATTCGCCGTTGGTGCCGATGTCCGCCAGCAGGGAGGTAGCGTCGGTATCGCACAGGCCGGAGGCCAACTGGGCGGTGGTGATATCCGCCCCCACAAAGGCCGCCATACACCGGGGCAGATACACCGGCACGTCCGACCGGCAGCAAAGCCCCAGTTCTCCGGCGGTGACGGTGCGGCCATACCTCTCCTCGATCCGGAAGGGAGCCGCCGCCAGGGGCGCCACCGACTCTCCGGTGAGCAGATACAGCATCGCCGTGTTGCCGGTGATGACCAGGGCGTCTATATCCTCCACCCTGCGGCCGGCCCGCCGGCACAACTCCGTCAGCAGACGGGATACGTCCTCACGGATGCAGGCGGCGAGAGCCGCGGCCTCGCCCTCCAAAGCCCGGCCGATGCGGCTGATGACGTCCGCACCATACCGGCCCTGGGAGTTAGGGGCGGCGGCCGTAGCCTGCCGCCCCTGTGTGTCGTATAGCTGCGCCGCCAGAGTGGTGGTGCCGATGTCCACCGCCGCACCCAGTGCGGAAAACAGCGGATCCGGCTCCACCTCCCGGGCAATGCCGTCGGTGCGGATCTGATGGGACACAGCCCCATCCATCCATACCTGCACGTCACCCAGCACCCGGGTACAGCAGGCCAGGCGCACCGACCGTGCCAGATCCTCAGCGGACAGGCACGTCCGCTCCCCGTCCGTCAACGCAGATAGAGCACCGGTGGCCCGCACGCGGCACTTGCCACAGCGACCTATACCGCCGCAGGGACGGTCGGTGGGATGACCGTGGGCCAGCAGAACATCCGCCAGCAGCGCACCCTCTTCCACAGAAAAAGCGGTGTCGCCCCGGGGTGTGTGCAAGATCAGCGAAGCCATGGCCTATCCCTCCTTATCATTGATCAAGCGTTATAATACTCCGCTACCGCGGCGAAAAAGGCATCCAGATTCTCCCAGGGGGTTCCGGGCGGAATGTCGCAGCCGGAAGACACCAGGAAGTTGGGATAGCCGCCACAGGTTTCCAGCACCGCCAGCGTGTCCGCACGGACCGAATCGGGAGTGCCGTTGCGCAGGGTGCCCACCGGGTCCACATTGCCCATGATAAGGATGTCCCGGGGCATCTGCTCCAGCATAGAGGTCATAGGCACGGCGTTGCCGAAATGGTACGCCGCCGCGCCGGTGGACAGGATCTCCGGCACCAGCCGGTCGATGGCACCGCCGCAGTTGTGGTAAACCACGATGAAGGAGTCGTCCTGGACGGCCTCCACGATGCGCCGCACATAGTCCGAAGAAAACTCCTGGCACAGTTCAGGGGTCAGCAGACCCGCCGCCGGCTCTGCCATTACCACACCGTTGGCACCCGCCGCCTTAAAGGCGCGGATGTACGCAACGATAAAAGCCGACACCTTATCCAGCACCGTGTGGACCATCTCCGGCTCCACAAAACAATTGATCATAGCCTGGGACACGTCCATCAGACGGCTGGCCAAAGAATAGGGGCCGATAACGCCGGCCAGCACCGGACGGTCGGTGATGCACTCGCAGGCCTTGCGGATGGCCTCTACGTATACGCCGGAGCGTCCCGCACCCACCTGGGGTGCGGGCAGAGCCTCGGCGTCCGCCATTGTGTTGACCAGAGCACCCACCACCGTGGGAACCTCGTTATCCTCAAACACGATCTGCGCGCCGAAGCACTCCGCCTCTACGGACAGATCCATCATAGATACCGCCGCCGCAGTGTCGCACCGCTGAGCCACAGCCACCATACCGGCCACCTGAGCATCGCTGTCCGCCACCAGCTGATTGACGGTGATATCGGTCAAGTCCACGCAGGGAAAGGACAGGATCGGCAATGCCTTACGGGTGGCGGCAGTCATCTGCTGCTCCAACCATTGTTTCATGTTCATATGCGCAGTCCCTTACTGATTGGCCAGCAGCTCCAGCGCCGCATCCGCAGCGGAGGCCGCATCGGCCGTGTATACGTCGGCGCCGATCTTCTCACAGTAGGCGTTGGTCACGGGGGCACCGCCCACCATGATCTTGACCTGGTCGCGGATACCGGCCGCCTCAGCCGCCTTGACCACGTCCTCCATAACGGACATGGTGGTGGTCAGCAGAGCGGACATACAGATGATCTGGCAGCCCTCGTCCTTGGCAACCTGAACAAAACGCTCCGGCTCCACATTGACGCCCAGGTCGATGACCTCCAGGCCCTTGCCCTCCAGCATCATCTTGACCAGGTTCTTGCCGATGTCGTGCTGGTCACCCTTGACGGTGCCGATGCACACCTTGCCGGCCGCAGTGGCATCGCCGTCGGCCAGCAGAGGCTTCAGCATACCGGCACCGATGCTCATGGCGCGGGCGGCAATCAGAACCTGCGGCACATACACTTCATTTTTCTTAAACTTCTCGCCCACCACAGACATACCGGCCAGCAGACCCTCATCCAGGATGGTGCGGGGCTCGATGCCCCCGTCGATGGCCTGCTGCACCAGCTCCTGCACCGCTTTGATATTGCCCTTCTGCAGACTCAGAGACAGTTCGTTCAAAATTTCCATAATGATCCTCCGTTCTCAGCGTGACCGCCGATTTTTATTTGGCACTTTCATTGTACAAAACCGTGATGGCTCTTGACTAGGAAAATTCCGTTGTATTTTGTACTTTTTCTGCTTTTTTGCCCCTTTTTCTCTTGACAAGCCGATGTTTTTCCCCTATGGTATCCAGTGTAAGAAACCAAAAGGAGGTGTAGGTATGGCCCAACAGAACAATTTTGATCTGACTCTGGCGCAGACCTGTGCCAAGGCCTTTTCCGCCGCCTGCGGCGTGGGCTGTGTGGTGTCCGACGCCACTGGAGAACTGCTATACGAGTGTGGCTATGGCTACGCCTCCTGCGGCATCTGCCGGGCCGCAGGCCACGCCCCGGAGGACTGCGTCCAGTCCCACATTTACGGCATGACCGAGGCCTCTCGCTTCGGTGGCAAGTACATCTATTACTGCCCTATGGGGCTGACCTGCTTTGTGTCCCCTCTGCTGGGCGACGAGCAGGTGGCCGCCAAGGTGACGGTTGGTCCCTTTTTGATGCTAGAGCATCCGGATTATCTCACCTTTGACCTCAAGGAACGACTTGACCCGGACGAGGAGACTCTTTCCCGCATCAGTGAGGAGCTGCAGCGTATCCCCTACATATCGGCGGATAAGGTGTCGGATATGTCCACCCTGCTGTTTCTGGCGGTGGGCTTTATGAACAACGTATCCGAATCCCATCGGATGCTGGAGCAGCAGGACTCGGTGGCGATGCAGGGGAACATCACCTCCTACATCCAGCAGATCAAGTCCGGCGGTGCGCCGGCCCTGTATCCCTTTGACACCGAGCGCCGCCTGATGCAGGCGGTGCGCCGGGCAGACCAAAAGGAGGCAAAGCAATGCCTCAACGACCTGCTGGGGCATATCTTTCTGGCCTCCGGCGGCGATCTGGACCAGATGAAGCCCCGGGTGTACGAGCTGCTGACCGTGCTGTCCCGCACCACCATCGACGCCGGTGCGGACCAGGAGCAAACCCTCGCCGCCAACCGGCAGAACTATACCGAGCTCAGCCGGATCCAGGACTTTGACCTGCTGTGCCGCTGGACCAACCGGGTGGCCAACACCCTGATGGACAGCATCTTCCGGTTTGACGGCGTCCGCCACGCCAACATTATCCACCAGAGCGTCCATTATGTGAACACCCACTACGCCGAGCACATCTCTCTGGAGGATCTGGCCCGCCGGGTGTATCTCTCCCCCTCCTATTTCGGCAAGGTGTTCAAGGAGGAGACCGGAGAGACCTTTGTGGCCTTTCTCAACCGGGTGCGCATCGAGCACAGCAAGGAGCTGCTCCGGCGCAAGCACGTCCGCCTGGCGGACATCGCCCAGATGGTGGGCTTTGAAGAGCAGAGCTATTTCTGCCGGGTGTTCAAAAAGCTGGTGGGGGTCACCCCCACCCACTACCGCGAATCCGGCATACCCGCTGAGAGCAGCAACAAATAAGATGGGAGAGGTTTCTACTGAACACTAAGAAGTACAATGTTGACCACGATCTGCACTTTCATTCTACGCTGTCCCTTTGCAGCAGTGACCCGGAGCAGAATCCGGAGCGCCTGCTGCAGTACGCCATAGACAACGGCTATCGGCAGATCTGCCTTACCAACCATTTCTGGGATGAGCTGGTGGATAAGCACAACACCTCCTGGTTTGCCGGATGGTACGCCCAGCAGGACTATCGGCACGTGAGCCAGTGTCTGCCCCTGCCCCAGGCACCGGGGGTTGAATTTCTGTTTGGTGTAGAGGCGGAAATGACCATGGATATGGTGGTGGGGGTTTCCCCCCAGCGGTACGATGCCTTTGACTTTATCGTCGTCCCCATCAGCCATTTTCACCAGGTAGGCTTCACCATCTCCCAAGAGGAGGCCGCCACCCCGGAGGGCGTCGCCACCAAGTTCCTGGACAAGCTGGAGGCGGTGCTGGACCAGTCGCTGCCCTATCACAAGGTGGGGCTGGCACACCTGGTCAGCGCCAAGCTGTGCGATGCCGCCGTATACTGCCAGGTGGTGCGGCTGATTACCGGCGAGCGGCTTCAGCGCCTGTTCACCAAGACCGCCGAATTGGGAGTCGGCATTGAGCTGAATGTCGACACCTTCCTGTTCAAAAGTCCGGAGGAGGAGAAAGCGGTTTTGGACCTCTATCGGCTGGCAAAACAGTGCGGCTGTAAGTTTTACTTCGCCACCGACGCCCACCATCCCAGCGGACTGGTGGGACGAAAAGCCGCAGCAGAGCGGATCGTGGACCTGCTGGAGTTGACCGAGGATGACAAATTCCGGCTCCGGCGATGAGAGACGTGGGCGCAGTAGAAACTCTACGCATATTGGATTAGCAGATCCCTTTTTTCAGAAAAAGCGCCGTAAACTGCGACAACCGTCGCGGTTTACGGCGCTTCAGTCTGCCGCAGCCTATGCGCTGCGGCAGTTTTTTCGTTCGTCTTCTTTGATTATACGTTGAAGAGGAATTCCACTACGTCGCCATCCTGCATCACATACTCCTTGCCCTCGGTGCGGACCAGGCCCTTGCCCCGGGCGTTGGCTAGAGAGCCACAGGCCATCAGGTCGTCGTAGGCGATGACCTGCGCGCGGATAAAGCCCCGCTCAAAGTCGGTGTGGATGCGGCCGGCGGCCTTGGGTGCCTTCCAGCCACGGTGGATGGTCCAGGCCCGGACCTCCTTTTCACCGGCGGTGAGGAAGGAGATGAGACCCAGCAGGTGATAGCTCTTCTGGATGAGCCGGTCCAGACCGGAATTGGTCAGGCCCAGCTCGGACAGGAACAGCATTTTCTCCTCCGCGTCCATATCCACGATGTCCGCCTCCATCTGGGCGCAGATGGGCAGCACCTCGGCTCCCTGCTCGGCGGCCAGGGCCGCCACCTTCTGATAGTGCGGGTTGCCGGTGGGCTCGCCACCGGCAAAGTCGTCCTCCGACAGGTTGGCGGCGTAGATGATAGGCTTGGAGGTGAGCAGGGCCATCTGCCCCATCATCGCCACCTCGTCCTCGTCGCAGTCCAGGGCGCGGGCCGGTTTGCCCTCCTCCAGCAGAGCGTACAGTCGCTTGAGGAAATCCAGCTCCTTTTGCAGGCTGCGGTCGCCCTTCAGGTCCTTGGTGACCCGGGCGATGCGGCGCTCCACCATCTCCATATCCGAGAAGATCAGCTCCAGGTCGATGGTCTCGATATCCCGCAGGGGGTCGATGCTGCCCTCTACGTGGATGATGTCGTCGTTCTCAAAACAGCGCACCACGTGGACGATGGCGTCGCACTCCCGGATGTTGCCCAGGAACTTGTTGCCCAGACCCTCGCCCTTGCTGGCGCCCTTGACCAGGCCGGCGATGTCCACGAATTCGATGACCGCCGGCACGATGGGCGGCACCTTGGTACCCTCGGTGTACATCTCCTGCAGGGCGTCCAGACGGCTGTCCGGCACCGCCACCACACCCACGTTGGGGTCGATGGTGCAGAAGGGGAAATTGGCGCTCTGGGCGCCGGCGTTGGTAATGGCGTTAAACAGAGTGGACTTGCCCACATTGGGCAGTCCCACGATACCTAATTTCATTTTCGTTTTTCTCTCCTTAAAAAGCCTTGATTTTACTGGGTTTGTGCGGTGTAGCCTTTTTTCTATACACCAATTCTACACCAATCCAACATCGACCGGATATCCGTCGGCCACTTGTACCCAAGTTCATTCTTTAGTATTATACTTCATCGAAACCATGATTTCAATATGAAAATGTGATTTTGTTTTTTCTCAACTTCGTTTTGGCCGCAAAATCGTGTAAGCTAACCACGAAACATATTTGTGCAGCATCTGCAAAAAAGCGGAGTGGTTTTCCCCACTCCGCTTTTGCGTAAGTTCAGTTGCTAGGCATCAGGCGACCCAAACGCCGGAGGCGTTGAAGGTGTACTTTATGACTTTGCGTTGTCTCATTCTTCTATATAGAAGAAGCAACGTTCCAAAGGTCACTTGTTAAGTGACCCAATTAAATACAAACTATGATATAGTGAGAGTAACACGGTTTCGTGTTATTCTCACTATTGCTTTTTGAGAGGTCTGTAACAGAAAAAGGTAGGAATTGCTAATCCTCAAAATGATATGTGGAGTCGTAATTGGCGTTCTACAAAGATAGGTCTTTTGCGAAATATGGTAAACATGTTCAACGAACAACCCCCCCCGCCGATGTACGATCCAAGTACATCGGCGGGGTGTCTCTTTTCGCATTCGTTTTTTCGTCATTTCGCTTTTTCATTCACCAATTCTTCACCATTTTGTCAATCTCAAGCAACCACTGCCTGTTCACACCTCGAATACGGCCGTGTTCTGGGTGGTTTTTTCATCACAAAAACAGTGCAAACACTCTCAAAAAGAATTGTCATTGGCGTTATTCTATGATAGAATCTACTCAAAGACATGTGAAACTCAAAAGACCAGGAGGCAGAAAAATGGGCTATCTCCAATACGTCAACATCAAACAAGGTTCCGATTCCGTCGATCGTTTTTCCAACGGCAACACTCTGCCTTTGGTACAGCAGCCCTTTGGCTTCGCAGCATTTGCACCCCAGGGCAACGCCTCCCGCGGCGGCTGGTTCTACCACCCCACCGACCACAGCTTTGAAGGCTTTCGTCTGACCCACCAGCCCTCTCCGTGGATCGGCGAGCACGGTGCAATCGTGATGCAGCCCCAGATACAAAACCCCTATGGTCGTTTTGACCGCGCCTGGTCAGGAATCGATCCCAAGGCGGCTACTCTTGCGCCCCATTATATGCACTATTACCTCAAAAGAAGCTTCTGCGACTATGAACTGACCCCCACCACATACGGGGCCTGCCTTCGTATGACCTTTCGCAAGGATTTTGACCGCTTTTTCTCCGTTCTGCCTGTGCAGGGGGAGCACGAATACGAATACGACCCGGACAGCAACCGGCTCTTTGTTTCCACCACCTGCGACACGCTGAAGACAGCGGATATCGGCCGGCTCAAGACTTACATCGTCTACGAATTCGAGGACGGTCTGGTGGACCCCGCACGCACCCTCATCGAGGATATGAGCCAAAACAAAAAGGAGCAAGGCCTTGCCATCCGCGGTGAGCGGGTCGCCATCCACCTGGCGCTCAACAAGAAGCAGACGGAGGTGCGAATGGCTACCTCTTTCATCGGCTTCGGGCAGGCACTGCTCAACCTCAAAAGCGACAGCGACTATAGGGACTTTGACCATCTGAAAGCCAAAAACGCCTCCATCTGGGAGGAATACCTGGGCCGGGTGCAGATCGAGGCCGACCATGAGCAGATGCGCACCTTCTACAGTTGTGTGTACCGGGTTTTCTGTTTCCCGCACAAGGCCTATGAGATCAGCGCCGATGGCAAGCCGGTCCATTTTGCCCCCTCCTGCGGCAAGGTGCTGGAGGGTTATCGCTACACCGACAACGGCTTTTGGGACACCTACCGCACCGTGTACGCCTTTTTCACGCTCGTTGCCCCCGAGGAGTGCAAAGAGATGCTTATGGGCTATATACAGGACTACATGGACGGCGGCTGGCTGCCCTGCTGGACCGCAGGCACCGAAAAGAAGTGTATGCCCTCTACGGGCATTGATGCCGTCATTGCGGACGCCGCCGTCAAGGGACTGCTGGACGGCGAATGGCTGAAGACCGCCTTTGCCGGCATGGAAAAGCACGCCAACCACGATTGTCCCATCGCCGGCTACGGGCGGGACGGCTGCAGCCAGTATCTACAGCTCGGATACGTCCCCTTTGACGCGTTTCACGAGAGTGTAAACCTGACGCTGGATGCCGCCTATTTCGACTATTGTCTGGCGGTGGTGGCCGACAAATTGGGGTACAGCGATAAGAGGGAACTGTATCTGGCCCGCTCCAAACGGTATCAAAATCTCTTTGACAAAGAAACCGGCTTTATGCGTGCCAAGGACAGCGCCGGCCAATTCCGCAGGAAACCCTTCTCCCCCATCGCCTGGGGCGGTGACTACACCGAGGCAGCAGCCTGGCAAACCAGCTTTGCTGTGCAGCACGACATCGAAGGGCTGTGTGAACTGCACGGCGGCAAAGCGGCACTGCTCAAAAAGCTGGACGCTTTCTTCGCCACCCCCGCCGAATATTTGGTGGGCGGTTACGGCATCGAGATCCACGAGATGACCGAAATGGCGGACGATGACTGGGGGCAGTGCGCCATCTCCAACCAGCCCTCTTTCCACATTCCCTTTATGTACGCTTATCTGGGCGAGCAAGAAAAAGCGGATTATTGGCTGGACCGGATCTGCCGGGAGGGCTTCTCCGGCAACGACGACGGCTATCCCGGGGATGAGGACAACGGCACCACCGCCGCCTGGTATATATTCGCCAATCTTGGTCTTTACCCCATCTGCCCCGGCAAAGCAGAGTACACCGTAACCAAACCGAGAGTCACGGATATTCAAATCCGCGGCAAAGCCTTAGATCTGACCGGGTGCCGTGGGGTCATTTCCCATGAGGAGCTTATGAAAAGACTGGAAGGTTGAGGCAGGGTGATGGTATAAAAATTAAGCCTGTCAAAAGTAACCAAAACGAAAAAGGAATCAGTATATAGTTGACGACACATATAAGAGATAACACCCCGCCGATGTACGACCTGTACATCGGCGGGGTGTCTTTTTTCGCATTAGCTTATTCTTCGTTCAAACTCGTGTCTCTTAACCAGTTTCTTAGTGCGAACATACAGAACAACGGGACAATTGGGCGTCTTCAGCAATTGATCAATTTTATTGATCCCTATATTGTTGTATTCGGCTGCTTCTCGGATTGTCAGCGTTGTAACACATTATCGATCACCTCAAGCAGGTGGAACGAGGCGACCTCTTCTGTATTGCACATGTGCACAAACTGCTCGCAGCGCTGCCGGGACATAAAGAGATCCGGTACGCGGTGCAGGCTTTTTCGCTCCCCGGTGGCGGTCCAGGCCTCGATGCCATAGCCGGTATAGGGGTTGCCCCAGGCGTCGGTTTCCTCGGTGACGATCATCTCATATATACAGTCCATACGCTCCACTCTCCTCAACGTTCAGTAGGTCGGATACGGTGTGGCCGGTGTAGGCGGCCACCTTTTGGATCGTGCTCAGCTTAGGGTCGCTCTTTTCCCGTTCCAACAGGCTGAGGGCCTCGGTGCTGATATCGCAGTGAGCCGCAAATTCAATTTGGGATTCGTGCATCTGTTTGCGAATCTTTTTCAGATTTTTCGCCAATGCGACTCTTTCCGGCATATTACGACCCCTGCTCTATCGTACTGCAAGAGTTTTGGGAGCGCCACGGAATGCATTACGGATTTTCCGCCTTTCGAGGAGAATTTAGAACTATTTCTGCGCAAATAGCGGCCATACACATAGAGAACGGGGCGGGAACACTCCCGCCCCGACTCCGTTTCAAGGCAAACCCTTTAAGAAATGGTCACTTTCTTTTCCTGACTATACTCGGTGATCTCCTCAGAATCGCTGCCACTGTAGACGGTGATCTCGGCTTTTACCCGATACCGTCCGCTGCCCACCTGCGCCGTTTCGCTTATGTAGCCTATCTCATCATTGAAAGTAGCCTCCCATGTTTCTACTTTACTCCACCAAAGAACGGTGTATTTTTGAAGTGTCATCTTGATGTAAACTTTTGTGGCGAGACTATTTCCCTCTACATCCGTTACACAGTAGGCGGTACCAGACGTCGTAATAGCTAAAGAGATCGATGCATTAGCCGTATAACTAAATCTAGGCTGAACAACATTTTCCTCCGCTACAGAAGCGGCAGAAGCCACTAGGTTTAAGGGAAACAGCAACAGCAGACTCATCAGCAGGCAGACAAAGCGTTTGACATTCCTTGACATAACAAAAACCCCTTGCATCGTTTGTATTTGGGTGAGTATCCTCAACCCATATCTTCTACAACGATACAAGGGGGGCTTTTGTGACAAGTTAGAACTAAAATTAATTCAATATAGATTCTGCTATTTTTAAGAGTTCGTTTTGGGAGGTATTACCGGCGACAGAGAAGGTGCACGTATCCATTGTGAACAGAATATAAATTCTGTCTGCGCTTTTGTATGTAATTCCTGCACAGTGTCCTACATCAATTGGTTCACAGATGTATTTTTCTGTATCAATGACTGTTATATTCCCTTCCGCCACTTGTTGCCGATAGAATATCTTTTCCTCTGTCTCCGCGTTAACATATGTAATTCGATACAACGCACCCGCATCGATTTCGCTTTCCACCTCGTACCCATCTGGGATGTAGGTTGGCGCCTTCTTCTCCATCTCCACCTGCGCTGGGTCGGAGGTGTCGTCCACAAAGATCACCCGCGTGAAGGTCTCGAACACCTCGGTGAAGAACCGCACCACCGGCTGGCGCAGCGCCTCTACGCTGAAGGTGGTCACCGTCATACCGACCAGCAGCGCAAGAACGATGGTCGCCACCCGCCGGGCCACCGTGCCGAATAGCACGTAATAGCCGTGTTTCTGCCGGCGGATCAGCTTTTCCATCCGCGCCTTGAACTCGTCGGACAGGACGATCCCGGCCAACTCCTCCTCGCTGGGCAGGCGGGCGTTCTGCTCCCGGACGTAGATGTCAAATGCCTCCCGCAGTTTGGGGTGTTTATAGATGCTCATATACCTCTCCTTCTTGCTGCTTCATCTTCTCAGCCAGCATGGTCCGCGCCCGTTCCAGTCTTTTGCGGACGGTGGCGTATTCCACATCCAGTATAGCAGCGATCTGTTTTTCAGAAAGGCCATGATAAGCGCGCAGCTCCAGCACATCCCGGTAGATCTCCGGCAGCTCGCAGATGAGGTCCACCAGCTCCTGCACCGCAACGCTGTCCAGCATATCCTTGTCCATGGATAGGACATTTTCAAGTTCATCGTAGCTCACCGGTGCATAATGCTTATTCTTGCGCAGCATATCAATAGCTGCATTCTCAGTAACTACAACGAGCAAACGCTTGGTTTTGTGACTAT